>CAYSFQ010000045.1:0-16053 GCA_964430575.1 uncultured Desulfobacteraceae bacterium
TTTTCATTTCATCATTTTTTTAGCTGAATCTACCAGGGAATTTGAATAGGATACTGTCGATTGATGATTGTTGATTGCTTTCGGCCCAGACATCGCCATTCATGAGATTCGCTATCTTTTTGCATATGGACAATCCCAATCCGGTTCCGCCATACTTTCGGGTAGTTGAGCCGTCGGCCTGTTGAAACGGGTCAAAAATGCGGGACAATTTATCTTTGGGGATGCCGATGCCCGTATCCCGTATTGCGGTATGAAGCTTCACTTCCCCGTCTTTTTCTTCTTCAACGTAGAGGGAAAGTTCGATCTCTCCGGATTCGGTAAATTTGGGGGCATTGCCCATCAGATTGGTAAGAACCTGGCGGAATCGCGTCGGATCCCCACTCACCAGAGAAGGAACGTTATCTCCCACACGGCAGAGGATTTCGATAGGTCTTGATCCGATCTTGGGGCGAATCAAATCACAAACATCATAGGCGACAAGTTCGGGATCAAAGTCCATCTTCTCAAACTGTAGTTCCCCTGCCTCGATCTTGGAGAAATCGAGAATATCGTTGATGAGAGAAAGGAGGACATCCCCACTCCTTTTGATGGTTTTGGCATAATCTGTCTGGGCGTCATCCAGGTCTGTATCGATCAGGATATCGCTGAACCCGATGACCGCGTTCATGGGCGTACGGATTTCGTGGCTCATGTTGGCCAGGAATTCGCTCTTGTATATATTTGCTCTCTCCGCTTCTTTCCGAGCCTCAGCAAGCTGGTCGTACGCCCCTTCCAATTTGTCCATCATATGATTGAAATCAATGCCCATCTGCTCAACTTCATCGATGTTTTTATCTGCTGCCTTTTCCGGCGGAATCTGCAGCCGGATACTCAAGTCCCCTTCTCCTTCCATTACCCCTCGCAAGACAACAATCAACTGTCTGATTTTTTCAAAAACCCGGGTTTTCAGGAGAAAGAAAAGGAAAAGGCAGATTATTGCGGTCGTAAAAAAAGGAATGAGATTGCGCAACAGGAGATAACGCCTTTTTTCGAGAAACGGTTTATTGTCCACTGCCACAATCAACCTACCGACGACCTGCCCTTTTGAATCGGTCACATCGACTCCCTTGGTACGATATTCTCCCCCTTTAAGCGCTACAATCCCCTTTGAGGGGTAAGGGATTTTTGATTCGGTAAAATTTGTCAGGATAACCTTACCATACATGTCGTAATAAACAATGTTCGACTTTGAAAGATCCGCCATCCTTTTCGCAAACTTCTTGTTCCCGTTGATGAGTTTTACCAGCACCACATGTCCATAGATCTCACCTGTGTCGTGCAATAGAGAGATGACTGATTTAAAGCACAAAACCTGGTCGTCCTTGGAACTGAAGATGAAATCAGGGATCTGATCGATTAGCACCGCTGCCGACATCTGCTCCACTTGCGTTCTCGCCCCCGGGTCTCTTATCAGGCTCCCGTAAATAGAAGGGTCTTTCACATGGGGCCCTTTTGGGAAGGTGGTTGCGAGGTCTCCATTTTCGTCAAAGACAAAAGCAAGGTCGATGCCGTGTATGGTTGAGATCGATTTGAGCATAAATGTCAATGCGGATAAGTTATCATAATCAAGGAAATCGCAATATCTTTGGTTCTGCTCTTTAACAATCCCGGAAATAATTCTTAATTTTTCGATTTGTCCGTTCTGAACGGAGTCGGCGATCTCGATCTTTCTGAGTAACTCCCGAGAGAAAAGATCGTCAGCCCGCCTGCTTTCTAAAATGGTCGAGTAGGCGGCTGTACCGATCACTGAAGTCATCAGCAGCAGGAACAACAGAACAATCTTGAGGACTATTCTCCTTTTGGGTGCAACCTTGTTTGTTTGGAAATTACCTGATTTCAAATGAACCCTTCTCCCATCCCTACTTGCTTTCGGGAAGACTCAGCGGAAGCAGCTTTTTTGTGGCCTCCCTCTGTTCCACCGGGAACTTTTCGCTTTCCCACCGCTCGATCCCGCCTTTAAGCACGCCGGATATGGGATACCCTTTTATAGAGAGGTATTTTGCCACAATAGGAGATTGCTTCATCGCCCAGTCCGTAACCACAATCTGCCGGTCTTTCGGGATTTCTTGGTATCTGTCAGCAAGATAGACCAGGGGACAGAGAAAACTTCCCTTGATAAAAGAACTGTTCAATTTAAAATCTAATGGTCGAACATCTAAAATATAGAAGTCCTTCTCTTTCATGAGGCGGGCAAGTTCTTTTGGCCGGATTTTCTTGATCTTGATCTTTTGCCACTCCTCGTTGATTACCATGGGATAATTGAACTTCCGCCATTCCTGTATCCCTCCCACAAAGGCATACACATCCGTGTAGCCTCTTTTGACCGCAATCCTTGCGGCTCTTCGGGTATAGGGTCACCTCTTGCCCATACAGTACAATACGAGCGGCGTGTTTTTGTCTTCTGGCAGTTTATCCGTTGTTTCCATATCTATGATCGGGATATTGATGGATTTGGGAATGTGCTGGATTTCATATTCTATTTGGGACAGCAAGTTGACCACCACGGCTTTACGTTTCTCAATCAGGTTTTTGACTTCGGGCGCAGCGAGCTCTTTGTACCCATCTGATTTTGCGCCTGCGAAACCGGCCATTGCCCCAAACAAAAAGATGGTAAAACCAATAACAAGACTTAATCGTAGCCTTTTCATTTATCTCCCCTCCTTTTTCCCAACAATTTTTTTCACTTTCATCAGGCTTTCCATTAAACCGCCATCTCAGGCGGGTTTTCTAAGAATTGCGGTGCGTCCAAAAAGGATCTTGTAACTTTCTTCCAAAACCAGTCCCGATGTTTCAATCTGAGCAATGCTCTTATGGAACTCCCTTTTTGAAACATGGAAAGGCGGCTCAACCATCATAAACCGGCCATCCACCGACAGGTTGTCCGTTACCTGACCCATAAGCCGATCCGGATCAGGCACCTCGTGAACCATGTAAAAAGCCAGAATAAATTGGGCCTTTACATGCAGGTTCAAATCGTTTTTAAGCGCAAGATGTGGTTCAATCCTGTTTTCAAACCCCCTCTTTTTCGCCCTTATCATCACAACATCCAGCATCTTCTGCTGGATATCCAACGCCACCACCTTTCCGGAATTCCCCACCAGTTTAGCCAGCCCCATGCTGTTAAACCCCAGGCCGCATCCCAGATCCACCACCGTCATGTCCGGCCTGACGTATTTCCCGAAAAGCTTTTCCGGATTGTGAACCAACAGTCTCAACCGGTGGTCAAAGGTATACGCCAGCCACCAGGGACAAACATGTGTATCCATTTTTTTAGGCCTCACGGGCTTTTTACAATATTCATTTTCAGATATCAATTAATATGGTCTGAAATACCCTTCAAATGGCTCAGGACAATTGAGAATTGACAATGAAAAGCGGAAAATCTAAGATTGCCGCGACGTTTGATACGGATGCGTTTAACCTGAGGATTATAGGCCCTGTGAACACTGCTTTTGAAATCTATAAACACATTATCCCGGACTTCTCTCTTTTTCAGGAAAGCCTGACAAAACCTTTTCCCGTTCATCTGCGCATGAATCGCCTCTTGGCCCAGCCTTCGAAAGTGGTTTCCGCCCTGAGGAAAAAAGGCATTGTGATGACACGGGTCTGCCGGGAACATGATACCCTTTATTTTGCCGAGGATCTCCCCTATCCCGGAAATCTGTTGGAATATTTTCTGGGGCATATTCACCCGCAGGCCACGACCTCAGCACTGGCGGCCATGGCACTTAAACCCCGAAAACATGCCCTTGTCCTTGACATGTGTGCAGCGCCGGGTGGGAAAAGCGCTCACCTGGCGGATTTGATGGAAAACACGGGGTTCATGGTCTGTAACGATCTCTATACAAACCGCCATGTATCCCTGGGGCATACACTTTCCAGGCTGGGGGTGCAGAATTCGGTGGTGACCGGGTATCAGGCACAGGAATTTCCGTTGCGCCAACCGTTTGATTATATTCTGGCAGATGTTCCGTGCTCCTGTGAAGGCAGGTTCAGGAAAACATCGGAAATCACCCAATATCGGGAAAACAGAGGAAAAGCCCAACTCCCTGACATTCAGAAAAAGATAATCCTGCGCGGTTTTGATCTTCTTAAAAATGATGGAGAGATGCTCTACGCTACCTGCACCTACAACCCGGCGGAAAATGAATCGGTGGTCAATTTCCTGTTAAACGAAAGAGATGCGGATCTCTTGCCCATTCATCTGGGAATCGTTTTTGAACCGGGGCTAACGGAATGGAACAATGAAAAATACGACAAACGCCTTACCAGAACAGCCCGGTTTTACCCCCACCATGTCAATTCGGTGGGGTTCTTCATGGCCAGAATTGGCCGGAAATGACAGCAGGCGGGCTGTTTCAACCTATCTGCTGGAACGGTTCGGAATCCCGTCAGCGATCCTTGACGAATACCATCTCTTTGAAAGAAAGAAGGGATGGTTTATACTTGGGAAATCCGAACAGGTGAAGAATGGGGCACACCTCAAGGTTTCGAAAGTCGGACTCAGGGCGTTTCGAAAGGTGGGTCAGTTTATAAAGCCCACAACCCGTTTCATCCAGGCTTTCGGCCGTTTTGCCACGAAGAATGTCTTACAGATTGACATGACACAGTTTAAAACACTGGTCCTGAACGGCGAAATTCCCGTTGATCTTGCGCTGGATAAAGGGTATGTCATCCTCACACTGGCCGATGATCGCATCCTGGGTCTCGGGTTTTATATCCATGGCACCATCCGTTCCCAACTCCCCGGAAAAGAAATTAGAGAAAGCATGTTGGAATCATTTTAAACTTAGGAGAATAATTTATGCTAACAAAAAAGCAGATGGATATGTACGCCGATGTCCTGCTGTGGGGGCTCAAGAAAGCCAGAACCAAAACCTTTAGAAAAGGGGACGTGGTCATGGTACAGTTTGATTTCCCAGCGGTGGAACTGGCTGAGTTTCTTCATGGAAAGCTCCTGGACATGGGGGTTCATGTGGTGATGCGTTCGGGTAAAACAACGATCATGGAGCATGATTTTTATGAAAAATCAGATGAACATCAATTGGTCTTCAGGGGATCATGGGATGAGGAACTGTTTAAGAACCTCAACGGCAGGATCTTTCTCCATGGCCCCACTTCCTTAACACACCTGGCAGATATCGACGCCAAGCGAATCGGCAAGGTGGCCGTTGCCATGAAGCCTCTCAGGGACATCATGCGAAAGCGTGAGGAGCAGGGAAAGCTGGGATGGACCCTCTGCGTGGTTCCCACCGACGAATTGGCCAGACAGGCCAAATTGACCCTTGAACAATACACGAAGCAGATCATCAAGGCTTGCTATCTGGACCAGCCAGACCCGGTCAAGGCCTGGGAGACCGTTTACAACGACGCCATGGACATCAAAAAATGGATGAACGACATGGATGTTCAATATTACCATGTGGCATCCGATAACATCGATCTTAAAATCACGCCGGGGGATCAGCGGAAATGGATCGGTATCTCCGGGCATAACATCCCCAGCTTTGAACTTTTTATCTCCCCGGACTGGCGAGGCACACAGGGGACTTACTACGCCAACCAGCCCTCATTCAGGAGCGGGAACTATGTGGAAGGGGTCAACCTGACGTTCCATGAGGGCTTGGTAACCGAAATTAAAGCGGAAAAAGGGGAATCCTTCACCCAAAAACAATTGGATATGGATGATGGGGCCCGCAGATTGGGCGAGTTTTCCTTGACGGACAAGCGTTTTTCAAAAATTGACCGCTTCATGGCCAGTACCCTTTATGATGAGAACTTCGGCGGAAACAGCGGCAACTGCCACGTGGCCGTGGGCGCTTCTTACTCGGACACCTATGACGGCGATCCCGCTACGCTCACCGAAGAAGCAAAAGAAAAACTGGGATTCAACGATTCCGCCCTTCACTGGGATCTGGTGAACACCGAGCCCAAAACCGTCACCGCCCATTTGAAATCCGGGAAAAGCCTTGTGGTGTACGAAGACGGCATGTTTAAATGTTGAACGTGAGCCATTAGCCGTTAGCTCTTGGCTGTTAGCTGATAGGACTGAGCAACTGGAATCGCCTGAAAACAGCTGAGGAGCTTCCCATGCTTGAACATACATTTATCCATATCCCGGGGATCGGTCCCAAAACGGAACAGACACTATGGGACCAGGGAATTCACAGATGGCAGGATTTTTTAAGCCATAAAAAGCCTGTTTTTTCTCCGGTAAAAGACCGTTTGATCGGTCAAAATCTGGAAGCTTCTCTGGCGAACCGGGACCATATCGGTTTTTTTAATGACAGACTGCCGGCAGGGGAAAAGTGGCGTCTTTTTGACACATTCAAACACCGGGCCGTCTATCTGGACATTGAAACCAGCGGCTATGACCCATGGAACAACGATATCACCGTCATCGGGCTTTACGACGGTGACCGAATACAAACCTTTGTAAACGGTAAAAATCTCGACGCATTTGAAGTAGCCATAGCTGACTATGATCTCGTGATTACCTTTAACGGCGCCTGCTTTGACCTCCCCTTTATCCAGCGCAGTTTCCCTGGGATTTCACTGCCTAAGGGGCATATCGACCTTCGATTTGTTCTGAAAAAACTGGGCCATGAGGGAGGTCTCAAGAAAATTGAAAGGGATCTCGGCATCGCCCGAAGTGATGAAATTGACGGGGTGGACGGCTTTGAAGCGGTCCGGCTCTGGCAGAAATACCAGCGGGGGGATGAGAAAGCGCTGAAAACCCTCATTAGCTATAACAATGCGGACATCCTCAATCTGGAACCGCTGATGGAGCTGGCGTATGCTGAGATGAAATCGAGGGTTTTCGCTTACGGTTAAACCTTGGGTCGTTTGTACATGGCCTCAATAAGATCCCCAAAGGCCTCATTCACATAACTCCGCTTCACTTTCATGGTGGGGGTGACCTCCCCGTCCTCTTCGTAAAGCTTCTTGGGCAGGATGGTAAATTTCTTGATCTGCTCAACGCGTGCCAGGGTGTCGTTCACTTCCGAAACTTCTTTCTGGATCAACTTGTTGATTTCCGAGCTCTGGGTCAAGTCCTTGTAGGTGGAAAACTGAACCTTGTGGTCCTGGGCAAATTTCACCACATTGTCCTCATCAATCATGACGAGCGCTGAAATAAACTTCCGCTGGTCCCCGATAATCACGGCGTCATTAATGTAGGGGCTGAATTTCAGTTTGTTTTCAATGTATTGGGGCGTGATGTTCTTTCCCCCGGCCGTGACAATAATGTCCTTTTTCCGGTCCGTGATCTTGAGATAACCATCCTCATCGATCTCCCCCACATCGCCGGAATAAAGCCAGCCGTCCTGGATGGTTTCCGCGGTGGATTCCGGGTTTTTATAGTATCCCTTGAAAACGCTGGGGGATTTGACCAATATCTCACCGTCTTCGGCAATCTTGATCTGGGTGCCCGTAATAGGGGGCCCCACGGTGCCGAATTTGACTTTTCCCACCCGGGACACACAGGTAACCCCGGTCCCTTCCGTCTGGCCATACCCTTCCACCAGGTTCACCCCGATGGACTGAAAAAAATGGAGGACATCCGGTGAAATGGGCGCCGCCCCCGAGTAGGCGATTCGCATGCGGTCAAACCCCAACCGCTCCTTGAGTTTTCGGAACACCGCAAAATAGGCCAGGTTGTAGAGAAGGGCCAGGGTACCGGGAACCGGCTTGAAAGCCATCATCAAAGAAGCCCGCTTCTTGCCCGTTTTGAGGGCCATTCCAAAAACCATTTTTTTGACCCAGGTGGCATCGGACATGCGAATATACACGGCTGAAAGATACTTCTCCCAGATACGGGGAACCGCATAACCCACAGTAGGCGACACCTCGATCATATTGTCCGTGACCGTCTCCAGGTTTTCGATGAAATTAACGGTATAACCGTGGGTAATGTGTCCCATGACCGAAAAAAGCTGCTCAAAGACGTGACAGAGCGGCAGAAAGGAAAGGACCTCGTCAGTATCATTCATGGGGTTTTCAGTGGTGATGGCCTGCCCCATCCACATGAGGTTCCGGTGGGTCAGCATAGCGCCCTTGGGAGGACCGGTGGTGCCCGACGTATAAATGAGCATGGAAACATCTTCCGGCTTCACCTGCGCCATTCGCGTTTCAAAGGCCTCAGGCGCCTTTTCCGATATCTTACGCCCCATCTCGATGATCTCTTCGTAGGTCATGACCATCTCGTCTTCAAAATGCCGCAACCCTTCCAGATCCCAGACGATGACTTTTTTAAGGTGGGGCACGTTGTCCCGAAACTGAAGCCATTTATCCAGTTGCTCTTCATTTTCCACAAAGAAAAACTTGGAATCCGAATTGCCGATCACATGCTCCACCTGGGGCCAGGCATTGGTGGAATAGACCCCCACAGCGGTGCCCCGGGCGCACTGAACGCCCATATCAATAATCACCCATTCCGGGCAGTTGTCCCCGATGATGGAGACGCAATCCCCCGGTTCCAGCCCCATGTCAATGAGCGCTGACCCCACACATCTGGCCTGGTGATAATAGTCATTCCAGGAAATGTCCTGCCAGAGACCATACTCTTTGCTACGCATGGCCACTCGGTCGCCGTATTTCAGGGCGGTCTCCTTAAACATGAGGGGTGCGGTTTCTATCGCCATCGTTTCTTCCGTTTCCACCGCTGAAAACCCTTGGCGGATTCCTCGCTGCGAATGCCCATATAGAATTCTTTCACATCCCGATCTTCCATCAATTCCTGTGATTTACCCTTCATGACAAACCGCCCGTTTTCCAGAATCAGCCCCATATGGGATATGGAAAGGGCCATGCGGGCATTCTGCTCCACCAGCAGGATGGTCATCCCCTGTTTGTTGATGGTTTGAATGATCTTGAAAATTTCTTTCACCAAAATCGGCGAAAGCCCCAGGGAAGGTTCATCCAGGAAAAGCAGTTTCGGGCGATTCATCAGGGCCCGGCCCATGGCCAACATCTGCTGCTCACCCCCTGACAGTGTCCCCGCCCATTGGCCGTGCCGTTCTTTCAAAACCGGAAAATGGACAAAAATCTGTTCCACGTCTTTCTTGATGCCGGAACGGTCTCGACGGGTATAAGCCCCCATCATGAGGTTCTCCCGAACGGTCAGTTCCTCAAACACTTCCCGGCCCTCGGGGACATAAGAGATCCCCCTGCGGACGATGACCTCCGCATCCTTTCCGTCAATGCGCTTTCCTAAAAATTCAATGGTCCCCTTATCCGGCTGGTCATCCAGCAAACCCATAGCGGTCTTTAATATGGTGGACTTTCCCGCACCGTTGTTTCCCAGGATTGCTGTAACAGTCCCCTCATCCACCGTGAGAGAAACCCCCCTCAGGGCGTAAATCAGGCCGTAGAACGTTTCGATATTCTTGATTTCAAGCAGCGTCGGCAATGCCTTCGTCCTCTCCCAGATAGGCTTTCAGAACTTCCGGGTTCTTTTGAACTTCCTCCGGGTCCCCTTCCATGATGGGCTTGCCGAAGTTGATGACCAGGATGCGCTCTGAAATGTCCATGACCATCTTCATGTCATGCTCAATCAACAGGATGGTCACGCCGAGTTCATCCTGAATATCTTTGACCCAAAAAATCATATCCTGTTTTTCTTCAGAATTCATGCCCGCACAGGGTTCGTCCAGCAGCAACAGCTCCGGCTCCAGGGCCAGGGCCCTACCCAGTTCCACCTGTTTCTGGGTGCCGTAGGGGAGACCACCCACAAATTTGTTGCGTACGGACTGCAAGTCCAGCAGATCAATAATCTCCTCCACCTTATGCCGGTGAGAGACTTCTTCACGCCCGGCAAAGGACCTGCGACCCCACATGAAAGAGCCTCGAAAAAGCCCGGTCTTCATGAAATTGTGGCGGCCCGCCATGAGGTTTTCCATGGTGCTCATGTGATTAAAAAGCTCGATATTCTGAAATGTACGGGCAATGCCCAGTTTGGCCACACGATCCGGCTTATTTCCCTGGATCTCCCTGTCCTTGAAAACGATACGGCCCCGATCGGGCTTGTAGATGCCGTTGATGCAATTAAAAAGGGTGGTCTTTCCCGCGCCATTGGGTCCGATGATGGCAAAAATGGACCCTTTCTTAACCTGGAAATTAATGTTTTCGAGGGCCACCAGGCCCCCGAATGATATGCCCAACCCCTCAATTTTAAAAAAATCCATAAACTGTCACTCAAAAAGGGTGTTAGGTGTAAGGCGTTAGGTCTTGAAATAAAAAGCTAGATCAAAACCTTATGCCTTACACCTTAACACCTTACTTAATTTCCATCCAACCGGTGAGTTTCTCATACTTACCGCCCTTGAGGCATTTGACCAGAAAAACCTCTTTCTGACCCTGGCGACAGGCATAAGGCTCAGCCAGGTCCAATGGGCCATAGCTGATTTTTCCGCCGATCCCCTTGAAGTTTTTGATCCCTTCCATCTCTTTCACCAGCCGTTCGCGGGTCAGGAGCCTACCGCATCGCTTGATGCCTTCCACCAATGGTTCCGCAAAGAGGATCCCCGCGTAATAGAAGAGGCCCCATCTTTCTCCTTTGGCGGCGTACTTTTCGTAGGCTTCTTTTTTATATTTCTGGAGCAGGGGATTGTCCGAATCCGGCAACTCCCCGAAGGTGGCGGCAATCATACCCTCCCACAAACCCTTGCTGATTTTGTACATAAAGGGAAAATCAGAACAGGTACTGGTGCTCATCCACTGGGGGGCAAATTTCATGGCCTTGCCGGTCCCCACGATCCGAATTGCATGGACCGGGGTCACCCACAGCAACACCACATCCGCCTTGGCCTTTTTCAGTTTCATGACATGGGGTTTCATATCCGTATCGGCCTTTTCAACAGGAATCTGTGCCACCAGCTTCAACCCCATTTTCTCCAGCGCTTCTGCGGCGCCCTCAAGACCATTCTTGCCGTAATCATCGTTCTGATAAGCAATGGCAACGCGTTTTTTGCCGAGTTTTTCGACCGCATAGCGGCATAGGGCCTTGGCCTCAATGAAATAAAGGGGATAAACCGCAAAGAGGTACTTCTTGGGGGGCTCGATCCAGTGGATAGATCCGGCTGACGGACCCACCCAGGGAATCTTTCGTTCCATAAGATAATCCATCACCGAAAGTCCGGGAGCCGTGCCCACGCCGGAGACCCAGGCAAACATGCCGGTCCCTTCCTGCAGTTCTTTAACGCCCGCCTTGGTTTTGGCAGGATTGTAGCCATCGTCAAACATGTGATGGATCAGTTTCCGCCCGTGAATCCCCCCTTGGGCATTAATCATCTTAAAGTAGGCTTCGGTACCCCGTGCCACCGAACCCCATGGAGCGGCTGGTCCGGTCTGAGGTCCCCACTGACCGATATGGATTTCCGTATTCGTTACCCCCTGCTCGGCACCGGCCGTGAAGGCCATCCCAAACACCAGTACAAGCGCTGCCAACCCCACCAAAAATCTTTTCATTTTCATGCCGTTCTCCTTTCCATTAATGATTGACAATTTGTACGAGCGAATGATGATTCGCCCCTACACCTTTTTCACATAATGACGTGCAAAAAGCCCGGAGGGCCTGATGCACAGAACCAGAACGATAATGGCAAACGCCACAACGGATTTAAACTCTATGGACACATAGAGCCCAAACAGATTCTCGATGATCCCGATGATGTAGGCGCCGAAGACTGATCCCGGAAGGGATGTCATGCCTCCCATTACCGCCCCCGCAAACCCTTTCAGCATGGGATCCCACATCATATAAGGCTGCATGGTCGTGGGGGAGATCAAAAGACCGGCCAGGCAGCCCACCACCGAGGAAATCCCCCAGGTAACCATCAAAATACGGTTGGTCCTGATACCCATGAGCCTAGCCGCCATATTGTTCTGCTGGGTCGCCTTCATGGCCACCCCCAGCTTGGAATATTTCAGGAACAGGAAAAGGATAAGCATGACAGAAAGGGCCACCACAAAGGTGAGCACTTCCAGGGAGCTCACAAAGACCCCCCCGATTTCCACACTGTCCCAAGGGGACAGGGGAAAAGGCATGGTTTTGGGATCAGCCCCGAATTTCCAGGAAACAAGCCCCATAAGGATCATTTCAAGGCCGATGGTGATGATAATCATTCCCAGAATGTTGGGTTCCTTAGCACGCCGGAGAACCGCGAACTCCAGAAAAAAACCTAAGAATACAGCAAAAATCAAAGCGGAAGGAAAAGCAACATAGAAAGGAAGGCCATAGTAATCCAAAACCATATAGGTGAAGAAACTGGCAACAAGGGCCATTTCACCCTGGGCAAAATTCACGACTTCCGAAGTTTTGTAGATCAGCACCATGGCAAGCCCCATCAGGGCATAGGAGCTTCCCACGGCAATTCCGCTGGTAATGGTCTGGATAAATTCGAGCATGACAACATCCTCAGGAAAAATGCCCAGCCGAGTAAAAATAATCAACAATCAACAATCAACAATCAAAAGGGCCAAGTGCGCCAGTAAATCTTGGTTCGAATCCAGATCCCGTAGATCCCCAGCGGTTCGAACAGCATGATCAAAACCATGATGAGACCGTAAACGATGAACTGAATATTACTCACCCCCGTAATGGAAAAATAGTCTTTGCTCAAGGCCTCCAGCCACTGACCGAGATAGGGGATGCTCAGGATATTGCGCAGTTCCAGATCGAGCCAACTCAGCAGGCAGGCGCCGGCGATACCACCGAAAATAGACCCCAGGCCTCCCACCACCACCATGCCCAGAAAAAGGATGGACATCATGAGTCCAAACATTTCAGGTTCAATGAAACGCAGGACAAAAGCATAGAGTCCCCCCGCAATACCCGCATAAAACGCGCTCACCGCAAAAGCCAGGGTCTTGTAATAGGTCAGGTTGACGCCCATGGTTTCAGCCGCGATATCCGCATCGCGAATGGCAATAAAGGCACGTCCCACTTTGGTTTTAATGAGATTACGGGCCACAAGGACCAGAATCACGGTGATGACCATCAACAGATAGTAAAAATCCCGGTCCGAGTCCAGGTGCCAGGGTCCAATGGTCAGGGGCGGCGTATGCAAACCCTGCCGGCCACCAAAAAGCTCAACGCGCCCGATGACCTGCGTGATGGTGAGACCAAACCCAAGGGTAGCAATGGAGAGATAGGGCCCTTCAAGCCTCAGGGCGGGAATGCCCAGAAGAAAGCCAAAAAGGGCTGCCACCAGGCCGCCGGCCGGTAGGGCCAAAAGAAAGGGCAGATGGGCCTTGGCCATGAAAACCACGGTACCGTAGGCCCCGATGGCAAAGAATCCCGCATGACCCAGGGATATCTGCCCAGTATACCCTACCAGGAGATTCAATCCCACGGCCACAATAATGTTGATGGCCATGTAGTTGGCCATATACACATAGTAATTCTTGACAAAAAGCGGAAACAAGGCCAGACAGAGTATCAGGGCTGCGAACCAGAAAACCACCACCCCCGATGAAAAGAGCTGCACGTCTTCGTAATAGTCCCTTTTCATGTCCATGGATAAGGTCTCCCAGCCAATTGCGGATTGAAAACTTTGGCTTACTTCCGATCCGTTTTGTCGAGCACTTTCCGGTAATAGACTTCAGACTCTCCCAACAGCGGGGACCCCTTTCCCATCATGTTGAGCTGCATAATTTTATAATTGATCTTCTTGATATGTCGAAACTTTTCTTTTTCGTCAGGGATATGGTCCAGCATGTCCTCCATGGTTCGAATCTCTTTTCGGAGCTCCAGTTCAGGGGGAAGACAATCTGCATTTCTCAAAATCTTATAGGTCAGTCGAAGCTCCTCCGGAATATTACTGTCGTCTTCGAGATCAATGGGTTTCCCCTTTCCCGGGAGATTATCAAAGTCCCCATTGTCCTGCGCATCCTGGATCCGCTTTTCAATAATCTTTTGAAATGCAAACATGCTTTTGATACCCTGTTCAGGTGTGGAGTGCCTGCTTATATCCGATTGACCTGATTATTTCAAGGTAAAATCGTATGGCTCTGAATCACTTTTCACTTGTTTAACAGCGCAGGCAATAGTACCAATACAAATTCAGGTGTATCGGTTCCTTAATGAAAAATGAGGAGAAAATTTGATGGACTTTATCATCGAAAAGGGTCTGGCCCAACTCCGCGGCATCCCCTTTTATCCGGTCATCCAATCCAAAAGCAAATATGAGCTCATCGACATGACCCTGACGGTCATCGGTGTTGCATTTGAAGAGGTCTCCAAACGTGCCCCTGATTTGAAACAGGAGATTTCATCATGGAACGACGGCAGGCGATGCGCACTGGGTGTTCTCCCCAAAGGACCTTTCATTACCCTGGAAAAAAGGGGGGATGGCATTGACTACCTGGGGAAAAGAAAGATTGATCCGGACATGACCTTTCTATTTAAAAACCTGGATTCCGCCGTGCTGGTGCTCACGGCCCAGATGAGTGCCCACCAGGCTCTGGCCGAAAGCCGAATTCTGCTGGATGGACAGGTTTCATACGGCATGGAATTAAACCGGGCTTTGGCCATTGTGGAAACCTATCTTTTCCCCCAGTTCATATTGAATAAGATTTTCAAACGGCCGCCCAAGCTCAATGCTTACCAGTTAGTGGCCAAAGGCATCATTTACGCGGCAATGGGTCCGGCGCTTTTGAAAAACGGTCTTAAATGCGTTATTAAAAAACAGTAATAGAGCCAGTTTTAACAGGAGAAAATATCATGCTGCCTAACTATTACCAATTCTATTGTCCCGTCAAAATCCTTTCAGGCCAGTTGGCCGTCAGCAATATTCCTTTTGAAATGAAACTCCTGGGATGCCAGAGGGCCATGATTGTCACCGACAAAGGCGTGGTCAAAGCCGGGCTCATTGATATGGTCAAATCCGCCTTTGCGGATTCTGATGTGAAAATCGGCCATATTTTTGATGAGGTGCCCCAGGACTCAAGCGACAAAGTCGCCAACCGTATTGCGAAAATATTTAAAACCGAGCGATGCGACTGCTTCATTGCCGTAGGCGGCGGCAGTGCCCTGGATTCCGCCAAGGGTGCCAACATAGTGCTATCCGCAGACTCCGGCGATATCCTCGATTTTCAAGGGGCCGACAAAATTACCAGCGACCTGAAACCCCTTATTGCCATCCCCACCACGGCGGGAACAGGGAGCGAAGTGACGAAAGTCGCTGTTATTTACAATGAAACCACGGAAACCAAAATGAGTTTTGTATCCGACAAGCTCTATCCAAACCTGGCCGTGATTGACCCCCGAATGACCCTGACCATGCCCCCCATGATTACGGCTGCCACCGGCATGGATGCGCTGACCCATGCGGTGGAAGCCTACACCTGTCTTCAAAAAAACCCCATTGACGACATTTATGCCAAGACGGCCATTGACCTCATTCGCCGGTACCTGGTTCGCGCAACACAAGATGGTAAGGACATGGAAGCACGGATGGGAATGGCCAATGGGGCCCTCTTTGCGGGGATTGCCTTTTCCAACTCCATGGTGGGGATGGTTCACGCCCTGGCCCATGCCCTGGGAGGTGTCTGTCATGTGCCCCACGGGATGGCCAATGCCATTCTTCTGCCATGGTGCCTTGAATACAACATCCCAAAGGTTCCGGAATACATTGCGGAGCTTTCAGGACTTCTGGGGGGCGCGCGAGCCTACCTCAAGCCTGTTGAACAGGCGGAAGAAACCATTTCCCTCATCAGAAATCTATTAAAAAAGCTTAACAAAATTTCCGGAATTCCTGAAAGGTTGCGGGATGCTAAAGTTCTGGAAGAGCAACTCCCTGAAACAGCCGAAGCAGCCATCAACGACGGCGCCTTGGTCTACAACCCGCGGGAGGTTTCTTATGAGGATGCTTTGGCCGTATATGGGAAGGCATTCTAGTTTAAGGCAGTCGACAAAAATTTTTGAAATTCGTTCTTTTCATTCGATGTTCAACGTTGGGCGCAGTGCTGAAGCACGTGTTTGTATCCGTTGATGAATCATAGGGTTTTGATGAT
>CAYSFQ010000046.1:0-8287 GCA_964430575.1 uncultured Desulfobacteraceae bacterium
TTGCCCAATATACCTAAACCTCTTTCTTTTCTGGAGGTGCTGTCGGGAAATTACTGGTGGAGCTGGGAGCTGGACGCCGAACAACTTTTTCGCCGCATTGACCGGGAGCTCTGGGAAAATTCAGGCCGAAACCCGGTTCTGCTGCTGGCCAATGTTTCGCAGAAACGACTTGAGGAACTGTCAACGGATCCCGGTTTTCTGGATCACCAGGCCCGTGTAAAGGCGCTTTTTGAGGCCAGAATAAACACGCTGTTTCCAGATGCTCATAAAGCGGCATATGACCGTGAAGGTGCCATTGCCTACTTTTCCATGGAGTTCGGGATCCACGAATCCCTTCCCATTTTTGCAGGCGGCCTGGGGATTCTCGCAGGCGATCATCTCAAGGCGGCTTCCACCCTGGGGCTTCCCCTGGTGGGGGTCGGTCTTTTCTACCGCCAGGGGTATTTTCATCAGCGCATCAACAAGGACGGCTGGCAGCAGGAGGAGTATCCCGAGACGGACATTTATCATCTCCCTTTTGAAAAAATTCGCGATGATCAAGACCGCGAAATCCACATCACCATACCCGGACCGGCGGAAGACATAAAGGCTGTGATCTGGAAGGTTTCCGTGGGGCGCATTCCGCTTTATCTGCTGGATACCAACCTCCGGGAAAATCCGCCCCATATTCGCGAAATAACCGCGAGGTTGTATGCGTCCGATCAGTCGATTCGTCTTGCCCAAGAGATCCTGTTGGGAATCGGCGGGGTACAAGCCCTGAAGGTCATGGGGATTAACCCACGGGTTTTTCACATGAATGAGGGGCACCCGGTATTTTCATGTCTGGAAAGGCTGGCCCAGACCATGGAGATGGCAGGTGTTGATCTCCGCACGGCCAGGGAAATTATTCCCCGCACAACGGTCTTTACGACCCACACGCCGGTTCCCGCGGGCCATGATGAATTTTCTCCGGAGCTGGTGAAACCCTACCTGTACCAGTTTGAGGGCCGACTGGGGGTTTCCGTGGACGAAATTGTGTCCTGGGGTCAACACGCAGGCGCCGATGAGAACAGTAAATTGTCCATGTTCGTCCTGGGTTTAAGAATGAGCCAGTATCTGAACGGCGTCAGCAAACTTCACGGCCGGGTGGCCCGCCACATGTGGCGGAATGTATGGCCCCATCGGCCGGAGGCGGAGATTCCCATCGGTCATGTGACAAACGGCATTCACATTCCCTCTTTTGTATCCCGGGATAACGCCATGTTTTATCAGAATCGACTGGGCGTTAACTGGCACCGCAATTCATGGAGAAAGGAGAGCCTGAAGGAACTTGACGCCATCAATGACGTGGATCTGTGGGAAGCGCACAAACGAAGCCGAAACCGTCTTATCAAAAATTGCAGGCGTCTATTGAAAAATCAGTGCGAGCGACGAAATGCCCCCAAAAATGTCGTGGAAGCAGCGGAATCAGCTTTAGACGAGGATGTGCTCACCATCGCGTTTGCCCGTCGTTTTGCCACCTACAAACGGGCCAACCTGCTGCTTCGAGACCTGGATCGCTTGAATGAAATTCTCAGCAACCAAGACCGCCCGGTGCAGATTATTTATGCGGGGAAAGCCCATCCCAGAGACGAAGAGGGTAAGGGCCTGATCCGGCATATTTTCAAGCATGCTGCCGATGAGCGGTTGCGCCACAAAATCGTCCTTCTGGAGGACTATGATATTCATATGGCCAGGCTTCTGGTGCAGGGGGCGGATGTGTGGCTCAATACGCCGAGGCGGCCTCTGGAAGCCTGTGGCACGTCCGGAATGAAAGCGGCAGTAAACGGTGTTCTCAACGTAAGTATCCTGGATGGCTGGTGGTGCGAAGGGTATACGGAGGAAACCGGATGGGCCATCGGAAAAGGAGAGGACTATGATGCGCATTCCGATTCCGATCTTGTGGACAGCCATGCCCTCTACAATGTTCTTGAAAACGAAGTGATCCCCTGTTTTTATGACAGAGAAGGTGGTCCGGCCCCGCTTCGGTGGGTCAAGATGATGAAAGCATCCATGAAAATGATTCTGTCGGACTTTTCAAGCCTCCGAATGGTAGAGGAGTATGAAAAGCGGTTTTATGCTCGGGCATCCCGGAGATATGGTGAACTGATGGAAGACCATGGGGCGGGGGCCAAAAAAATGGCAGCGCTTCGCGAACGGTATCGCTCAAGATGGGGCGATATTTCCATTTCACCCCCCATGTGCGAAAGGGGTGGTACAGAGCCGGTCCGCGTGGGAGAGGTGTTTCCCGTAAGGACAATGGTTCACCTGGGGGATTTGAAGCCCGAAGAAGTCCATGTGGAACTCTATCATGGCAGTGTCCAATCCCTTGACACCATTTACGAGAGCCATACCGAATTGATGACGGTCAGAGAAGAGAAAGGCAATGGAACGTATCTGTACACCTGCCATTTAACCTGTACCTCGTCGGGTCAGTACGGATTTTCGGCCCGGGTGACGCCGCGAGGAGATGAGCTCATCAAATGTACGCCTGGTTTTGTGACCTGGGCGGGGGCCTAAAGGAGCCATAGAGACCATGGATACATTTCTGGCCAACCCCACGATCCTCTTGGTAACACCTGAAGTCACCTACCTTCCTAAGGGAATGGGAGATATTGCCGACAATCTTTCAGCCAAGGCGGGGGGACTTGCCGATGTTTCGGCAACCCTCATCAGCGCCCTGTTTGAGCAGGGGGCCGATATTCATGTGGCCCTGCCCGATTACCGAAACATGTTCGGTGCGGGCATCGCTCCCCTTCAGATCAAAAAACTGGACGCCATTCGGCGTAAAATGCCCGCTGAACGAATTCATCTGGCTGAAGACCGGGCCTTTTTTTATCTGAATCAGGTGTATTCCAATTACGGGAATGAAAACGGCAAGATTTCTCTGGCATTCCAAAGAGAAGTTATCAACAATATCATACCACGGGTTCAGCCCGACCTGATCCACTGTAACGACTGGATGACCGGCTTGATTCCGGCCATGGCCCGTCAGCACGAAATTCCCTGTCTGTTTACCATCCACAATATTCATACGGTGCAGCGTCCGCTGGATTATATTGAAGACCGGGGCATTGATGCTGCATCCTTCTGGCAGTACCTTTTCTATGACCATTACCCCTCAGGCTATGAACATGTTCGGGAAAACCATCTGGTTGATTTTCTGGTGAGCGGCGTTTTTGCCGCCCATTTTGTCAACACGGTGAGTGAGACATTCCTGGAGGAGATCGTCGGCGGGCAACATAATTTTGTAAAAGAATCCCTTCGAAGGGAGCTGGCCGGCAAATATGAGGCCGGGTGCGCCGCAGGCATTATCAACGCGCCGGATGCAACCTTTGACCCTGAATCGGACAGACGACTAAAATACAAATACCATGCGGACACCCATGTGGAGGGCAAAAGAGAGAACAAGAGAGCCCTGCAGAGCGCACTGGGGCTCATACAAGATGATAACGCCCCCCTCTTTTTCTGGCCTTCGCGATTGGACACGGTTCAAAAGGGCTGTCAGTTGCTGGCCCATATTCTATATGATGTGGTGAGCCGGTACTGGGATCAGCATCTGCAGGTTGTATTTGTGGCGGACGGCGAGTTTAAAAAATATTTCCGGGAGATCAACTGGTTCCATAATTTACTGGAACGGGTGGCGCTCTGCGATTTTGATGAAAACCTTTCCCACCTGGCCTATGGCGCCTCGGACTTTGTGCTGATGCCGTCATTGTTTGAACCCTGCGGTCTTCCTCAGATGATCGGCGCCATCTACGGGTCCCTGCCGGTGGCCCGCGATACGGGCGGCATTCACGACACCGTGGTTCATATGGATGCGGACCAGGAAATAGGCAACGGCTTCTTGTTTGAGACATTCGATCCGAACGGCCTGTCGTGGGCCATTGACCAGGCCATGGGGTTTTACAACCTTCCCATGAATGTGAAAAGCAAAGAAATCATGCGGGTGATGCGTCAAAGCAAGGCCGCTTTTAATCATTCGGTCACGGCGCGCAGTTATATGGATCTCTACGAAAAAATGCTTGAGCGGCCTTTGATCAATGACTGAGAAAAAACGAGTGCGGATTGCGGATTGCGGATTGCGGAATGATCCGTATCTCCGTCCTTATGAGAAAATGATTCGAGCCCGGGTGCAGCGCGTGGAAACCATGAAAGCCCGGCTGACCCACGACGGACGGACAAGCCTGGGAGACTTTGCGTCGGGTCATGAGTTCTTTGGGCTTCATTTTCTGGAAAATCAATGGGTGTTCAGGGAATGGGCGCCCAATGCAAAGGCCATATGTTTCATTGGAGACATGACGGACTGGCGGGAGGCCAAGGACTTTGAACTTGAAAAAATCAATGCAGAAGGGGTTTGGGAGATCAGGCTTCCCGCTGGCTTTCTTTCCCACGGCATGCATTACAGGCTTCGCATGCATTGGGAAGGCGGGGAAGGGGACCGCATTCCCGCATATGCCAGGCGCGTGGTACAGGATCCGGACTCTCTGATATTCAATGCCCAGGTGTGGTCGCCGCCAGATCCTCATGAGTGGGCACATACCGATTTTATTTCTGAGCCCGACCCTCTTTTTGTCTACGAAGCCCATGTGGGCATGGCCCAGGAAGAAAAGAAAACCGGTTCATACCGGGAGTTTACGGAACACGTCTTGCCAAGGATTGTTGAGGCGGGTTATGGCGCCCTGCAGCTCATGGGTATTCAGGAACATCCCTATTATGCGTCATTCGGCTATCATGTTTCCAGTTTTTTTGCCGCATCTTCCCGGTTCGGCCCCCCTGAAGATTTAAAAGCATTGATTGATCAGGCCCATGGATCGGGTCTGTCCGTTATCATGGACCTGGTCCATTCCCATGCGGTGGCCAACGAGGTGGAAGGTCTTAGCCGTTTTGACGGAACATTGTACCAGTATTTTCATGAGGGGCCCCGGGGGATCCACGAGGCCTGGGGGTCCCGCTGTTTTGACTACGGCAAGCCCCAGGTCCTGCATTTTCTCCTCTCTAACTGCCGATTCTGGCTGGATGAATACCATTTTGACGGATTCCGGTTTGACGGCATTACCAGCATGCTCTACCGCCATCATGGGTTGGGTAAAGCGTTTGGGTCCTACGAGGACTATTTTGACGATCACGTGGACGAGGACGCGCTAACCTACCTGACCCTGGCCAATGAAGTGATTCATGACGTACGTGCAACCGCCGTCACCATTGCTGAAGACATCAGCGGCATGCCGGGCCTTGCCGCGCCCGGGGAAGAGGGGGGTGCTGGATTTGATTATCGGCTGGCCATGGGGGTTCCGGATTTCTGGATCAGAATCCTGAAAGAAAGACGCGATGAGGATTGGCCCCTGGGGGAGATGTGGTACGAATTGACCAATCGAAGGGTGGATGAAAAAAGCATCGGCTATGCGGAAAGCCATGACCAGGCCCTGGTGGGGGACAAAACCCTGGCGCTGAGACTCATGGGACCGGACCTCTACCATCACATGCACATAAAAGAAAAGAGCCTGGCCGTGGACAGGGGGATGGCCCTCCACAAGCTGGTGCGGTTCATTACGCTGGCTACCGCCGGGAACGGCTATCTCAACTTTATGGGAAACGAATTCGGCCACCCGGACTGGATTGACTTTCCCCGTGAGGGGAACGGATGGTCATATGAATATGCCCGGCGCCAATGGCACCTCATGGACAGTCCAGATCTGAAATATGCGTATCTGGCCCATTTTGATCGCCATATGATTAAACTGGCCAGAACGTACCGGCTTCTTGAAGTTTCCGGTCCCCGCCTCATCATGGAGCATTCTGAACACATGGTTCTGGCCTTTGAGCGGGGAGGGTTGATTTTCGTGTTCAATTTTCACCCGACATCTTCCCACAATGATTATTCCATAGAAGTGCGCCCGGGTGAGTATCAGATGATCATGGACAGCGATGCTCTGGAATATGGCGGGCACGGCCGACTGCAGAGAGACCAGCGGCATTTCACCGCCCCAGCTCTCAGTATCCCGGCTCTCAGTCTCCCGGCCCTCAGGCTCTATCTTCCCACCCGTACCGCCCTGGTGCTTGTGTCTGTGGACAATGGCATTGACACAAAAAATTCTGAGGCCTATACTTGTCTGGAAGCGTAGATTTTTGACAATTTGGGGGCATTATCACGAAAGGACATGAGGAAATGACGAACGAAGACATCACACCCGTGGGCGAGCGGATCAAAAAGGCCCGTCAGGAAAAGGGGCTTGACCTTGACGAACTGGCAGGCCGGGTCGGTTGTTCAGGCGAATACCTGCAATGGGTAGAGGATGGGCAGGTGGAACCGCCGGTAGCCCTTCTTCTCCAGGTCGCCAAAAGCATGAATCTGGACTCCGGGGCATTCCTTGCGGTGGATGATTCGCCCGAAAGACGCCTGGAAGAAGCTGCTAAACGTACCAAGGCCTATTCATACCGAACCCTCACGCCACCTGAAGCTGATAAGCACTTGATGGCTTTTTCCGTCACGATTCCCCCCAGAACGGGGCACGAAGGGGTCGGTTATCAGCACGAGGGCGAGGAGTTTGTTTATGTTGTTTCCGGAGAAGTGGAACTTCTTGTGGATACGGAAAAATACCGTCTGGGCGAAAAAGAATCCCATCGTTTCAACGCCAATGTGGATCACCACCTGTCCAATCCGAGTGATGCGGCGGTGGAGTTGCTGGTGATCCTTTATGTGCCCTGACGCGGCCGTTCGATTTATCCTGACGCCAGATATTGGTTGATGCTCTCCGAAAGGGTATCGAACGTTTCCGTGAATCTGTTTTTTTCGGTTTCCAGCAGGGTCACCCGGAATCCCAGCAGTTCAGAACTGAAAGAGGTCAGGGGAACGACGCAGATGCCGGTGGCGCCCAGCAGATAATAAACAAAACGCTTGTCCAGCTGCATTTTTTCGTCTTCTGCGGTTAAGCGTTCTATGAGCTTGCGGACTTCGGGATTGGCAATGACCAATTTTTGTTTTCGGTTTATCATCCCTTCTTCAAAAACCACGGTCATATAAAAAGCGCCATTGGTCTGGTTGACCATGATGCCGGGAATCCCGTTCAATTTTTCGTAACCGATTTCTGAGAAAAGTTCATAGCGCTTGCGGCGTTTCATAAGGTGATCCGCGTAGGCAGGGTGTTCAAAAACCCTGGGGATGGCCTTTTGCGGAAGCGTTGTGGAACAGACCTCAACCATTTTCGCATTGATGATGCTTTTGACGTAGTTGGCGAACATGGGGTCTCGATCGGCGTTATAAACCTCTATCCATCCGCAACGACTTCCCGGCCAGGGAAGCTCCTTGGATATGCCTTTCATGGAAATGGCAGGCACATTCCCGATAACCTCCGACAGAGATTTGCCCTTATGACCGTTATAGGCGAGATTCAGATAGATTTCGTCCGCGATAATAAAAAGATCAAAATCCCGCGCAATGGAAACGATCTCTTCCAGCATCTCCTCCGGGTACACCATTCCTGTGGGATTGTCAGGATTAATGATCAGGATCCCAGCCACTGCGGGATTGTATTTGACCCGTCGCCTCAATTCCGCCACATCCGGGTACCACCGATTGTGTGGATCTAGAGGATAAGACAAGGGAGGGGATCCTGCATGAGCGGCTTCTGAAGACGAGTGGGTGGTATATGTTGGGGTCGGGGTGATGACGCGGGCGGTACGACGCAGAAACCCATATACTTTGGTGATGGCATCCCCTAAACCGTTAAAAAAAATAATATCTTGTTCCTTCAAGTGAACGCTGCTTGTCAGGTTGGTCAGTGCGGCCAGGTATTTCCGTGTTTCCACATCGCCCAACGTGGCGCTGTAGGCGTACGAATCGTCTTCCATGGCCAGATCCGCAATGATGCCTTTCAGCCAATCGGGGATTATTTCACCCTTTGCCACAGGGTCTCCAATGTTTTCCAGGGTGATTTCCATGCCCATGCTGTTCAGCTTTTCAACCAACTGCATGATCCCTCGAATTTCATAGGTTAGTTCGCCTGCGCCTATGTGAACGATGTCGGTTCGCATAAATAATTCCTCCTCCCGCTTAAAAAAGGGGCCACAAAAAAAGGGCTGCAAATTCAAGCAGCCCCACAAAAAAAGGCTGCGAAATCGCCCGCAGCCCTGGTTGGTTTTGTTGATGGTTTATGCCATCGACGGTCCTCCCAGAACCACAGGCACAACAGCGGCCGCAGCGGCTGATGCCGCCTCGTTGGACATGTGGAATCTACCGATGATCTGTTGGCTACGAAAAGAAGACACG
>CAYSFQ010000046.1:8387-15953 GCA_964430575.1 uncultured Desulfobacteraceae bacterium
TGGCTACGAAAAGAAGACACGTTGCTAATCCTTTCAAACTCTCTAAAGCTCACCAAATGAGGTTCCCTTATGACATGCTTTAGAAAACAATTCAAGGTTTTTTTAGCGCCAATGCACATTTTTTAGTGAAAACGGATTGGCATTGGCTTTTTCATGAAGATAGGGTATGGATAGCGAGTTCCTCTCAAAGGTGAAAGCTGAAAGCTCAAAGCGTTTTCAGTTATGCCCTTTGAGCTTTTACCTTTGAGCTGTATAAGGAGACCTCCACATGATCGAGGCAGAAGGAAAAATTTTTCAATGGGAAAGTCCCGAAAAAATCAGGACCGATTTTCTGGAAACCTTTGATTTCGACAGTCCCCGTCAATACATTAAAACTGAAACCCGGGAATTCATCGCAGCCTGTCCTTTCAGCGGCCTGCCCGATGTGGGCCGCCTGATTGTCGAATACTATCCGGAAGGTGGCCGGTGCATTGAACTGAAATCCCTCAAATATTATGTGGTCAGCTTTAAAAACGTAGGCCTTTTTCAGGAAGGCGTCACCAGACGGATTTATGACGATCTGAAAGCGGTTTTGAAAACCGAACGGTTAAAGATCACGACCATTTACAATACAAGGGGTGGGTTCGATACCACTTGTATCGAAGGACGCTTGTAAGCAGACCCGTTGGAGTTGTTCATGAATCTATTTTTGATCATCATTCTGTTTATTCTAATTGGCGATTACGCCCTCGGCCTGGTGGTGGATGCCCTCAATGTCAAGCACCTGAAAACCGATCTGCCCGGGGCCTTCTCTGGATATTACGACGGGGAAAAGTACAGAAAATCCCAGCAATACCTCAAGGAAAACACCCGATTTGAGCTGATTACCGGTTCCATATCGACGCCTGCGGTTATTACCTTTATTCTGTTGGGAGGGTTTAACTGGGTGGATCAGTGGTCCAGGAGTTTTCATTGGGGCCCTATCGCTACGGGTCTTATTTTTGCCGCCATTTTGTTGTTCGGGTCCCAGATACTGAGCCTGCCCTTTTCTATCTACGGCACATTTGTTATTGAGGAAAAATATGGATTCAACAAGACGACGCCCAAAACCTTTGTGCTGGACATTTTGAAGGGATGGTTGCTGGCGATTATTATCGGTGCCCCCTTGTTTTCAGCCGTTTTGTGGTTCTTTGAGCAAACCGGCCCCATGGCGTGGGCTTATTGCTGGGGGGCGCTCACAGTCATTCAAGTTTTTCTCATGTTCATCGCACCGGTGGTGATCATGCCCATTTTCAATAAATTCGTTCCTCTGGAGGAGGGAGAATTGAAATCGGCCATTGAAGACTATGCCAAAAAGCAGGGGTTTAAGATGAAAGGTGTTTTCTCAATGGACGGATCCAAACGCTCCACAAAGTCCAATGCGTTTTTCGCAGGATTTGGGCGTTTCAGGCGAATTGTGCTGTTTGACACCCTTATTTCAAAGCACACCACCGAGGAACTGGTTTCCATTCTGGCCCACGAAATGGGGCACTATAAAAAGAAGCATATCCTTAAATCCATTATCATTTCCATTCTGTCAACCGGGCTCATGTTTTACATTCTCTCCATCTTCATGAACAATCCCGCCCTGTTTGCGGCATTTCAAATGGAGCATATCTCTATCTATGCCAGCCTCTTCTTTTTCGGTTTTCTTTATGCCCCCATCGAAATGATCCTCTCCATTTTCGGCAACATGTTGTCCCGCCACCATGAATATGAAGCCGATGCCTGGGCGGTCAGGACCTATCAACGGCCCCAATCCATGATTGCGGCCCTTAAAAAGCTCAGTGTGGATAACCTCTCCAATCTGACGCCCCACCCCCTCAAAGTGTTTCTGTCCTACAGCCACCCGCCGGTTCTGGAACGGATCCGCGCCATTCAGGGGTTCAGGGGGAGCGCCAGATGAAGTCGATCCTTTATTTCATGGCCTGTTCCACGGCCACGGCCACGGCCACGGAAGCCCCCACCATGGGGTTGTTTCCCATGCCGATGAAACCCATCATTTCAACGTGGGCGGGAACTGAAGAGGAGCCGGCGAACTGAGCATCCGAATGCATTCTGCCCATGGTATCGGTCATCCCGTAGGAGGCGGGACCGGCGCCCATGTTGTCGGGATGAAGGGTTCGTCCCGTGCCGCCGCCGGAGGCCACGGAAAAGTATTTTTTGCCCTTCATCTGGCATTCTTTCTTGTACGTGCCGGCCACCGGGTGCTGAAACCGGGTGGGGTTGGTGGAATTTCCCGTGATGGACACATCCACCCCCTCATGGTGGTTGATGGCCACCCCTTCCCGTACGTCATCAGCCCCGTAGCACTTCACCTTGGCCCGCTCTCCCTTTGAATAGGGAGTTTCCGTGACGATTTCAAGTGCACCGCTGTCATAGTCGAATTTTGTGATCACATGGGTAAACCCGTTGATGCGGGAAATGATGTGGGCCGCATCTTTCCCAAGGCCGTTTAAGATGACCCGCAAAGGGTCTTTCCGGGCCTTGTTGGCGGATTTGGCAAGACCAATGGCCCCTTCGGCAGCGGCAAAGGATTCATGGCCCGCCACAAAAGCGAAGCACTGTGTTTCCTCCTTGAGCAGCATGGCCGCCAGGTTGCCATGTCCCAGGCCCACTTTCCGATCATCCGCAACGGATCCGGGAATACAGAAGGTCTGCAATCCTAACCCAAGGGTTTCCGCGATATCATAAGCCCGCACCTGCCCTTTTTTGATGGCGATGGCCGCCCCCAGCAGGTATGCCCAGCAGGCGTTCTCAAAACAAATGGGTTGAACATCTTTTACGGTCTGGTATACATCTAAGCCCTTTTCCTTGCAGATCGCTTCGGCCTCTTCCAGGGAGGCGATGCCGTATTGTTCAAGAATGACGGTGATCTGTTTGATCCGTCTGTCATATCCTTCAAAAAGTGCCATTGTTTGATCCCCCCTATTTGTGTCTCGGATTGATGGTTTGAACGGCATCCTGAAACCGGCCGTAGGTTCCGGTGGCCTTTTCGAGGGCCTCGCCCGCATCCACACCTTTTTCGATCAGATCCATCATGGTGCCCATCTGAATGAATTCGTACCCGATGATCTCATGGTTTTCGTCCAGGCCGATTCTTCGGACATACCCTTCGGCCATTTCAAGGTATCGGGCGCCCTTGGCATGGGTGCCGTACATGGTGCCCACGACGCTTCGAAAGCCTTTTCCCAAGTCTTCCAGCCCCGCGCCGATGGGAAGCCCCCCTTCGGAGAAAGCCGTCTGGGTCCTTCCGTAAACAATCTGCAAAAAGAGTTCCCGCATGGCCACGTTGATGGCGTCGCACACGAGATCCGTGTTCAGGGCCTCAAGAATGGTTTTTCCGGGAAGGATTTCCGCCGCCATGGCCGCTGAATGGGTCATGCCCGTACATCCGAGGGTTTCCACCAGGGCTTCTTCAATGATACCGCTTTTCACATTCAGGGTCAGCTTGCTTGCCCCCTGCTGGGGTGCGCACCAACCGACCCCGTGGGTCAAACCGGAAATATCCTTAATCTCTTTGGCCTGAACCCATTTCCCTTCTTCGGGAATGGGTGCCGGGCCGTTCCTGGGCCCCTTGGCCACACAAACCATCCCCGCCACTTCCGATGTCATATTCATTTGAAAACCTCCTTTGTTTCTTAACCGTTCAACAGACCTTTTTCCTTGACGTGCAGGGATACTTTTTTATATTTTTTTACTTCGAAAAGCAACGTCTTATCATTTTTCTTCATGAATCCGCCTCCGGATAAGAGTGCGAAAGAGGAGCAACTCTTGAAAAAGCCCATTGTACGCTTCAGAGAAACAGCGGTACCCAGAATCAGAACCGCCTTTAACGAAAGAGGTTCGCTTTTCCTGTTGTTGCTGTGTCTTTTGGCGACCTGCGTGGGCATGGGAGGATGCGTGTCCCAGCATCCCAGTCATGTCCAGATGGATGGAAGACTGTTCGTTGAGCCCATCCCCTCTTCACGGGTGTCCCTGTCGAATATCATTGTTATACAGGAAGGTGATAAACTGGTGATTACAGGGGAAGTACGTCGCCTCAACGCGGCGTTTTCCGGCATCGGTCATGTGGATGTGGCTGTGGTCTCACCCGGCGGGACGGTCATCAACCAGGCCCATGCCCCCCATAAACCCAAAATCCTGCCCAAGACCCCGGGGGCCAGGAAACACCGGCCGGCGCTCTTTGAGGTACATCTGTACTGTGTTCCCCCGAGAGGGAGCGTGGTCCGGATGGCATACCATGGCAAACCCGCTCAGGATGACCCTCTCACTGATTGTGAAGACAATTTTGCAGTGCCCCATGATCATGATCACGGCGGTTGAATAAGGAAACGGCATAATGCCATCCATTATTGACGAGGTTTTGGTGGTTGGACACCACGATCCGGATACGGATGCGGTCTGTTCGGCCCTTGCCTACGCCGCTTTCTATGCCTGGCAAACCGGAGAAAAGGCGGTTGCCTGTCACCTGGATGAACTGAACCGGGAGTCCGCCTGGCTCCTGACCCACCTGGGCCTGCCGGCGCCGCGGGCCATCAAAGATGTTTACCTGCGGGTGCGGGACGTCATGATGACCGATGCGCCGAAACTTCATCCGGATCAAACCCTGCGGGAGGCGGGTCTCATCATGCAGGGCCATGGTCTTGACGCGCTGCCGGTGGTGGATTCGAAGGGCCGCTTTACCGCCATGCTGGCCCGGGGAAAACTGGCGGACCGCTATCTGGCCGAACTGCAGTTGCCCCGACGGGTGGACCTGCCCCTGGCGCTTTTGCGCCGCACCCTGGAGGCGGAACGGGTTGTTGGCCAGGATGCCTTGGTGGTCCGGGGTCGCGTGTGTATTGCCACCTTTTCCGAGGCACACGTCCCGAAACGTGTCGGGCTGGGTGATCTGGTGATCGTGGGCGATCAAGCGGATGTGCAGCGTGCCGCCATATGGGCTGGGGCAGGATGCCTTGTGGCCACGGACGGCGCATCCGTATGCCGTGAAGCCCGGAAAAAGGCCGAATCCAGCGGTGCGGTGATTCTCCGAACGCAGAAAACGACATTTGCGGTTGCTCAGTTGATCCAGCAGAGTCTGCCGCTGACCTGCGCCATGGATGAGAAATCCCCCCGAATTGGGGAGGGCGATCGGTTGGCTGACGGTTTTGAACAACTTCGGCAACATCGTTTGGCTGCCCTGCCGGTGATCGACAGCAGGGAAAAATACCAAGGTCTCCTGCTGCGCCGTCATCTGGCAGGCCAGAGCCGCAGGCGTGTGATCCTGACAGATCATAACCATGCGGATCAGGCTGCGGCGGGGGTTTCCGAAAGCGACATCCTGGCCATCATCGATCATCACAACCTGGGTGGCCTGAGCACCCTGGCGCCGCTTCGAATGCAGGTGGAACCCCTCGGCTGCACCTGTACCTTGATCACTGAACAGTACCGGCGGCATCGCGCGCCGCTCACAAGACCCATGGCAGGGGCCATGCTGGGAGCCATCCTGTCCGATACGGTGGAATTTCGTTCTCCAACAACCACAGAGCGGGACCGAAAAGCCGCTAGATGGCTGGCCGAAAAGGCCGGGGAGGATATGGGCGTGCTTGCCCGCGCCCTGTTTCGGGCCCGGTTACCCAGCCCAACTCCCCCGCCCCGCTGGTGGGTGCATCATGACTGGAAAATCTATCGGTTCGGTGGAGAGGAGATCGGTATCGGGCAGACGGAGTTGACAGAGATTGAAAAATCCATGCCGCCTGTTAAGGCATTGCAAGATGAGCTCCATGCCTCGGCAAAGGAGTCAGGTCTGTTCATGGCTTTTCTGGTAATGACCGACATTCTGGAAGAACGAAGCCTTCTGCTCGCCAATGATGAAAGGGGCCTGGAACTGGCAAGCCATGCTTTCAAAATATTACCCGATGATTCGGGTCTCCTGGCGTTGCCGGGGGTCATGAGTCGAAAAAAGCAGGTGGTGCCGACTGTGGCCGCGGCGCTGAAGGAAGCTAGCGCCGCGGCGAATTGAAGATTAAACGACCGTCAAATCAGGGATCGTCTTCTTCAACAGTCTGCATCTATGGGTGTGATGCCGGAATACACGGTAAGAATACAACGCAGCACTATTTCCCGGGCCCGTTAATGGAGATCTCAGCTTCATCAAGGATATTGGGAACAATATCGGTCCAGCCCAGGGGCATAATGTGCACTCCCTGGAATTTGTCCTTATGCTTTTTGATAAACCGGCCCATCATTTCAGCGGCTTTTTTCTTCCGATCGCCCTTATCCACCGAACCGATTTCATCGATCCATTCCTGAGGGACCGTGATTCCGGACACATTCTTGTTCATAAAATTTCCCATCTGGGGTGACTTGAGCAGAACCACGCCCAACTGAATCGGCCGGCCGAGCTTTTCGGCCTTTTCAATAAACTGGTCGACAATTTTATCGTCATAGACTGCCTGAGTCTGAAAAAATTCGGCACCCACATCGATCTTTTTTTTCATCTTCATCAACTGTAGGTCCAGCGGCAGGAAGTTGGGATTGACCACGCCGGCAATGGTAAAATCCGGCGGATTTTCAATCTTGTTGCCCACAATATCATGGCCCTCTATCAACCCTCTGGCCATCTTGATCAACTGTACCGAATCCAGATCAAATACCGGCTTGGTGGTTTTATGATCACCGAGCTTGATATGATCACCGGTGAGCAGCAGCATGTTGTCCACACCCAGTGAGTAGGCGGTGAGCATATCAGACTGCAAGGCGATGCGGTTTCTGTCCCGGCAGGTTAACTGATAGATGGGCTCATGGCCTCGGGATTTGAGTCCCACGCTGGCAGCCAGGGAACCGAGTCGCATCACGGCGCTCTGGTTGTCGGTGACGTTGATGGCATGGACCCGGCCATAAAGAGCTTCGGCTTCCTGGGCGCATTTCGGCACAATGGCCCTGTCCCTGGGAATGGCACCCTTGATGGGGCCGACTTCACCCGTGACAACAAATTCGCCTTTATCAAAATATGTGCTGAGCTTCATGGGGTTTTTCTCCTTGTTGAGTTTTATGGCGGATGATCCGGCAAAGACCTATCCTTATGAAAAAACATCATTTGGGAAAGAACTGTCGAATCGTCGGATTAATCCTGATTGCTGACAGTCCTTTTTCCATCCTGAGAGCAAAAGGTGGCCTCTTCCGGACTGACCATCAAGGACCTGGGGCGGCTCCACTTGGCAAAGTTTTTGGGCTCCCGGTAGGGCGACATCAAATCGAGGCGATCCAGTTTTTTGAGTCTTTCATATATCAAAACCCATCCACATTCTCTTTCCGCATCAACCTCGCACATGCCGTTTTCCGCACCACCGCAAGCCCCATTCAACAGACCCTTGGCACAGAGGGTCAACGGGCAAAGGCCGCCGGTAAATTCGACGATACACTCCCCGCAAAGAGAGCAGAATTCATCGATTTGGGATTCGGAGACGGTTTCGCCGCCAAAGGTGGTGTCGCACCCGGGATGCACCATTCCACCCTCCGTGGCGTCAATGACCGTATGAATCCCCTGACCGCAGGCCAGCACCAGAA
>CAYSFQ010000047.1:0-15734 GCA_964430575.1 uncultured Desulfobacteraceae bacterium
TTTTTTTGTGATCACAGCAATTTTAATGCCAACTGTCATTTGCGGACATAGATATCGACCTTTTCATAAATAAATCTCCCTTTCCAATGAAATGTGTTGCAAGATTTTTAGCAATACTCGTGCCATGGAAATTAGAAACCATATAATCACTGTTAAAACAACAGATTGACTACCATAGACGACCTCTTGGCGGATGCGGGTTGTTGACCATAATAATAAAAGTGATTAATCAACCGATAAGCTTAAATGATAAAAAGGCTTGATCACTGGATCCAATAACACGTATCATGGTTGAATGTTTACCGCTTTCAGTGTTGTTTTGGTTATGAGGTTCATTGATGTGCAGATTCAGGCGTACGGAAATACACGCCAAAGAGTGAACAGAGAGAGAGCCCATGGACAAAAAAACCGTTGGTCTATATTTCAAGGAAATTTTTGATCAGATTCCCGATGGCTTGATGGTGGTGGATCCTCAGGGGACCATAATTTTCGTTAACCGGGCCATGGTACACCTGACCGGTTATGGCGCAGGGGAATTGGTCGGGGCGCCCTGCACCATTTTAAACTGTGATGTTTGCGAAATTTTCCGATCTGAAGCCAAACAACATTGGTGCCGGCTCTTCGAAGCCGAAAGGGTGGCCGGAAAACGCTGCCTTTTTATGAAAAAGAACGGAACCTATTCTTCGGTTAAAAAGGATGCATCGATCCTGAAAGATTCGGAAGGTCGCCTCTTGGGAGCCCTGGAGATATATCAGGACACATCAGAGCTGGAGAAGAAGGATCGGCAGATCGAGGCGCTTTCCCGAAAAGTAAATGATGATACTGGATTTTGCGGCATGGTGGGAAAAAGCACCGTGATGAAAAGGCTTTTCCAGCTTGTGGAGAAGGTGGCGCAAAACGATGCGCCGGTGCTGATAACCGGGGAAAGCGGCACCGGCAAAGAACTTGTGGCCCAGGCCATCCACCGGATGGGCAGAAGAAGTGAGGGCCCCCTGGTTCAGTTCAACTGCGCGGCACTCAACCCGTCTCTTCTGGAAAGCGAGCTGTTCGGTCATGTGAAGGGGGCATTTACCGGCGCCTACCGCCACCGGAAGGGGCGTTTCGAGGCAGCTCAGGGCGGGGATATCTTTCTCGACGAGATCGGTGATCTTCCTCCATCCCTCCAGGCCAAGCTCCTTCGGGTCCTGGAAATGAAAGAAATTGAACGGGTGGGCGATCACACGGCCATCAACGTGGATGTACGCATCATCACGGCGACAAACCGAAATCTTCCGGAACTGATCCAGGAGGGAAAATTCAGAAAAGATCTTTATTTTCGTATCAATGTGGTACCGATACACCTTCCGCCCCTGAGGCGCCGGGTTGATGATATTCCCCTGCTAGTGGATGCTTTTATGCAGCGTTTGAGGCAAAGGAGCCTGAAAAAGATCCTGGGAATCGACCCGGAAGTGATGGACCTCTTCATGCGATACCGGTGGCCTGGAAATATCCGGGAACTTAGGAGCACACTGGAATACGCATTCGTGATTGCCGAATCCGGTGTGATCCAAATCGACCACTTGCCGAAAGATTTCAACCGTTCATATGATAATCCATCGGATACGGAAGAACCCTCGGATCCCGGAGAAAGAGAAGAAAAGGCGGCGCTCTTAAAAGCCCTGCAGCAGTGCCGGGGCAATAAGACACAGGCGGCAAAACTTTTGAATGTACACCGGATGACGATCTGGAACCGTATGCGAAAATACGGGATCCATGTCAAACCGCGCGTGGCCGATCAAGAAAGACTTTATTGAGAACCCTCAAAGCCGAGGCTTTTGCGGCTTGATAAACAGCCGGCCCTTTCTCCAGACTGTTGGGGCCCATGGATGGTGCACCGGCGTTGATTTCAATAACCTCCACCCCACGAATGGCCACGATCCTTTTTTGCCTTTCATAATCCTCCATTCGGGCCGTATTGATGGCGATGTGCTGCATCCGCCAGGGGGTGAACCGCTTTTTCATGAACCCGTTGCCCGTTTTTTTGACATTTTCAGACGCGATGAAATGGATCAGAATTCTGTCCAGATCACAAAGATCCGCCAGGGCTTCTACCGGCGCCTTACCGCTGATGCCCCCATCCAGGTAAAGCGCACCGTTAATTTTCGTGGGCTTAAACAGCATGGGGACCGACCCGGAGGCCTTTATGGCATTAACGAGATCCCCTTTAGTAAAAATCTTTTCTTTTTTATGGGTTACGTCTACAGCTGAAATGGCCAAAGGGTATCGACATTCCTCAAATCGCTTTGCCGGCAGCTTTTGCAACAACCGCGCAAACCCATTTCCCCTGAGATAGCCGGTATATCCCCGGAACAGTCGCAAGGCGCTTTTCAGAAACTTGGGTAAAGGATCGGGATCCCAGAAATCGTCCTTGTTAACATTGAACAAAAGATCACGGATGTCGTCATTGTCCATTTCCACAGCGGCCATGGCTGCGACGATGGCCCCGGAACTGGCGCCCGCATAGGCCGAAGGAACGATGTTCATTTCCCGAAGGGCCGCCAGAAATCCGGCGTGTGCAAAAAAACCGAAAAACCCGGAGGAAAACACCACGCCCACTCGGCCGAAAGTGTTTCCAGATGCGGAAAGGCCTTCTTCTACTGCCGCCATTTCACCACATCCTGAAGTGGAACCCTTTCCGATCGGCCACGATTGATGGGAGCGTCAGGATCGCCGTATCCCACGGCAACGCCGATGACCACCTGCCTGTCCTCTGAAAGGCTCAATTCCTCCTTGATGTCTTCATCAAATGCTGTGATCAAACCGATGGGGCAGGTACTCAACCCCAGACCATGGGCGGCCAGAACCAGGTAGCCCACCAGAACGCCGATGTCCGTGAGCCTGGCGCTGGAAAACACCTGGTCCATGCTGATGATCACGGCCGTGGGCGCGCCGTAAAAATTGCAACTCCCCTCATTGATGAATTCTTGAAACACGGTGTCTTCCGGAAGATGGGGTTGAATGGTATTCAAGAGTCCCCGCTGTCTCTCCATGAACGCCTCGGAAAGGGGGTTTTTCGCCCCCGGGCCACAGGAGATGTTTCGTTCCTTCATGCGCTTTACCAGGACCCGGCTCAATCGCTTTTTCTCTTCACCGGACACAACCGTCAACTCCCACGGCTGGAGATTAATGGCTGAGGGTGCCTGTGTGGCCAGATGAAGAAGATATTCCAGCGTCTCCCGGGCCACAGTTTTTTCAAGAAAAGCACGGGTGCTCCTTCTTTCTTTCATCGCTTCCATAAGATCCATCATCGGTTAACCCCATATATTTTGTTATCCGATAATAGGGATTTTGCTGAGAATATGTCAACATCATTCCAAAATGGAAACAAATTGTACTATATCTTGGCATTAAAATTTTTTCTATCACATCATATTGTATTTTTTATTTACAATACCCGGAAATTATGTTAGAGGTTTTCTGATCATTATGGGTTGTGGAAACGCATCCAACTAGATTTTAGACTCCCAGGAGCGGAGAACGGGATGAAAATAAAACAAGTATCCATACATGGCTTCAAGTCTTTTCTGGAAAGGTTGGAAATTGACTTTCCGACCGGTATCAGCGGCGTTGTGGGTCCCAATGGCTGCGGTAAAAGCAATGTGGTCGACGCCATCCGGTGGTGTATGGGAGAACAGAGCCCCAAACAACTCCGTGGCCGAAAAATGGAAGATGTTATTTTCAGCGGCGCCGGTAACAGCAAACCGCTTGGAATGGCTGAAGTATCGCTCCTTTTTGAAAATGGAACCGGCGACTTTCCACCCGCCTTGGCCCATAACCCGGAATTGTCCGTCACCAGACGTCTGTATAGATCCGGCGAGAGTGAATACCTGCTCAACAATGTGCCATGCAGGTTAAAGGACATCCAGGAGGTTTTCATGGATACGGGTCTGGGAAATAAAACCTCTTCCATTATCGGCCAGGGCCAGATCGGAAACATCATCGAGCAGCGGCCCGAGGAAACCCGCATCATGCTGGAAGAGGCTGCCGGTATCACAAAATATAGAAAAAAGGTGGCGGTATCGCAAAAGAAAATCGAGCTGACCGAAACCAACCTGCAGCGGGTTGGGGATATTTTAAGCGAAATCGAAAAACAGATCCGGTCCCTCAAAAGACAGGCTGCCAAGGCCAACCGTTACAAAGCCCTCAGCGGCAAAATTCAGGATCTGGAACTGGCATTTTTCGGGAACACTTACGAAAAACTCAAGGATGATGTGGGCCGTAAAATAGACTCCACTGAAACCCTTATGGATAAAAAAACCGGCCTCACCGCAACCTTTTCCCGACACGAAGCCAAGATCGTCAACATGAACCTGGAGCTGGAGGAAAAGGAAGAAGAGCTTTCCGCTTGTCGCAAGGTACACTTTGACTGCAGAGATCGGGTTCAAAAAAAGGAAGCGGACATACAATCCCTGGAAGGGGAGCTCAAAACCCTTTCGCAATTGGCTTCCCGCCTCGAAACAGAGCAGGGAGACGTGAGAACAAACATTGTGACACTGGAGAAAAAAAAGGACCACCTGAAAGGGGAAATGTTAAGACTAAAAGGAGAGGCCGCTGATCTTGAGGAGGAAGCGCAACTTGAAGAGGAACGGCTGAAAACACGAAAACGACTTTTCAAAGAAATCCGGGAGAACTTTGAAAAGGCCAGGGAAAAAATGAGCGCCGGCGAAACCCAGGCCGTGGGTCTTAACCATGAAACGGGATATCTCAACAAATCATTGGAACAAGTCTCCGACAGCCGGTCCAGGTTGGAAAATGAACTGGCAGAGACCACTGCCAGGTCTGAAAGCATCCTGAAAACTTCCGAAAGAAAAACCAGGGTCCGGGAAACGGTCATGGAAAAGCTTCAGGAACTCGAAAACAGCATCGAAGAAACGGGTACAAAAACGAGTGAGCTTGAGAGCATCAAGAAACGTGTTGAGGCGGAGGCAAAAAAAGCGGAATCAGAATTGAACAGCTGTCGGTCCCGAATAGCAAGCCTGGAAGGACTGATGGAAAATTTTGAAGGATACAAAGCGGGCGTGAGAACCATCATGCGGGCCAGGGATTTTGCACCGGGCAACCAGGGTCGGGTTCTGGGAATTCTGGCCGATGTCATTGAAGTGGAACCCCGGTATGAAAGGGCTCTCGAAGCGGTTCTGGCCGATAAATTGCAATATGTGATCACCATGACAAAAGACGACGCCGCAGCCGCAGTTGGCTATCTCAAAGAGAAGGGCAGGGGGATCGGCAGTTTTGTCCCTCTGGAGGACCTCATATGTTCCACCAACGGGGGGAAAACCGATTCAAAGTTTTTGCCCTTGCGCAATTTTATCACCACATCAAAAGAATTTGAACCGCTCATCAACGATATTTTGAACAACACCGTATTGGTCGATGACGTGCCGACGGCACTGACCGCTTTTGGGAAACATAGCGGTACACGCTGCTTCGTCACCCTTGAAGGAGATGTGGTGGATCAGCGTGGTGTCATCACAGGCGGTCGGCTTTCCCATGCCTCAAGGGGTCTTCTGGCCAGAAAAAGAGAAATCGTCGATCTGAAAAAGGCGGTTGCCACCCACAAACGAAAATTCGAAGAACTGAGCTTTCAACTGGAAAACATTCTGGCTGAGATTGAAGAAAATCAAAGGGCCGTTCAGCGGTTGACCGATGAAAAATGGTCCTGCCGGGACGACATCAGCGATGTTGATAAAATACTGTTTCGCCTGGGCCAGGAACTGGATCAGTCTGAAAAACTTTCCCGAAAAATTCAAGATGACCTCAAACAAAAGGAAATCGATCAGAGAAACCAGCAGGAAAAATTGAAAAAGTTACAGTCGGCACTTCACGAAAGCCGGGAAAAACAAGCCCGTGAAGCCGCTTATTTCCACGAAAAGGAACTGGAATTAAAAGAGGCTGAAGCAGAATTTGAGCAGACCCGCGAAAAGGCTTCAAAGCTCAGGGAGGATTGTCGTCTCCGTAGAGAATCTCAGCGAGGCGTAGCCCGTGAAATGGATATGGTTGACAATTACCTGGATGACTCTCAAGACAGGCTTGAGGCCATCTTAAAGGATACTGAGCAGGGACAATACCGCCGGCAGGCGTGTGAAGCGGAAGGAAAGGCCCTTAAAGAATCCCTCAAAAACCTTTATGAAGGATTACGACAGGCGGAGGAACTCATGGGTCGCTCGGAATTGGATTACCGTAGCCGTAAGGAGGCCATCAGGGAAGAAGAACATGGGGTTTCGCAGCTGAAGGATCAGATTGATCGCCTTAACGAGGAGATCAACAGCAGCAAAATGGCCCAGTCCGAGATCCGGTTCAGAATCGACAACCTGTTGGAAAGGGTTCAGGAAAATTTTGGTGTCAACATGAGGGAAATCTACAAACAATTTCTGCAGGATGATTTCGATGAACAGGCGGCAAAGGAAGAAATCGAAAATCAGAAAGAGGTGCGGAATAATATGGGGGAGGTGAACCTGACAGCCATCAGGGAATATGAAGCACTCAAAGAACGCCATGATTTTATTCTGGGGCAACGTCAGGACCTGTTGAATTCAATAGAGTCTTTAAACGCAGCCATAAAAAAAATAAACCGGACATCGCTCGAAAAATTTAACAAAACCTTTCTGGCGGTGGATCAGAAACTTAAAGAAATCTTCCCCATCCTTTTTAGCGGCGGCACAGCCGGCCTCAGGCTGACAGATGAACAAAAACCCCTTGAAAGCGGTATCCTGGTGGAGGTACAGCCCCCCGGAAAACGTCTGAGCCATATGGGCCTTCTTTCGGGCGGTGAAAAAGCCCTGGTGGCAATGGCCCTTATTTTTGCCATTTACATGATCAAGCCAAGCCCTTTTTGTCTCTTAGATGAAGTGGATGCACCTCTTGACGAAGCCAATATCGATCGATTCAATGACCTGTTAAACAAAATAAAACGGGACTCCCAGATTATCATGGTGACCCACAGCCGAAAAACCATGGCTATCACCGACTGTCTTTTCGGCATCACAATGGAGAACAAGGGTGTATCAAAACTCGTGGCCGTTGACATCCAGCGTATGCAGGGCCAGTTTGCCACCAACTAAAACCACTTTTTGAACCAGGAACAACCCAAAATGGCCATTTTTAGAAAGAAAAAACGCCCGAAAGACCCAACAATCAAACAGGTGGAAACACCGCAAAGCCCTGAGCTTGCCAACCCCGTGGACAATGATACGCCGGTCCACGGGGAAAATGAAAACAAGCCTGAAAACACCCGAGACGGCGTTTTCAAAAGACTTCGTCACGGCCTTACAAAAACCAGATCGTCTTTCAGCGGCCGGATTGACAACCTTTTTGCGGGCAAAAAAGAAATTACCGAAACGCTGATGGATGAACTTGAGGAAATTCTTTTTACATCCGATATCGGCGTAGCTACCACCCAGGACCTGCTGGATGCGGTCCGGGAAAAGGTGACGAGAAAAGAGTTGAAAGACCCGCAGAAGCTCAAAGAGATGTTGAAAAACCACATCCTCTCTTTACTGGACCAAAAACCGATTGAAAATGCACCATCAAAACCCGAAGACCCCCTGGTCATTATGGTTGCGGGAGTAAACGGGGTCGGGAAGACCACCACCATCGGCAAAATAGCGAACCGTTACAGGCGCGAGGGAAAAACCGTCATGCTGGTTGCTGCGGACACCTTCCGGGCCGCCGCTGTGGAACAGCTGACCATTTGGGGAGAACGGGTGGGCGCCACAGTCATCAAACAGGGCACCGGTGCTGACCCATCGGCCGTTGCTTTCGACGCCATGACCGCGGCCATTTCCAGAAATATCGATGTGGTCCTGGTAGACACGGCCGGAAGACTGCATACCCAGGTCAACCTTATGGAAGAACTCCAGAAAATAAACCGGATCATCGGCCGAAAACTTTCAGGCGCTCCCCATGAGGTATGGCTCGTCCTCGATGCCACAACGGGTCAAAACGCCATCTCACAGGCAGAAGCCTTTCAGGAAGCATTGGGCCTGACCGGCATTATCCTCACCAAGCTGGACGGCACCGCAAAGGGGGGCATTGTGATCGGAATCTCCAACCAGCTTCGGATTCCCATCCGTTTCATCGGCATCGGCGAACAGATGGATGACCTCAGGGCTTTTAATGCCAACGACTTTGTGCGGGCTATCTTCGACTAGCGAGACAAAAGATCGTCTCATTATGAGATTCACCCCGAAGATTCCCGTCTCAGCATAAAACATACTCACCCATAACAAGCTACCTGAAGCATCACTAGTCCGCATTTTTCATCGCCATTGAAGTTTTTTTATTCGCGTATTCATGGTGTTATATAAATTCGATACATTTGGCTCAGGTTCGGCACGCTCTTTGCTTTCCATAAGAGACAAATGCACTAAAGTTTCGATACGGAGCAACCCGGGAGCTCCTCTTGGTCGTGTCTTGAAACATAAACAACGTTTTAAGGGGAGATAACAATGAACAAGCTGTGGAATTTTTCAATTAATTTGCTGTGTCTTTTCGGTTTTATATTTGTGGTATTTGCCCTGGTTTTCTAGATCGGGCATCCAATTTTAACCCGTTGAGGGGCGAAAAGGGATCTTAAGAATCTGATAGATTGCCATCCATGGCTCACTGTCATCTTTCGACAATATTTTTGGCACTTTTCACGTTAATTCAAAATTCGGTTTCTGTCCCTTTTCTGCCACCCCAGTCACATTTATCATGATTTAACCCTCAAAATTTTTTCTCTGAAGTTTTCTCGTCTCCATTCCCATGTGCTCTTACGATTAGCCCTCGCTTTTTCTTTAAAAAGTTTGACGGTTATGATACTCTAATTGGATTTACAACGCTCGCCTATCAGAAAGAATACAGCATGAGAATCATATTTTTCGCCGGCAAGGGTGGTGTCGGGAAAACAAGTGCCGCCGCGGCCACAGGCATTAAAGCGGCCGAACGCGGGAACAAAACGGTCATCATGAGTCTGGATGTGGCCCACAGCCTGTCGGATATCTTTGACATGGAAAAGACCCTCATCAACCAGAGCAAGGGTCAACCTGCCCAAGTCGGGGAAAACCTGTGGATTCTGGAACTGGATATCCAGGAAGAGATTGAAAAAAACTGGGGCGACATTCACAAATATCTTTCCACCCTCTTGAACACCACCGGGCTCGATGAAATTCTCGCCGAGGAGTTGGCCATTTTGCCGGGCATGGAAGAAATCAGCCTGCTCCTGCATATCAACCGCTACGCCAGAGACAACAGTTTTGACGTGGTTCTGCTGGACTGTGCACCCACCGGTGAATCACTCCGCTTTATCAGTATTCCCACGACGCTGGAATGGTACATCAACAAAATTTTTAAAATTGAGAAAACCATCGTCAAATATGCCCGCCCCATGGCCAAACGCTTCTATGACGTGCCCCTGCCGGGTGAAGACTACTTCAATGCCATTGAGGAACTGTTTGAAAAGCTCAAGGGCGTTGATGCGCTTCTTACGGATCCAAAAATAACCACCGTGCGCCTGGTCACCAATCCTGAAAAAATCGTTTTGAAAGAAACCCAGCGGGCGTTCATGTACTTTTGCCTCTACAAAATGTGCATTGATGCCATCATCATGAATCGTGTGTTGCCCGATGTGGTCAACGAACCCTATTTTCAAAACTGGCAGGAAAGCCAGAAACGATACGTGCAAGAAGCCGAAGCCTATTTTCAGCCTGTACCCTTTTTTCCGGTGAATTTATTCAAGGGTGAAATTCTGGGTTTCGATAGCCTCAAAGAGCTCGGGGACCAGATATACGGCGGGCGCAATCCGCTGGATCGGTTTTTCAAGGGAAAACCCTACGAATTGACCAAGATCGAAGGAAAGTACCAATTGAAAATGAAACTGCCCTTTATTGAAAAAAGAGATGTAGCGTTGCACAAAATCGCTGATGAACTGATTGTTCGCATCGGCGGCTTCAAACGAAGAGTGATACTTCCCCGGCAGGTTGCGGCGTTAGACTCGCTCAAGGCCACCTTTGAAGGGCAGTATTTATTGATCCATTTTGATTCATAATAAGGAGTTCGTCATGGCCAAAAAGAAAAGGGAGGCGGGTGGCGCTAAAGCATTATGCCCTTTGGGAAAGTTTTTTCAGGGCTTTGAAGAGTTGTCCAAAAACGCCCCGGAGTTCAGAAAACACCTTGACCGGTCACACCTTGAACTTCTAAAAGCCGTCAAAACCCTGGTGGATTCAAAAATAAAGAACCTGGAGAAAAGGAACACACCGGGAAAAAGGAAAGTGGCCAGAAAAATCACCATCGAATAGTCAAAAAAAGAATATTTTTACAGCGAAACAGGAGCACATTATCCATTGGAATTTACAACATTAAAAGGCTTTAAAGACATCCTTCCCGAAGAATCAGCCCGATGGCAGGAAATTGAAACCAAAGCTCGGGCTTTGTTTTCCGCATTTGGATACCGGGAAATCAAAACCCCTATTCTTGAAAAAACAGCGCTTTTCAGCCGTAGCATCGGCCAGGAAACCGACATCGTGTCAAAGGAAATGTACTCCTTTGAAGATATCAAAGGACGGGGACTGACCATGAGGCCAGAGGCCACCGCGTCTGTGGTCAGGGCCTATATTCAACACCGGTTGTACCAGAATTATCCCATACAAAAATTATATGCCATGGGGCCCATGTTCAGGCATGAACGGCCTCAAAAGGGCCGATTTCGGCAGTTTCATCAGATTGATGTTGAACTTTTCGGCGATCCGGGCCCCCAAAGCGATGCCGAAATGATCATTCTGGCCATGTATCTTTTTGAGACAGTGGGATTGCGGGACCTCTCTCTGCATATCAATTCACTCGGGTGCCCCGATTGCCGGCCGGCTTTTAAAGAAACGCTGAAAAGCTATCTGGCCGAAAGGACCTCATCCCTTTGTACTGATTGTCAAAAAAGGGCCCAATTAAACCCTTTGCGGGTGTTTGATTGCAAAGTGGAATCCTGCCGCGCCATTGTCCGGGACGCACCCGCCATACCCACATTTCTCTGCCCGGGCTGTCAAGACCATTTTGGATCACTCAAAACAACCCTTGATGCGCTAAACATCCCCTTTGATGTGAACGATCAGCTTGTCAGAGGGCTTGATTATTACAACCGAACCACATTTGAAATTCAGACCGAGCACCTGGGCGCCCAGAATGCCGTTGCCGGGGGAGGTCGGTACGATGGCCTAGTCAAAACGCTTGGCGGTCCTGACCATCCCGCCATCGGGTTTGCCGTTGGTGTTGAAAGAGTGGTCGCTCTCCTGGAGGCGTCAAAACCGGTGGACGCCAAGAAACCGGACCTTTTTATCGCCGCCCTCGGCGAAAACGTCAGTTTGCTGGCCTTCCAATGGATGACGGCATTGCGGAAGCAGGGGCTCTGGGTGGAGCTGGATTACGGAGGGAAAGGTCTTAAATCGCAGATGAAAAAGGCAAACCGATTGGACGCCCAAAATGTCCTGATTGTGGGGGACGACGAGGCAGCTGAAAAAAGGGCCGTTTTGCGGGATATGAACACCGGGGAACAGATCCATGTGGATTTTAACAATCTGGTATCAACTTTAAAGGACATACTTCAAAAATGAAAAACGAACAAACCCAAAAACCAACCATTGATTCGCTTGAAGGGTGGAAACGAACCCACAACTGCGGAACCCTCAGACAGCACCATGTGGGCCAGGACGTTATCTTGATGGGATGGGTGAACAAAAGACGCGACCTCGGAAACCTCATTTTCATCGATTTGAGGGACAGGGAAGGGATTACACAGGTGGTTTTTGACCCCCAGATCAATACCACAGCCCATGAAAAAGCCCACTTTCTGCGAAATGAGTGGGTTCTGGCTGTCAAAGGCACGGTGGTTCCCAGACTCGAAGGCCAGGAAAATCGGGATCTCCCCACCGGGGAAATCGAAATAAAAGCGGAAAAGGTGAAACTCCTCAATCAGACCGAAACACCCCCGTTCCAAGTGGATGGGGCTGTGGATGCATCTGAAAACCTTCGATTGAAATACCGCTATCTGGAACTTCGCAGGCCGCAGATTTTTGAGAATTTCAGAAAACGTCATGCCATCGCCTCCTTTATAAGAGCATATTTGGACGAACGGGGTTTCATCGAAGTGGAAACGCCCATACTCACCAAGAGCACGCCTGAAGGGGCAAGGGATTATCTGGTGCCCAGCAGAATCAACACAGGCATGTTTTACGCCCTTCCCCAATCCCCCCAGCTCTTTAAACAGCTTCTGATGATGGCGGGGTTTGATCGGTATTATCAGGTGGTCAGATGCTTCAGGGACGAGGATCTCAGGGCGGACCGGCAACCGGAGTTTACCCAGGTGGACCTGGAAATGGCGTTTGTTGATGAAAGAGCCGTCATGGATATTTTTGAAGGCATGATGGGGGAACTTTTCACCAGCGTCATGGCCACAAAAATTCCGTCCCCCATCCCCCACTTGACCTATCGGGATGCCATGGACCGCTTTGGTACGGACCGACCGGATTTACGGTTTGCCATGGAACTTAAAAACATCACCGATATGGCGAACAAATCGGATTTCAAGGTTTTTAAAGGGGTTGTTGCCGCGGGCGGCATGGTTAAGGCCATTTGCGTGAAGAATGCGGCCGCTGGCTACTCGAGAAAGGCGCTGGACGAAATATCCCTGGTTGCCACCGCCAGCGGGGCCAAAGGTCTGGCATGGATCAAGGTTGCAGAAGATAAGTGGCAATCATCCCTGGCGAAATTTTTTGATGACGAACTGAAACTCGCCCTCAATAGGCACCTTGATGCCGGTCCGGGAGACCTGATCCTGATGGTGGCGGATCAGCCGGCCATTACCAACGCCGCACTGGGCGCGCTCCGCCTGGAAATGGCAAGGCGAGAGGGGCTGATAGAGGAAGGGGAATACACCTTCGTCTGGGTGACGGATTTCCCCCTGTTGGAATATGATGACGCCGATGGCAGGTTTGTGGCGGTCCATCACCCGTTTACGGCCCCTGCGGAGGAAGACCTGGAATTACTCCTGGAGCACCCGGGAAAAGTCAGGGCCAAAGCATATGACTTGGTTTTGAACGGAACGGAAATCGGCGGCGGCAGCATCAGGATTCACAATGCGTCAATTCAAAAGACGGTTTTTGAGGCACTGGGTATTTCACCGGAAGAAGCACGCTCTAAATTCGGATTTCTGATTGATGCCCTCAAACACGGCGCCCCTCCCCACGGCGGCATGGCTCTCGGATTTGATCGCCTTGTGGCCATTATGGCCGGGGTCAATTCCATCCGGGAAATCATCGCATTTCCCAAAACCACCAGCGGGACATGCCCCCTCACGGAAGCACCATCCCCTGTAGACCCGGATCAGCTGAAGGAGTTGGGGCTCAACATAAACCTGTAGGGGCACGGTGCACCGTGCCCCTACATTTATTTTTTTCCTTGAAATCCCAAATTTCATGCCTATTTTCCTTGACAATCGAGGTTCCATAAGGCACAAGTTCGGATTCAAAAAAATATTGGAGAGGACGTGATTAAAATGGTTTGTACAACGGTAAAAGACGGTCAGGAATGTTCTTTCATGAACAAAAAAGGGTGTGGATTTAATGGCGGCGCATGTCACAAGATTGTCGAGGGGTGTGTCGGCTGTCAAAGAGTGGTAAATTATACCGATGGTGAATACTGTATGGTATTCCCGGATCCTTCCGCCAAATGGCGTATGGGCAATTGCACCATGGCAACCCACCTTAAAGCGGAAGCCACAAAAGGCGCTGCAAAAATCAACCCCATCAAGGCTTCAAAGCGGGGCAGCCACTAGTCGGTGCCCACCCACAAATGGCCAATTTGCCCGATTTCGGCGTCAGTCTCAAATTGTAATCCTCGAAATACTTCCATGTATTCCTGCGGTTACAATTTTCGCCTTCCTTGAACTCGAACAAATTTTCTCATTCGTGGAAGGACACTAGCGATTCTGGTGTTCGTCAGCCTCTGATTCTGATTTTGCTCCATTCAAAACCGCATCAAAGGCTGAAACACACTGGTCATCCCACTTTTCCCCGGCGCTCTTTTTCAAAATATCCAATGCGATTTCAGGTCGCTTCCCTTTCTGATAGGGCCGATCGGTTGTCATGGCGTCAAATGCATCTGCGACAGCCAATATCTTGGCGCCCAGCGGGATTTGTTCGGCCTTGAGATGACGGGGGTACCCTTTCCCGTCAGGACGTTCGTGGTGACAATGAACATACTCAAGCGCTGGGCCCAGGAAGTCGAGGTCCTGCAAGATCTTTGCCCCAGTGCTCGGGTGCCGGGTGATCTGTTTGACCAGGTCTGACGGATTTTTTTGTGCATGGGGTTCGAAAAGACGGTCCGGAAATCCTATTTTTCCGATGTCGTGCAGAATTCCGCCTAATCGAATAAACTCTATTTCTTCTTCAGCCAACCCCATTTGCCTTGCTATTTTGCAGGCCACATCCGCAACCCGTGCGGCATGTCCTTCCGTGTAGGCATCACGCGCGGCCAGCGCATGGGCCATGGTCGATACCGCCTGAATGGTATTCTGCTTGATCTTCTCGTTTAATGCTTCCAGCTCCTTAACCATTAATTCCAGCCGGTACTCCCTCGCCTCCACTTTGACCATCATCAGACCCATGGCTTCCGCAATGGTTCGCACCATCTCCGGTTGATCTTCACATGTCAGCCCCATGATGTCGTTTGAGTATTCCCCTGAAGAAATTTCCTGAATGATTTCAATGAGTCGATCAATGCTTTCCATTATTTTCAATCTTCGGCTTAGGCGGGCTGCCCCTACCGCTCCAGATAGATAAAAAACTCAGCGTTCCCCTTGGGTCCCAATATGGGCGACGGAACCGTTCCTCGAACCGACCAGCCCGACTCTCTGCAGAACGTCGTCAAATCGAGAACAACCGACTCGTGAAGAGCGGGATCGCGCACCACACCCCCTTTTCCGATCTTTCCTTTGCCCACTTCAAACTGGGGTTTGATCAAAGCCACGATGAAGGCGTGATCCGTTAAAAGAAGGGATACGGCAGGAATCACCAGTTTAAGGGAAATGAAAGAAACATCAATGACCGCCCCTTGGGCCATGGCGCCAAGACGATCCGTCGACAGGTAGCGGATGTTGGTTTTTTCCATTACCGTCACCCGGGGATCCTGACGAAGCTTCCAGGCAAACTGACCGTAGCCCACGTCAATCGCGATGATTCTCCCGGCACCCCGCTTCAGCAGGCAATCGGTGAAACCGCCTGTGGAGGCCCCCACATCCAGCAGAACGAGGGATTCAACGTTCAGCGAAAAGTGCTTGATAGCCCCCTCAAGTTTTATACCACCTCTGCTGACAAAGGGCGGGTAGGGTTCTTTGAGGCGAATGGCTGCGGATTCGGGAAACAGGTGACCGGCTTTATCGGCTTTCGCATGGTCCACAGAGACAAGGCCCGCCATAATCATCGCCTTGGCCTTCTCACGGCTCTCAACCAATCCCCGTTGAACCATTAATTTGTCCAATCTGCATCTACGGTTCTCAGGTCTTTTGGCAGAAATCTCTTGCCTCCTTGATAATACCGTCCGCATCAAGACCCATATTTTTCCGAAGGAGGCCTCCCGGACCCTGTTCAACGAAAAGATCTGGAATTCCAATCCGCTTAATCAGGATGTCCCGCACCCCCATTTCATTAAAAAGCTCAAGAACACCGCCG
>CAYSFQ010000048.1:0-15048 GCA_964430575.1 uncultured Desulfobacteraceae bacterium
GAGTGCGCCGTGATGGTGCTTTCAGAGGACAAGGAGCAGAATGACCTGGACACCCTTCGGGAACCCTGGGCTCAATCCAGGGAACTTTCCCTGCAATCAACCGCCCTGTTTGAAAAAGCGCATTTCATGGTGGAAATTTCAGATCTTTGCGGAAAAATTCAAATCAACCGGCTATTGGATGATAAGGGCGACTGGCGCCCGGCACAAAGAGCCCTGTTTGAGCGGTTTCTACTTTCAAAAGCATTTGGTCTTGATCCGGATGAGGTTTCAAATTTGATGGATTTCATCAAAGACTGGCTTGACCCGGATGAAGACATAACCCGTTTTGGCGCCGAATCCGGTTATTACCAGGGCCTGGAGCCGCCCTATGCTTGCGGAAATGCCCCCCCCGCATCCCTGGATCGTCTGACCCTCATAAAAGGGTTTTCCGAAGAACTGGTCTACGGCACATCTGAAAAAAAAGGGATAATGCCCTATCTGAGCGTTCACGGGGACGGGAAAATCAACATCAATACGGCGGGACCGGTGGTTCTGCAGGCCCTCTCAACGGAGATGAATGAAGAAATGGTTCGAGACATGATCGCTTACCGGGAAGACCCCGTAAACGACCTGGCGGATCCCAAATGGTATCAGAAGGTGCGGGGAATGGATCACATTGTTTTCGACGCCGATTTGCTGACCACCCGAAGCGATTATTTTGAAATTCGGTCAACGGGTGTCATGGGAAAAATGGAACAGCACTTAAGTGTATCCGTTTTCCGGGAACCGGGAAAACCGATTCAAGTCCTTCAATGGAAGGCTGGCCCGGAGAATACGAGCCGGGAGGATACAAACTAATGCCACCGGGCGTCATAGGGATCGATATCAATGATGATTATCTGACCGCTATCCAGGTACTCAAGGGATTCGGTGGATGGGAACTCACGGCCTGCGCCCGGATTCATATGAAGGGTGAAGAAGAGCGCCTCAATCAGGGGCTTTCGACCCTGTCCCAGTCCATGAACCTGACGGGGGGAGAGTGCATTGTTGCCGTTTCCGGGGCCGAAACCTATTATCGAAACCTGGCGGTTCCCTTTAAGGATAAGAGAAAACAACGGGAAGTTCTCTCCTTTGAACTGGAGCCTAACGTCCCCTTTCCCATTGATGATCTGGTGGTCGATTTTGTTTCCACAAATCGGTCCGATACACCGGAATTACTGGCTTTTTTCGCCGAAAAACGGGTGATCGGCCAATTGCTGGATACGCTGAAGACCCAGAGCATTGATCCGGAAGTGTTGTGTGTCCGGTGTATCCCCATGGCCTTGTGGCTGATCAACAATCCGGGGACCCCCGACAAGGGAGTTTTGCTGGACCTGGGGGAAAAAAGGGTAACCCTGGTTCTGTGGCAGAAAAGCCGGGTGATATTCATCCGCACGTTTGTCCATGGGAGCGGCGGCGATTACGGAGATCAGACTTCAGCAATTTTTAATACTGTGCGCCATGCTGTTCATGCATTCGGGGCCGAACGAAAAGACTTTGAGCCCCCCGAAAAAGCGTTTTTAACGGGCCAGGGCGCCACACAGCCCGGGGTATCGCAATCCGCAGCCGAAACGCTGGGGATTCCCACTGAGCGAGTGGATTTGTGCAGTGATGACCGGATTCGCCTGGGGGAAAACGCGGAACCCTTATGGGACCCTTCACTCATGGACAACGCCCTCTCTCTGGCATTGGGCCGTTATAACGCCAAGGGATTGGGGCCGAATCTCAGGAGAAATGGATTTGAGATCCAAAAACGGTCATTTTATCGCTCAAAGATCTTCAGGAAAGTTGCGGCCTGGCTATTGGTGATCGCTGCGCTCTGGGCCGTTGATATGGGGGTGGATACCTATTTCCTGAAACAGCGGGCCGCAGCCCTTGACAGCCGGACCTTGGTCCTGTTCAAAAAAACATTTCCCCATATAAGCCGCATCGTGGACCCCGTTAAACAGGCACAAATAGAAATAAATGAGTTGAAGCGTGTTGCGACGCCGGGACAGGTGGTGGGGATGAACAGCCGGGCGCTTGATCTGTTGCTGGAAATTTCCGAGCACCTTCCTGAGCCAATGGATTTAAAGGTCTCACGCCTGGTGATCGACCCCAATTCCGTCAGGATCAAAGGCGATACCGATACCTACAACACGGTGGATCGGGCAAAACAGGGTCTTGAGAAATCGTCCCTTTTTAAGACCACGACCATCAGTTCCGCCAATCTGGATCAGGGGAAAAACAGGGTGTTGTTTGAAATTAAGTTGGGACGATGATTGAAAGATTTTCCAAGGATTAATGAAGAATCATTATTTTATTCACGCAAAGACGCAAAGACGCGAAGGTTTTAAGGACAAAACTTTCGGATTGTATTTCTTTGCGGGCTTTGCGGCTTTGCGTGAGACCTTTTGATCTAAACGTCAGGTACGGTAGACAATGCAGTTAGGGAAACGGGAAAAACTTTTTGTCCAACTGGCCGTTTTTGCGGTAGCGGCCTTCTGTCTTCTTCAGTTCGGGGTCTTTCCCGTGTTGGCGGATCGTAAACGCCTGCAAAAGAGCATCGATGCAAAGGAGAAGGGCTTGGAGGAAATGGTCCGGCTCTCTCAGGAATATGCGGTCCTCAAACAGCGATCCCATACCGCGGAAAATGTCATCAAGAAAAGGCCGCCCGGATTTACCCTTTTCTCATTCCTTGAAAAGGCCGCAGGCAAAGCCGGAGTCAAACGCCATATCAAATACATGAAACCCTCTTCGGCAAAGGGTGAAGGCGGGTGGAAAGAGGCCATGGTGGAAATGAAGCTGGACAAAATTTCCCTTAAACGACTCATGGATTATTTATATCTGATCGAGTTATCAAAAAAAGCCATTCAAATCAGGCGATGCGCCGTAACGGATAACAAAGGACGAAAAGGCAAACTGGATGTGGTCCTCCAGGTGGTCACTTTTGAGGCCCCATGAAAACAGGGTTAAAATACGTTAGCTACGCGCTTTACGCCATTCTGGTGGCGGTGTTGCTCCTTTATGCCCGCTTCCCATCAGAGGCATTTCAATCGTACCTGGTGCAAGTGGCCGGCCGGATGGACCCACAGGTTATCTTTTCCACCCAATCGCTTGAACCGTCGTTTCCACCCGGATTGCGGCTGCAGGAACCGGTCTTTTCCCTGAAAGAACGACCTGGAACCGCTTTTTTTGAGGCCCAGGACCTGTCTGTCAGTCCCGGTATGGGATCACTTATTCTGGGAAACACCACCTGGTTTTTTGATGCCCGCGCCTATGGCGGTATCATTAACGGTCATATTCTCTCTGGTGAGAACGGTGAAATAGACGGCTTTTCCCTATCCCTTGAAAAGGTGCGCATCCATGAATACGCGTTTCTGCCCCAATTCGGGATTGGTAATTTTGGTGGAACCCTCAAAGGAAACATCACATACAAGGGCCCGCCGGATCGGATCGTAGTGGGGGACGGGGCCGGGGATATTCATATTTCAGAAGGAAAAATAGACCTTTTAAACCCCTTTCTGGGCCTTAAGACGCTTCCTTTTGGGAAATTGATCGCACGCTTTACCCTTAAGAAGGGGACGGTTAACCTGACCTCGGTATCTCTTGACGGAAAAGGGTTTCAGGGATCGGTTTCCGGAACCATCCGTTTGAACCGGATCATGGACCGCAGCCGACTTAATTTAAAGGGAACCATCGAACCTATTGAGGCTTTTCTTGAGACCCTGAAAGGGGGTCCGGCCCTGCTGAGCCTTTTTCGAGGGGGCCATAACGGCCTGAGACGGTCCTTCGTCATTCAAGGCACCTTCAGGTCGCCGAAATTTCGTTTTACTTAAATGCTTAAAATATGACCCGATTTGCCGAAATCCTGTTCAACCTCATTGCCCTGTTTATTGCCGTCTATATGGGTGTGGATATTTTCTACCGGTTTATGGATGCGCAGCTGTTAACGGTAAAATCACCGGAAACAACGGCCGGGACCTTCAGAACCCGAACAACGGAAAAGCAGCCGCCCCCCGCCCATTACGATAAAATTGCCCAGCGGGGTCTGTTGGGCGGGCTAACCACCGCCCGGGAAGAAAAACCGGAAGAAATGGGTGCAGAACAGATTGCAGCTTTGAAACCCACGAGCTTGAACATCGTTTTGTTGGGGACGGTCTCCGGTCCCCAACGGGTTGCCTTTGCCGTCATGGAGGAAAAAGGCAAAAAAAAACAGGGCCTCTACCAGACCGGAGATATGGTCCAGGGGGCTTTGATCAAAAAAGTCCTGAGGGGAAAGGTCATTATCGAAGTTAAGGGAAAAGATGAAATCCTTGAAATGGAACAGGCCAAAACCGGAAAACGAGGATCCCGAGGGGCCGGCGCCGGGCGCCGGGATAATGGATACACCATTACGGTGGGCCACGATGATCTTCAAAAATCCCTTGGCAATATCAATTCGCTGCTGACCCAGGTCCGCATCCGCCCCCTCATCAAGAACGGCAAACCGGATGGATTGGTTCTTTCCCACGTCAAACCGGGGTCCATATTTGCCAAACTGGGCCTTAAGAACGGAGATGTGGTCAAGAAAATAGACAATAAGTTGATCAAAAGCCCGGATGATGCTTTTGCCTTCTACAACCGGCTCAAATCCGGCGCCGAACTTTCGCTGGAAATCAACCGTGGCAGTGAAACTAAAACCCTCAATTACCGATTTGAATAGACCATGTACAAAACCTTTTTCGGATTTAAAGAACATCCTTTCAACCTGACCCCTGATCCCCGGTATCTCTACCTGAGCCGCTATCATCGGGAGGCCCTGGATCACCTGCTCTACGGCATTAACCAGCGAAAAGGGTTTATTGCCATTACCGGCGGGGTGGGAACCGGAAAAACCACCCTGTGTCGCGCCCTGCTGGACCACCTGGATGATACCACAAAAAGCGCGCTCATCTTCAGCTCTTTTGTCTCCGACATGGAGATCCTGAAATCCATTGCCCACGAGTTCGGTGTAACCCTCCCCGAGGAAACGGATAGCAAAAACGCTCTGCTCGATGCCATCAACCATTTCCTGTTGGGTGTTTTCAGGGAAGGGGGCAATGCGCTCTTGCTGATCGATGAGGCCCAGAATCTTTCGCGAACGGTCCTTGAGCAGATTCGAATGCTATCCAACCTGGAAACGGAAAAGGACAAACTGATCCAGATTGTGCTGGTGGGTCAATCGGAATTGAAAGAGGTTCTCTCGGCCCGTTCACTCAGGCAGCTGGACGATCGCATCACCGTGCGGTATCATTTGAAGCCCCTGGATCAAAAAGATGTTCGGGGGTATGTGGAACATCGCCTGGTGGTGGCAGGGGGAAAGGGGGATATAAACTTCTCGGATGGGGCCTTCAAGCGGATTTACAGCTACTCCGGTGGCAACCCCAGGCGGATCAATGCGGTCTGCGATCGGGCTCTCCTTCTGGCCTACACCGCTGAAAACCGGACCGTTTCGGGGAAAATGACGGCCAGGGCCATCCTGGATCTTCGCGGCGGTATTGACGCGGATGGGGACCGCCCCCCCGGTTCCGGACAAGGCCCATGGTGGAAGTGGGCCCTGCCGGCGGTTCTTTTTTTCATGATCGCTGCCGGCTTTGGCGCATGGACTTTCAGGGACCATCTCTTCGGGTCCCGCGCGATTGTGGTGCCAGAGAAACGTCCCATGGAACCCGTTGCCCCAAAACCAGCCCCGTCCCTCTTTCTGACGAATAAGCAAAGTATTGCCGGGCTGTTTGATCTGGTTGAGGAACCACTATCCCCTGAAGATGATCACGGCAGCATTCAGATGAGCCTGGTGTCATTTCCGCTGTCCGCCGAGTATTACACCCTGTTGAAAATGCCTTTCAGAATCAACACGCCGGTCAGTATGCACCGTGGACCATCGGCTTATCTTCTGATCCATCACGTAACGCCCGAAGGCGCTGTCGCACTGGATGCGGACGGCAACACGCGAAACCTCACACGGGGTTTCATCCTGGAGCACTGGGGCGGTCAAGTCAGTTGGGTATACCCATACGTCGACAGCAACTTTTTTTTGAACCAGGGGATGCAGTCCCTGGCTGTTTTGACCCTTCAGGAAATTTTGCAGGACCTGGGGTATCTGGTAACCCCGAACGGTTTTTTTGACCAGCAGACCTGTGAGGAAGTGAAAAATTTTCAGGATGAATTTGGTCTCGAGGCGGACGGGGTGGTGGGCTCCCGGACCCTGGCCCTCCTGTATCAGATGGCGGACAAACAGCATGAGCTACATCCATGAGGCACTGAAAAAAGCCCAGGTTGAACGGGATCTGGGGAAAGGGCCCTACAGTGGCATACCGGTGCCCAGACGGAAAAAGTCCTTTTTCACAGTCAGAAGGACTCTTTTTCTGACAGCTTCCCTGTTGATGGTTTTGCTTGCTTTTGCAGGCTATTCATGGTGGGATCAAACGACAGAAGACAGAAGACAGAAGACAGAAGACAGAGGGCCGTCATCCGTCACCCGTCGTCCGTCATCCGAATCAGGGCCGTCATCCGTCGTCCGTCATCCGTCGTCTGCAAAGCGGAGGACGGAGGAAAGCCGTGAAGATATTGCCGTGAGCTATCAAAAAGCACGGGCGTTTCATCGGGAAGGCCGCCTTCCCGATGCCGGAATATGGTATGAAAAGGTCATTTCCATGGACCCGGGTCATGTTGAGGCACTCAATAATCGGGGCGTGCTGCACCTCCACAAAAAGAACTATTCGGCCGCCCGAAAGTGTTTTGAAAAAGCAATCCGCTTAAAACCCGATTATGTGGACCCCTATTACAACCTGGCCTGCGTTTCAGTGGCCCAGGGGCAACCGGAACAGGGCCTCAGGTATCTGAAAAAGGCCGTTTCCATGAATCCTGCCGTCAGGGAATGGGCGAAGAAAGATCCGGATCTGGATCCGTTGCGGAGCGACCCCGGGTTTAAAATGATTGTTACCAACGAAAAAAGAAAATGACGATTGACGAAATACGAATGACGAACAACGATTGACCTGATCGTCATTCGTATTTCGTCAATCGTTATTCGTCACTCAAAAGATGAGAATAAAGATGAAATGTCTAATAACGCAATGGCTCTTTTTGATTGTTTGGGTGTTCACAGGGCTTTTTCTTGCCCCCGCCCCGGTTTCAGGCGCCCGTATAACGGGAGAGGAGGGTGTGGCCCCTGCTGTTCCGACACGGGCTGTTCAAAACCAGAAACCCCTTTCGTCTTCCCCCGTGAAGACCCCGATTACCACCCGGAAGGGGAAATCCGGGCTGAATTCGGATGAGCCGGAACCCGCTGTGACCATCGATTTCGACCAGGTGGATATTCCCATTTTCATCAAATTTATCAGCGAACTGACCGGGAAAAATTTTGTCATCGACAAAGGGGTCAGGGGGAAGGTGACCATTATATCCCCCAACAAGATCAGCGTGGATGAAGCCTACCGGGTTTTTGAATCGGTCCTGGAAGTCCATGGTTTTACCACGGTGCCGTCAGGGAACATTATCAAAATCGTTCCCGCAGCCAGCGCCCGCACCATGAGCGTGGAAACCCGACTGAGGCGGGAGGCTCTGGATTCGGAAGACAAGGTGGTCACCCAGTTGATTCCCTTGCGGTATGCGGAGCCGGACGAACTGAAAAAGCTGTTTGCCCCGTTTATCAGCAAAAGCAGCGTCATGGTTTCCTATCCCCCTACCCGAACCCTGATCGTCACGGACGTGCAGTCCAACATCAAACGTCTTATGGGTCTTGCCCGGGCCATTGATGTGGAAGGCGTGGGTGAAGAGATAACCGTCATTCCCCTGGAATATGCCAGCGCCAGCCCCCTGGCCAAATCATTAAGCACGGTTTTCGAGCGGCGGGCCATAAAGCAGAAGCGTACCGCGGGCCCTCAGACCGTCACCAAAATTGTGGCCGATGAAAGGACCAACTCGCTGGTTGTCGTGTCATCGGAAGACAATGCCGCCAAGATCCGAAAACTGGTAAAGCTTCTGGACAAAGAGGCGCCGCGGGGCCAGGGCGACATCCATGTGTACTATCTGCAGCATGCCAATGCCGAGGACCTGACCAAGGTATTGACCGCCATTCCGTCCAAAAAGAAACCTGAAAAAAACAAGGGGAAAGCCCCCATCCTCTCCAAAGATGCACGGATTGTGGCGGATCAGGCCACCAATTCCCTGGTGATCATGGCGAACAAGGATGACTACCTTGTGCTGGAAGCCGTCATTCAGAAGCTGGATATCCCCCGAATGATGGTCTTCATCGAGGCCCTGTTCATGGAAGTGAACGTGGAAAAGGAATTCAACCTGGGCGTGGAGTGGCAGGGGATCAAAACGTTTTCCTACGACGGAAAAAACGCCGGGGCTTTTGCCGGTTCTAGCCCGTCCAATTTTAGCACCCTGGGTGGCATCGCAAAAGGGACTTTACCCAGTGGCTTTTCCATGGGGGTCATCAGCGAAGCCATCGAAATCGCCGGCGTCAAATTCCCCAACCTGGCGGCCGTGGTGAACGCCTACCAGCAGGACCGGGATGTCCATATCCTTTCCACCCCCCAGATCCTCACCACGGACAACGAGGAAGCGGAGATCATGGTGGGAAAAAACGTGCCTTACCAGATACGAGATGAAACTACCCAAGCGCAGTTGGACTACAGTTCCTATGAGTACAAGGATGTGGGCGTGACCCTTAAGATCACCCCGCAGATCAGCCAGGAACGATTCGTCCGCCTCAAAATATACGAGGAGGTCACCCGGGTGGTGGATGACAGTGTGTTTGCCACCGGCGGCACGGGGCGTCCTGAAACCTGGAAGCGCCTGGCCCAGACCACGGTCATCGTCAAAGATGCCAACACGGTGGTGATCGGCGGGCTCATCGGAGACGAGACCACAACCACCGACTACAAGGTGCCCTGCCTGGGCGATCTTCCCCTGTTGGGCTGGTTGTTCAAGGGCACCAGCAAGGACCGCCAGAAAACCAATCTCTTTATCTTTCTGACGCCCCGCATTATTCAGAATCCAGCCGAAGCCAGAAAAATTTACCTGGATAAAAAGGAACAGATTGAGACCATCAAAGAAGGGGTTATCAAAATGTATGATAAACCCAAACCCAAACCCCTGACGGATGAAAAACCGAAAGCTGGAAATTAGAAATTGGAAACGGCATGGTAGAGACAAGGCATGATGGTGGTAGAGACAAGGCATGCCTTGTCTCTGCGCGGCCCCTGGGGGAAATTCTTCATGATACCTGCGGGCTGAGTGAAACCCACCTTCAGCGGGCACTGGAGGTCCAGGAACAAAGGGGGGGACGGCTGGGGGAAATTCTCATCCGCCAGAAGGTGATCACGGAAGCGGATCTGCTGGGCGCCCTGGGGGTTCAGTGGGACCTGCCGGTTTCCATGACCCTGCCCTTTGAAAACCTGGACACGGCCTTTATCAACAGAACCCCCATTTCGTTCCTCAAGAAATTCAAACTGGTCCCGCTGATCACCCATGAAGTCACAACCATCGCTGTTAATGACCCCTTACAGTTTCAGGCCCTGGATGATCTCAGGCGACTGCTGGACCTTGAGGACGTACCGGTGGTGCTGGCCCCGCTTTCAGCCATCCTGTCGGTGATTAATGCGGCTTACGACGTGACCGGCGATTCCGCCGAACGGGTCATTGAAGACATGCAGGAGGGTGAGGCCGGTCGAATATTGTCGGAGATCGAGGAAACAACGGATCTGCTGGAGGATACCAGCGATGCCCCCGTGGTAAAACTGGTCAATCTCATGCTGAGCCAGGCGGTAAAAGCGCGTGCCAGCGACATTCATATCGAGCACTCCCAGCACAAACTGAGGATTCGTCACCGCGTGGACGGTATCCTTTACGACATGCTGTCCCCCCCCAAACATATTCAGTCGGCCCTCATTTCCCGCATCAAGATCATGGCCAAAATGAACATCGCGGAGAAAAGACTACCCCAGGACGGACGCATCAAAATCCGGATTGCGGACAAGAATATAGATATCCGCGTATCCACCATTCCCGTGGCCTTTGGCGAGCGGGTGGTGCTCCGGTTGCTGGATAAGACCAACGTGCTGCTCAAGGTCACGGACCTGGGCATGCCCGAAACGGATCGGGCCGCCTTTGAACAGCTCATCAGCTCGCCCCACGGGATCATCCTGGTCACCGGCCCCACGGGAAGCGGAAAAACCACCACCCTGTATGCGGCGCTCTCCACCATCAATAAGACCGATATCAACATCATTACCATTGAGGACCCCATCGAGTACCAGATCGACGGGATTGGACAGATCCAGACCAATTCCAAGATTGATCTCACCTTTGCCAAGGGACTGCGTTCCATCGTCCGCCAGGACCCGGACGTGATCCTGGTGGGAGAGGTGCGTGACCTGGAGACGGCCGAGATTGCCATTCAGTCGGCGCTTACCGGGCACCTGGTTTTTTCCACGCTGCATACCAACGATTCCGCCGGCGCCGTAACCCGCCTCATCGATATGGGGATTGAACCTTTTCTGGTCACCTCTTCCGTGAGTGCCATCCTGGCCCAGCGGCTGGTGCGGGTCATCTGCGCCCACTGCCGTGAGGCCTACACACCGGACGGGGAATCCCTGCAAAAAATTGGCATCACCCCTGAGATGTCGAAAGGGGCAACCGTCTACCGGGGCCGGGGGTGTCCTGCCTGCCTGGATACCGGTTTCAGGGGGCGAACCGGTATTTTTGAGTTCATGCTCCTGGATGAAACGATCAAAAACCTGATTTTGAAAACGTCTGATGCCAATGCCCTCAAGCGCGCGGCCATTGAAGGGGGTATGACCACTCTGCGTCGGGACGGCGCACGAAAAGTCCTTCAAGGAATTACCACCATCGAAGAAGTATTCAGGGTGACCTATCAGTAGACGCCGTAATTGACCGCCTTTCTTGTTTCTGCCTTTCATATCCCGCCCGGGGAATAACTGTAAAACCTTTTTACAGTCGTAAATTATATGAACGTTTCTAAGCACCGAAAGTTCTTTCCGTAAAATGAATAGCCCACCGAATAGACCATAATAACAGTCTGTTAGGCTGATACTTAGTGAATTGGCGCACTAATTGCAAATTCACTTAAGGGCAACGAACAGGCAGCCGGAAAAAAGGTGAAAATCCCCGGCAGCAGGAGAATGACGATGATCAAATTGCAACCAGACAATAATCGGGGATTCACCCTTATCGAAATGATGATTGTTTTGTGTATCATGGTGGTGATGACACTGATTGCCGTTCCCGCCTTCATGAGCCTGTTGCCTGAGATGCGGTTGAACAGCTCGGCCAGACAGGTTTTCATGGCCTTTGCCCGTGCCAGGCAGGGGGCCGTGACCCAGAATACGGACGCCTGCGTCAAGTTCAGTCAAACCAATAAAACCATCAAGGTCTGGCTGGACAACGGTCCAGGCGGTGCCCGGGGGAACGGCGCCAAGGACGACAGCGAGTCCTATGTTTTTGAAGGGACCATGGATGACGGTGTATCCATTGCGCTTTTCTATCCGGGGGATACGTTTCGCTTTAACGCAAGGGGCCTGCCCAAGACCTCAGGCTGGATTCAAGAGCAGTTGCTGTCATATATTATCTATCTGGCGAACACTGAAAACCAATATAAGAACATCAGAATTAGCCCGGTCGGGGGCATAAAAATATCATAATCCCAATGAACACCCGATCCGAAGGATAAAAAGTACGGAGGAAAATAAAAATGGCGACCACCGAAAATCAAAAACACCCGCATCATACGCGAAAAAACAGCGGTTTTACCCTCCTGGAGATGCTGGTGGCCATGGTGATTCTCGCGGTGGGACTCCTGGGCATGGCATCCCTTTCCATCGGCATTATCAAGGGAAATGAACTGAGCAAAGAGGTATCCAGCGCCACCACCTGCGCCAGGGAAAAAATGGAGGATGTGGAACGGTTGGGCTATGCCAACACGCCAGCAACCAACCAAACGGTCACCGAAGCCTACAATTCCATAACCCAATATCCTGATTACAAACGCGAAACCATCACCGCTGTGGATACCCCGGCCACCGACATGAAAACCGTTACCATAACCGTTTACTGGGATTCCGACAGTCACCAGGTGGAACTGAAAACCTTCCTGGCCAAATAACGAAGGGTGTTATGACCATAAAAACAAAAAATTCCGCCGGCTTTACCCTTGTTGAGTTCCTTGTTGCCATGGCCGTGAGCCTGGTGGTGCTTACATCTGTTTCAAGCGCCTTTATCAGCCAGCGAAAAACCTATGATGCACAGGAGCAAATGACCGAACTGATACAGGGGACACGCGCTGTCATGGAGATCATCACCCGTGAAGTGAAACTGGCGGGTTTTAACCCCACTGGCAGTGCGGCACTGGTTGGGATTCCTTACAGCACCACCCAGCTTGAAATCAGAGCTGATCTGGACGGCGATGGGACTGCCACCGCAAGCGATACGAACGAACTGATCATCTATACCCATGACGGTACCAACCTGGAAATTGACCGGGACGCGGGCCAGGCATACTCATATGCGAAACTTCTGGGCGAGAATATCGAGTCCTTCACATTTGACTATCTGGATGGGGACGGCAACGCCACCACCACGGCAGCCGATATCCGAATGATTGAAGTTACCATTACCTCCAGAACAGCGGATCCGGACCCGGATTACAGTCAAAACAGCGGCTACCGGACCTATACACTGACATCAATGGTATCGCCGCCAAATCTGGCGATCGGTCTGTAGTGGCACGGTGGACCGGGCCCATACAATGCGGCGTGCCCCTACAATGCGGGTTTAATCATGGAAAAAATTTCGACCCACGAAAACCATAAAAAGGAACCGTGTGTGAGTCGAGGCAACCAGAATGGCATTGTGCTCATTTTGTCCCTGGTGTTCCTGTGCATCCTCGCGTTGCTGGGATCCACCGCTGTAGTGCTCACCACCACGGACATGAAAATCGGGGGCAACTACAAAAGCACCGCCCAGGCCTTCAGCGCTGCCCAGGCCGGTGTTGCAGAAGCGCGAAACAGGCTCAAAGGTTCCGATACAGAATCCGGCTACGCCGGGGATACGGGCACAACCGCCGACCCCTTGTGGTCGGCCTATATTTTGACATCGGGCACCTGGACCACCGCTGATGATCCGGAATATGACAGCACCTATCAGAACTATTTCCCATCCGGCACCAATTTCACGAGCACGACTGCCTCAACGAACACCCTGCAATCCACAGTGGATGTTGATTATTTTGTAAAAATAAAACACAAACGGGAATACGATGCCGAACAGGCAGGGCATACAACCACCAACGCCCATTATGCCGACGGGGATGGCAGCCTGGGGACCAATCCTCCATCCGCCCCCGGCAGCATTGTCTATTACGGCGATGACCCCACAACACCAGATGATAAGAGTTGGGTTTATTTCACTACTGCCGGAACCCCCGATAACCGTGACGCCTGGCCCGTTGAAATTGTCCGTTCCTACGGGCAGAGTAACGGTTCACTGGCCGTTGTTGAAGTCGAGTTAAAACGGATAGCCTTGAATATCGCCGCCGAAGCGGCCATTTATGCCAAGAACACCGTCACATCAAACGGGACGGTAAGTATCAACGGGCATGATCAGGCAGGAACCGTCGGCGCCGTGGACTGCGGCGGGGTCAGTGAAGGTTCCAAACCGCCCTTTTATACATCCCCAACAGGTACTACCGTAACACTGAACGGGACCAGCAACATCCTTGCGGGGCCTGACGAACCCTATTCAGATTATAACACCCCGACAAGTGATTTCAGCGGCGATATCGATATCCCCATCTCGGATTATGTGGCGGCCATGGGGCTGCCGGGGTCGGCTACGGAAATCATCACCGCAGATCAGAATAATGCATTTTACGGGGCCGACGGCAATGGCAACAGTGTCGCCTGTTACTGCGATGCAACTGTCTTAGTGAACGGCCTCAGTCTCAGCAATGTTACCGGATATGGCCTGCTGGCGGTTGAGGGGGACCTGATACTGGGGGGTGGGTTCACATGGTACGGACTGATCCTGGTCACCGGTACCATGACGTTCAACGGCGGGGGCCTGGGTGTCAACATAACCGGCGCGGTCCTGGCCAACCAGACGGTTGCAATGAACGGGGGTGTGGAAATACAATACGACAGCTGTTACATTCAGGAAGCCCTCCAAGGCATCGGCACCCAGGTCGCCCGTTGGCGGCAGGTTTACTGATCCCTTTTCTTGTACTCTTCCTCGGCCTTGCTTCCCATGGACAGGATTGCAGCAAGATGGTCCGTATAGGGACCTGCAAGACCGGCTCTAAGGATCTTGTTTCGTAGTCCGGCTAAATCCTTGTCAAACTGGACAATTTCCTCTTTGGACATGGATTCGAGGTTTTTATACCGTTCCTTGAGACCATCGAATTCTTGCAGGATTGGATTTTTCTCTTTCTTTGCTTTGTCCTTTGGCGGTTTCGCCCCTTCCTTTTGACCCCCATTTTCTTTGATGGACGTTTTCACTTCTTCTTCTATTTTAGGGGGTGTTTTTTCCGGCGGCTTGGGTGCCGATTTCACGATGATGTTTTTCGGATCTTCAATTTCCTCAACGGATACCACATCTTCTTTTGAAATACCCACAACGCCGCCATACTGATGAATCTTGATCTGGCCCCCTTCCTCCCAGTACTCAGAGGTGGTAATTTCCCGGCCGTCTTTGAGATGGATCAGGTACGCGGCGGTACACACCGATGCACAGAAAAGAAAACCAAGGCAAATGAAACCTGTCGCTAATTTTTTCATATGAACCTCCCTCTCAAAAAGGTCTCACGCAAAGCCGCAAAGGCGCAAAGAAAAGTAAAACAATAAAATATGTTCAACACCTTTATCTGGAACTTTCTTCCCTTGTGAGTTTAGCCCTTTCAAAACGTAAAAGTCAACGGCACCAAAGCCAGGTCTTCTATTTTTATCCCAAACATGCAGTGCTGAAGCACGTGTTTGTATCCGTTGATGAATCATAGGGTTTTGATGA
>CAYSFQ010000049.1:0-15033 GCA_964430575.1 uncultured Desulfobacteraceae bacterium
CCAGGGAGATTCCCATCAGCAAAGAATGGATATCGGTAAAGGACATCCCCGGCGGTGTTACTTTTTTCCGGGGGCCCCACAAAATACCCACCCATTTGATTGAAAAACGATTCGGAGACAATCTTCGCGGATTCCGTGATGCATGTACTCAACTGGGCGGCATGCCACTTGATATGGCGGATGCGGCATACGCCTTCAAAATAGCCCCCCGCATACCGGTGGCGGTTCTATTGTGGAAGGGGGATGATGAATTTCCGGCTGAATCAAAGCTGCTCTTCGACAGAAGCATTGGTGAACATCTGGCCCTTGATATCATTTTTGCTCTGGCCGTGGAAATATGTTCAAGATTTGCGGATTTTTCAATTGACCAAACAAAGGGGATCTAGATAGTCAATTCAAAAATGTGAATTTATTTGTGAGTGAGCCCTTAAAGGAAAAAATATGAAAAAAATTGCTCTGCTGGTGGTATTTTTCTTCTTTTTTTGTTCAGCTTCTTATTCTCAAGAGCCCCTTAAATTTGCCAGAATTGTCAACACGCCGGATCAGATAGTGGGTGGAGAGATATTGAGATTGGGTTACGAACGTTTGGGTATTCCCATTGAAATTGTTGAGATGCCTGGCAAAAGAGCCTTGCAGGAATCCAGCCGGGGGCGGATCGACGGCGAGGTGCACCGGATTTTTCGTGTTGGGGACGATTACCCCACGCTTATAAGGGTTCCCACCCCCATCAATTACATCGAACCAACGGCTTTTGCAAAAAAGTTGAAACTTACTGTCAGTGGCTGTAACGATTTAAAGGCGCATCGGGTCGGGATCGTCAGGGGCGTCAAGCACGCGGAAGATTGCACCCGCGGAATGGAGAATGTCCAAATCGTTAATAGCAGCAAGCTTTTGATGCAAATTCTTCATAGGGATCGCGTTGACATTGTGATTACGGCTCGGATTAACGGTCTTCATCAACTCAAGAAACTGAATCTTAAAGGCATCCATGCGCTGTCTCCCCCGTTAAGCCGAGAACCCGTCTATCATTATCTTCACAAAAAACATGCGGCCCTGGTGCCGAAAATCGATGGGGTTTTTAAGGAAATGCAGGAAGATGGCTCATTGGAAAGATTGAGAGAGCAATTTATAGGAGAACTGCTTGAACAGTCAGAGGTGAAAGCACCTGCTGAAACGGAAGCCCGTTGATTGTTTGTGGAGATTCAGTTTGAAATTATGCAAAATTTCGAATCTTTGACAACAGAAAAATCCGGAAAGGGAATGAGTGAACTTTAAGACAATGGAAAACAGAAGAGATTCGCGCAAACTGGCCGATACCGCACTGGGAAATCATCCCGCGGATGTGGTGGTAAAAGGTGGCGTGCTGATGGATGTGTACACGGGGCGCATGCTGCCGGGTCGTTCTGTGGCTATGGTGGGTGAGTGGATCGCCTATGCGGGTCCTGATGCTGAACATACCATTGGCGAAGAGACCGAGGTTATCGATGCGGGCGGTCGGTTCATCTGCCCCGGGTTTATTGATGCCCATACCCATTTGGTCAGTTACTTCAACATCAACGATTTTCTGTCCTACGCAATCCCCTCCGGTGTCACTACCCTGGTGACGGAAGCGGAGGGCTACGGGTTTGCCCTGGGGGCCGAAGGGGTTGAAATTTTTCTGGACCAGATTGATCCCTGTCCCATCAAGATATACGTTCTCGTTCCCCCCATGATTTCCCTGAGTCCAGCAGCAAAGTCTTTGATGATTTCAAAGCAGCAGCTGGCCGGGCTTTTTGAGGACCCCCGCGTTATCGGACTGGGGGAACCCTTCTGGCAAGGTGCCATCCTGACCCGGGACAACCGGGTTCTGGACCTTATGGCTGAGACGCAAAGAATTGGAAAATCCGTTCAGGGACACGCTGCCGGCGCTTTTGACAGAAAACTGGCGGCCTATGTGGCGACCGGGGTTGAGTCGTGCCATGAGGCCATTTCAACGGACGACGTGCTCAACCGTCTTGAAATGGGGCTTTATGCCATGATCCGGGAAGGGGACATTCGCCGCGATCTGGAGATCATTCTGCCGCTGAAAGACAAAGTTGATTTTCGTCGAATGATACTGGTGACCGACGGTACCAACCCCAGTCTCCTGCTCAAGACGGGGTATCTGCATGATGTGGTTCAAAAGGCGGTGGATCTTGGGATCGACGCAATGGATGCGGTCCGAATGGTGACACTCAACCCGGCTGAACATCTGGGGCTGGACACCCTTATCGGTGGTATTGCCCCGGGTCATCACGGGGATCTCCTGCTGCTTGGGGAGCCGGGAAATATGAAGCCGGAGGTGGTGATTTCAAAGGGGAGGGTGGTTGCTGAAAAAGGGCGGATGAGCATCTCCATTCCTGATGCGGGTTATCCAGAACCGCTCATGAATACGGTGAAAGCGTCGCCGATCTCGCCCTTTGATCTGAAAATTTCTAAATCCCTTTCGGATGGAGAGGGGCAGGTGCGCACCCTGGATATCCAGCCGGGAGGACTGGTGGCGCGTGAGGGCAGGGCGGCGCCACGGGTTATGGCCGGACAGTTGGTGACCGATCTTGATAAAGACTTGCTGAAAATCGTTTTCATGGAACGTATCAGTGGCCGGGGAGAAATGTTTGTCGGGTTTGTCCGGGGTTGGGGCCAGAAACGGGGGGCTGTGGCCACAACACTGTGCTGGGATGCCGGCGCCATCGTGGGCATCGGCGAAAACGATGAGGATCTGGCCCATGCCGTCAACCGTGTGATTGAAATGCAGGGGGGCACGGCGGTTGTTGTAGACGGAACGCTAAAGGCGGATATTCCCCTTCGCGCCGGGGGGTACGTTTCAGAGTTGAAAATGCCTGAACTTTCGGAGCGGCTGAACCGGTTCCAGAAAACCATGACGTCGCTGGGTGTGATCCCGGATTTCGCCCAATTGGCCCTGACTGTTCTGACCACGCCTGCCATCCCTTTCATTCGCATGACGGAAAAAGGGTATTATCGCTTCAGGGAAAACGATTTTGTGGGGCTTACACCTTGAAACGGGCAAAGAAAGCGTTACTCTAATGCGATTATTGTTTCAAGATTCTGAAGGGTATTCGGGTCTATTGCTGAGAGAGCTGTTGCTGTGACAAAAGATTTATTAAAAGGGAAAAGAATTCTCATGGTTGATGATGAGCCGGACGTGATCGAAACCCTCAAAGATCTGCTGAACATGTGCAGCCTTGTGGAAGCATATACCTTTGAGGATGCTCGAGACCTCCTTGATAGGGAGTCCTTTGATATGGCGATTCTGGATATCATGGGCGTGGACGGATACAAACTCCTGGAAATTGCTAACGACAAAAATGTCCCCGCCGTCATGTTGACCGCCAATGCGTTGAGTGTAAGCCATACGGTGAGGTCTTTTAAGGGGGGTGCGGCCTTTTACGTTCCAAAAGAAGAGATAATCCATATCGAACATTTTCTGAAAGAGGTGCTGGTTGCCCGCGAAAAAGGGAAGAACCTGCGGAATCGATGGCTCGAACGGATGGGATCCTTTTACGAAAAGAAGTTCGGGCCGGACTGGCAGAGCGATGACGAAGAATTCTGGGAAAATTTTAATCCCGATGGTGAATAGGAGATATCGTTTCATGAAATGTTTCCTGCGATGGCTGGCATTCGGTTTGCTGCTTCCGGTTCTAGTGGGTGGGTGTCGCGGTTCGGAGAGTCAGGCGGAACCGGGAAAGGCAGAAGGTTCTGTTAAAACCGTTAAAGTAGATGTGGTTGAAGTGAGACCCGTTCCCATTCGAGATATTCTGGTGCTGCCCGGGGAAACGGAACCCTGGCAGGATGTCCTGGTGGCAGCGGACAAGAACGGCCGCGTTGAGTGGATCGGCCCCCGTGAGGGGCAGAAAGTTAAAAAAGGTCAGCTTCTGGCCCGGATTGACGTTTCGGCATTGAAAACCATCATTTCAAGGGCCGAGGCTTCAGCCGAACTGGCCAAGGATCTTTATGATCGACGAAAAACCCTGTTTGATCGGGGGATTGTGCACAAAGAAGCAATGGAGCGGGCCCGAACCGATAAAGCCCTGGCGGAAAGCGATCTGGTGAAGGCAAAGGTGGAATATGATCGCGGGTTTCCCCACTCTCCCATCAGCGGTATGGTGAATTATCTCCATGTGGATGAGGGGGAATTTGTCGACCGCGGTCAACCCATGGTTGAACTGGTGAATGTGGATAAGATCAAAATTCACGTAAATGTGCCGGAACTGGATGTGCGGTATCTGAAAAAGGGACAGGACGTCATGGTCACTATCGATGCCTTTCCCGATCTCCGACTGAAAGGAAAGGTGGATTTTGTGTCCTATAAGGCGGATCCCGCCACCAAGACTTTTTGGGTAAGGGTCTTGATTGACAATCCTAAACATGAAATCAGACCCGGTATGATTGCCCGCGTGGCATTTCTTCGGCGCATGATTCCCGATGCGCTCTCGGCACCCCTGTTCGCCATTATGGACAAGGGGGGGGAACGCCTTCTGTTTGTGGAAGAAGACGGTATTGCCCATGCCCGGACTATTTCCATCGGGGTCATTGAGGGGGACCGGGTGCAGATCACCAAAGGATTGCAGCCAGGGGATCGACTGATCGTCACCGGTCAGAGAGATGTTGAGGAAGGGATGAAGGTTCAAGTCCAATGATCCTCAACCGGGTTGCGCTCAAGAGACAGACAACAGTTCTGACCCTCATGGTGTTCATCCTCATCGCCGGGATATACTGCTATATCACCCTGCCCCGTGAAAACTTTCCCGATATTACCATCCCCTATGTCTTTGTGACCACCACCTACGAAGGGGTGGCCCCCGAGGATATGGAGGAATTGATCTCCATTCCCATTGAGCGCAAGTTGAAAGGCATTTCCGATGTTGAGGAGATCCGGTCAACCTCCGCGGAAGGCATTTCCACGGTGGCGGTTAAATTCCTTCCCTCGGTTGATATCGACGATGCCCTTCAGAAGGTCAGGGACAAGGTGGATCAGGCCAAGAAGGACCTGCCTGGAGATCTCTCCGATGATCCGGTACTTCAGGAGGTCAATTTTTCCGATCTTCCCGTCATCCGCGTGGTATTGTCCGGCCCTTTCAGCCTCAGACGTTTGCAGAAATTTGCCGAGGACATGGAAGACCGCCTCGAATCCATCCCGGGGGTGCTGGATACCCGCTTGAGCGGCGGTCTGGAACGGGAGATCCATGTGGAGTTCGACCTGGATCGGGTGGGGGCCTACCGGGTACCCTTTTCAAGCCTCATCAATGCGGTGACCCGGAGCAACGTGAACATGCCCGGCGGTAGTATGGATATCGGCCAGGCCAAGTACCTGGTTCGCGTACCGGAAGATTTCCAGGATCCGGCGGAAATCTTTTCCATTGTGGCCTTTGTGCGGGACGGAAAACCGGTGTATCTGAGGGATGTGGCCTTTATCCGGGACAGCCACAAGGACCCCATCACCCGGAGCCGCATTAATGGGGTCAAGAGCGTCACCCTGGCCATCCAGAAACGGAGCGGTGAAAACATTGTTGAAGTCACCGATCAGGTTAAGGCCATTATCAAGGAGATGAAGCCCCTGTTGCCTCCCAGTCTCAAGATTGACCTGACAAGCGACATGAGCAATGATGTTCGCCTGATGGTGGCGGATCTGGAAAACAACATCCTCTCGGGACTGATATTGGTCGTGGCTGTGATCCTGCTCTTCATCGGAGGCCGCTCGGCGATTTTCGTGGCCCTGGCCATTCCCTACTCCATGCTCATCACCTTCATTCTCCTGGCCGCCTTTCATGTGACCCTCAATATGGTGGTGCTGTTTTCCCTGATTCTGGCCCTGGGGATGCTGGTGGATAACGGAATCGTCATTGTGGAGAACATCTACCGGCACATTCAGGAGGGCATGAGCCGGAGTGAGGCGGCGCTCGCAGGTGCCAACCAGGTGGCCTGGCCCGTTATTACCTCCACCGCCACTACACTCGGGGCTTTTTCGCCCATGCTGTTCTGGCCGGGGATCATGGGTGAGTTCATGGGATACCTTCCCGAGACGCTGATTATGGCGCTCACCGCCTCGCTTTTTGTGGCCCTGGTAATCAATCCGGTGCTTTCGGCCCGGTATCAGGTCGCAAAACCGCCAGCGCCCGAAAAGCCCATGAAAACCAAAAAAGTGACGAAATCATCCAGCGAGCCGTTTGCTAAACGGGTTTATCTCGTTCTTCTGAATTGGTCCCTCAATCACCGTCTGATTGTCGTTTTCATCGCTTTTCTGCTCCTGGTGGGGTCTATTTTGCTGTATGGGGCTTTTGGAAAAGGGAGCGAATTCATGCCCGATACTGAGCCCCGGCGGGCCTATGTCCACATCAAGGCGCCAGAGGGCACAAACCTGGATGCATCCGACAAGCTGGTCGAATTGGTGGAAAATATTGTCTCCAAATATGAAGATATCCGCTACGTGATTTCCAATATCGGTGCCGAAGGGGGCGATCCCTTTTCCCAGGGGGGCACGGGGACCCATATCAACCGTGTGGTCTTGGATTTCAAGGATTTCCACGATCGCAAAACCCTTTCATCCACCGTGGTGAACGAGGTTCGGGAAAAGATCCTTGGCGCCGTCAAGGGGGCTGAAGTGCAGGTGGAAAAGGAAAAGGAAGGCCCTCCCACCGGCGCACCGGTGAACCTGGAAATATCCGGAAAAGATATTCATGTGCTGGGTGAGCTGGTAGCGAAAATAGGAAAAGAAATTGAGGATATTCCCGGCCTTGTGGATTTGAAGGACAATTTCGTAAAAGGAAAACCCGAGATTCGGGTACGGGTGGACAAGGAAAAGGCTGCGCTTATGGGGCTGGATACCTATACCGTTGCCTATACCGTAAAGACCGCCATTAATGGCGTGAAGGTGGGTGTTTATCGGGAAGGAAAGGATGAATACGATATTATTGCCCGTCTGCCGGACAGGGATCGCCATTCGCTGGAGAGTCTCAAGCGGATTACGGTTTCAGGGCCCAAAGGTGAGCCCATCCCCCTCACATCCCTGGCGGAGATTACGCTCTCAAGCGGGCTCGGGGCCATCATGCGGCTGGATCAGAAACGGGTGGTCACCATTTCGGGGGATGTTTCCGGAAGGCTGGCCAATGATGTGATCCAGGATATTGATACCCGTCTGAAAACCCGTATGGACTGGCCGCGCGGGTATTCTTATCGTTTTTCAGGGGAGCAGGAGGAGCAGGCAAAGTCCGCCGCCTTTTTGAGTAAGGCCTTTGTGGCCGCGCTGTTTATTATCTTCCTTATCCTGGTCACCCAGTTTAATTCCTTTATGACGCCCTTTATTATTTTGACTTCCGTTCTCCTATCCCTCATCGGTGTTTTTCTGGGGCTTCTGATAACGGATACCGCCTTTGGGGTGATCATGACCGGTATCGGTGTGATCAGTCTGGCCGGCGTGGTGGTCAATAATGCCATTGTTTTGATCGACTATTACAACCAGCTGAAGGGGCGGGGGATGGCCGCGCGGGATGCCCTGATCAAGGCGGGCCTGGTGCGGTTTCGACCGGTGATGTTGACGGCCATTACCACCATTTTAGGGCTGTTGCCCATGGCCACGGGGATCAGTTTTGATTTTCGAAAGGTTGCCCTGGATATCGGTAATGAGTCCAGCCAGTGGTGGGGACCCATGGCTGTGGCCGTGATCTTCGGCCTGGCCGTGGCCACCCTGCTGACCCTGGTGGTGGTGCCGGTCCTCTGCTCCCTTTTGAACAGCCTTCAGGAAAGATTCGGGGGCGGCCAGTCCTGATTTCAGCCCGCTCAGTTGTTTTAACCCCCTGTTTTTCTTTCTGAAAACTGTTTTTTTTCGTTCCCACGCTCCTGAGTGGGAACGTATAGAAGATCTTGACTTGACATCATCTCTCATTAATGCGCATAATATACGCATCAATGCTGTCTCACTTCAAATATCCAGGGGGTGTTTATGCCAAAAGTCAGGGTTAACATTACCATAGACGAAGATTTGAGCAAATTTCTTAAAGGGTTTTCTCTTTCCCAGAGGCTATCCATGTCAGAGCTGATCAACCAGTGGGTGCTGGGTTTGAAACGGGCTCAGGAAAACCAGGGGATGCAAATGGTATTATCTTCTCCTGAATTCTACCAGTCTCTCTTAACTACGCTGGAAAAGACGCGAACCGGCGAAATGAAATGGCATAGCCGGGAAGAAGTTTTTTAATGGATGAGACCTACTCAGGCGATTTCATTAAATCTCTTAAGAAATTTTCGTCCATTAAAAAGAGAATTCGCAACAAAATCGATCAACTCACGCAAAATCCGCTCATGGGAGAGCCGTTGAAATATGATCTTCGCGGCCTGTACAGTGTGCCTGTTGCAAATCACTTTGTCATTATTCACGTTTACTGCCGTATGTGCCGCAAGAAAGGAGACGACCGGATTCTCTGCTGTCACGACTGTGACGTCATCGCCGATGAAACAATGCGGTTTTTTGATGTGGGTCCCCATGATGCGGTTTACAAGAAATTGACAAATTGAACGCGAGCCTTTCATGGTCTCGTAAAAAGTCTCCGAAAACGGGTCATCTCTGACTTTTTACGAGTTTGTCATTCTTTAATGGTCATCTTGATGATCTTGACAGGTTCCACCGGGACATTGCTCATCATGCCCTTCTTGGCGGTTTTAACCCCTGAGATGGTATCTACCACATCCATCCCCTTGACCACCTTGCCAAAGACGGTGTAACCCCACCCCTGGGCGGTTCTGTTTTTGTGGTTCAGAAAGCCGTTGCTTTTGGTGTTGATAAAGAACTGATCTGTGGCGCTGTGCGGATCCGGCGTGCGCGCCATGGCCACCGTGCCCCGCTTGTTTTTCAGGCCGTTGTCCGCCTCGTTTTGAATGGGCATCTCAGTGTTCTTTCTCTTCATATCCGGCGAAAAACCGCCCCCCTGAATCATGAAATCCGGAATCACCCGGTGAAAGATGGTTCCGTCATAGTGCCCCCAACGAACGTATTGCAGGAAATTTTTGACGGTTTTGGGCGCTTCATCGGGGAAAACCTCCAGAACAATGGTCCCTTTGGATGTTTCCATCATCACCTGGGGGTTGTCCGACAGACCGCCGAAGGCTGCCGGGGGACCGCACAACGCAAAAACCAACGCCAGAATTATTCCAAATCTCATTTTTGAACCTCCTCGTTTCCAGAAATCGTTTGTTTCAGTTTCAACGCCTATCCCCATATACACAATCTGCCGCGATTTTCAAAAGGATAATTTGGAGACATCTTTTGCTCTTTTTCAATTTCTCACTAATGGGTACTATTTTTGGTTTTTTTGCCATACCCCCTTGTGCTTTTTTTTCAGCAGTTGTAATTATTGAGGATGGCCGACAACGAGATGTGGTATCGGCTGAAAAGAGGGCGTTTAAAGGTTTTATTCAGCTTGTCTCAAATGCGTTTTGTGTTTTGCTGTGTAATTTAAGGACCTCATTTTGGACAGTGCGCAATGGAGAAAACAATTCAATCGGAAGCGTTGGAAGTCAATTTAGAAGAAACGCGAAAAATAAAAGTTCACGTCCCCAAACCATATCGTGAATTTATAGATCTGTCCGCATCCCACTTCGGCATTCACGAACGGGCGCTGAAATGTATGACGGAATACCACCACCCCTATGCCAACCATGGTTTTGTGGTGGCGGAGTTGAGAAAAATTGTCCTGAATGATTTCTGGTTTTACGCGGAGTTGGAAAAATCGGATGAAGCGTTCCAGGTAATCGTTGAGAGCCTGGGTGGCCTTCTTCTATCGTCCGGCGTTGATGAGAAGCTCAAAGAAACCATTGTCAGGACCCTGGTGGAATTTATTGATCGCCTGGTGGATTTTCCGAAAAAACATAAAAAGATTGTTGAAGCCTGTATGGCCCTTTTGGAAGAAACCCTGGGGAAAAACCGTGACATCTATATGTGCTGTTCCGCTTTTTTTAAAAAACACTTGAGGAGAAGCGCACATATTAATGATTTTAAAGAAGAAATATACAGTTTAACAAAGGAGGTTCTGGAAGTTAATATTAACTTCTGGCAGGAAACCACAAAAATTGAACAGTGGTACCGAGAAAATGAAAGCATCTTCCATCGGGATTACACAACGGTCATAGGGCAACTGGGGAGTGACTATTTTTCTGATCTCCAACACAAACTAAAAGGTTCGGATACATTTGACGCGCTCGTTGAAAACGTACCTTCCTATGGTGATATCGCAAATAATTTCAGACAATTGAGCGATGAATTTGATAAATTTATTGAAAAATTTTATTATACCTTCTATCTCCTTTACCTTCCGGGAATGTCCGGCCTGAAAGATCGCCTGATTCGTGACATCAATTTTTTGCTGGCAAGAGTGGTCGAGGAGATCGATTTGAGCGAGATATTCGGTTTCCTGGATAAAATATTCGACATGTTCAGTCTGTTTCGACGGGACCATATACCTCCCATTCTCAACTGCATTGCCACCCTGGGGAAAAAGATCATTGATATTGACGATTCGGAGGACAAATTCCGGGTCAATTATTTTGAAAAGAAACTGATTGATTTCGGATTTGAGTTCCCGGGCATCGTCTATGTGGACAAGGACTGGAAGACGCATGTCAATGAAAACCATCTGAAAAATATCAGGGTGTGGCTTGACATATTAAAATACGGATCCTCCATTCCAGAGAAACTTCTGTCGGCATTAATCGTTAACTTGCGTCTGGGCGGGGTCTATATCTCGGACACGGATCTTTTTCAGCGGGACATCACCCATATCCTGAATTCAAATATTTCACCGTTTTACAAGAAGGTAAAACAACTCTCCTATATTTTTCCGGTATATTTTAATGAGATCGGCGCGGAAGGGGAAATCCGCCATGTGACAACGTCCATGGATGAATTATCCCATCGAAATGATCGGTTGATCCACTTCCTGAGAAAACAGGTCCATATTGAGGGGAACAACACCCTCATCGATATGACCCGGAAAATATTCAATTTTTGGTACGATGCAGATCTGCCGGCGCTTAAAAGGGGATTCCCCACAGACGTGTATGATTCCATAGATTTGAAAGGCAGATGGTTTGAGCCCATTCATACCCTTCTGAAGACGCTTTGTGATAAACAGGACTGCGCCCCCGAAAAATTTCTGAATATGGAACAGGGGGAACTGGAGTCGGTTCTGGTATCGGTCCGGGAACCGAACGATATTGATCGGAAAAGATTGTTGTATATCTGCCGCCTTTATGCCCTGTTGCGGGAGAAATATTCTTTCGAGACCGTCAACATTGTTTCCATTTTAGAGCGATACAGCTTCCTCGAAAACGGTGATATCTCGGATTTTAAAACCTGTATGGAGGGAAAAGACCATTCAGGGGCTCTGAAGAAGGTTTTCGTTCTCATGGGACGTCTCAAGCAGATCATTCTGGACCCTGAACCCAGCGAAGCATGGGAAAGTATCTACTATAAGCGCCACGTGGCGTTTGGAATTCCTTCCATGTATGGTGTTTACCGCGAAACAAAGTTTGAGGCCATGGGGCTCATTTTCAGGCTTGAAAGAGTCGCCGCCAATTTGATGGACAAAATCATCGCTGATATCAACCTGAACTACATCTCAGCCACCACGCTGGATCGCATTTACAAAGTGCTTGAATTCTTCAAAGAGGGCATGGCGCTGGACGGCATCAGTAACGAGGGGTTTAACAGCAATCTTCAAATGTTCCGGTACAGCCTCACCTCTTCCACTTTCAGCCTGGGGCAATATACCAACATTTTTGAATTTATGGCTGAACGGATTCGTGAAATTATTAACGAATATTTTATTCGATCGTATGAATATCCGCTTAATGCAATTGTGCCGCAACTTTTTATGAAAGAGCCCGGCCTTTCAGGGGAGGAAAAAAACAGAATCCTTCTGCAGAAAACGGAAGAGTTCAATCGGGAAATGATATCCAACTGTTTTCTCCTGCAGAAATTCGACGGGTTTATTGCCGGCATCTTGAAAACACTTCACAACATGGTGGACAATTTCAGCCCGGACATTATCAACAGCATTATGCGGTACAACCCCGACCTGATTGTCACTCCTTTCAATAAAAAATCACCCATGATGGACAACAAGGTGTTTGTGGGTGAAAAGGGATATTTTTTGAAAAAACTCTATGAGGCCGGTATTCCCGTGCCGCCGGCATTTGTTTTGACCACCGAGGTGTTTCGTGAACGGTCTGCCATCTACAAACATCCGCAGTTGAAAGCTGAGCTGGACAAAAAAATCAGGTCCCAAATCAATGAACTGGAAAGGCTGTGCGGCCGGGATTTCGGAAACCCCCAAAACCCGCTTTTGTTGTCCGTGAGATCCGGAGCTGCCGTTTCCATGCCCGGTGCCATGGTGACGTTCATCAATGTGGGCATGAACGACGAGATTGCCGCCCATTTGAGCCGTGAACCCGGCTTCGGATGGGCCGCATGGGACTCCTACCGTCGCCTGCTGCAGAACTGGGGAATGGCCCATGATATTAGGAGGGATGTCTTTGACAAGGTCATTTCCGACCACAAAAAGAAATACCGGGTGAAATACAAAACAGGCCTGAGCGCGGAACAGATGAAAGAACTGGCCTTTGCCTACAAGGATGTGCTTGAGGCACACAACAAGGAGTTTGAACAGGACCCCATACGCCAATTGGAAAAAGCCATTTCCATTGTTTTTGATTCCTGGTCATATGAGCAGGCGAAAGTGTATCGAGAGTACCTCAAGGTATCGGAGGACTGGGGGACTTCGGTGATTGTTCAGCAGATGGTCTTCGGCAATCGGAACCAAACATCGGGTTCAGGGGTTGTGTTTACCCACAATCCCACGCGCGGCAGGCCGGGGGTCCATCTTTTTGGGGATTTCAATTTGAGCAGCCAGGGGGAAGATATTGTTTCCGGGCTGGTTCATTCACTGCCCGTGGGTAAGACCCAGCGAAAGCAGCTGAAACTGGAGGGCACATCGCTGCAGGAAGCTTTCCCTGGTATTTACAAAAAAATACACGCCCTTGCCAGGGACTTGCTGGGTAATCTTGGATTTGCTCACCAGGAAATCGAATTCACCTTTGAGTCTGAAAAGCCCGAAGACCTGTATATCCTTCAGGTTCGCAATCAGAATATTCGGTGCGAAACCCATGTGAAAGTATTTGAGCCCAGAAAAGAAGATATGATGCTTGTGGGCAGGGGTATCGGGATCGGAGGCGGTGTACTGAGCGGCATCCTGGCATTCGGAGATGATGACCTGGCGCTTTTTGCTGAAAAATATCCGGAGAAAAAAACCATTCTTGTGAGACCTGATACGGTCCCGGACGATATCGGCATGATTTTTAAATGCGACGGCCTTCTGACGTCCAGGGGAGGCATCACGAGCCACGCGGCGGTGACAGCCACAAAAATCGGGAAAATCTGCATTGTCAATTGTGCGGATTTATTTGTAAATGAAGAGAGGAAGGAATGTAGTATCGGTGGTAACACTTTCAGAGTGGGCGATGACATCTCCATCGATGGTCATCGTGGAAATATCTATCGCGGTAGTTACCCCATCAAGACTACCGAAATTGCACTTGACACGCGGAATAAATATTCATCTGATGCCTGTGAAGGAGGTTTCTAATGTTTGACAACCAGAATCTTTTGGGAATTAACGGCTTGGGTCGAATTGCAAAGTTAACCTTGTGGGAGCAGATCCGGTTAAAACATTTTGATGGTTTTGTGGTGAATATCGGGCGAGAAGTGGGAACCGGACTCGATGCAGTTGCCCACACCATCTCCAGGGATTCCACCTATGGCAGCCTTAAACACTTCCTGTACGGGTACTCGGAAAACGCTTTTGACATCAAAATTCCGGATCAGGAAAAGGGCCTCATTGAAATAGACGGGCTGCCGGTCACCATTCTCCGATCAGCTCGGAACCCCCAGGATATCAACTGGCGCCAATACGGGGTGCGCCTGGTGGTCGATTGCACGGGGGCCCACAAGGACCCGACCCTGCCTTCGGGGAGTGAGAAACCGAGTGTTCGGGGACATCTGGCCGCCGGTGCTGAAAAGGTGATTATCAGTGCTCCCACCAAAATTGCCGACAAAGCCGCGAAAATGCCTGATGACTTCGGCATGTTTATCTACGGCATCAACCATCTTGATTTTGATCCCGCCAGGCACCATGTGGTTTCCGCCGCAAGTTGTACAACAACCGGCCTGAGTCACATGATTAAACCCCTTCTGGAAAACAGTGAGACCAACAAGATCCTGACGGCCTCCATGTCGACCATTCATGCGGCGACCGGCACCCAGAGCATCCTGGATTCTTCTCCCAAAAAAGGCGCTGGGGATTTGAGAAAGAACCGTTCCATTTTCAATAATATCATCCTGACGTCCACGGGGGCTGCAAAGGCTTTGGAGCAGGTCCTGCCTGAGATCCAGAAATTCGGTTTTATGGCGGATTCCGTGCGCATCCCCACCAATACGGCGTCTTTGATCGTCCTGAACGTCACCTTTTCGTCACCCATGGAAGAATCCGGCCTGCCGGTGGTGAATCGTGACTTCCTGAACAACATTTACAAAGAGGCCGCGGGTGGTTCGCAGAAAGGGCTGCTTGTTTTCAGTGAAAAACAGAATGTTTCAGCGGACATCATCGGGTTTCAGGCATCTGTGGTCCTGGAAGGCCATGATACGCATACGCGTACGGGGTTTCTGAATATCCCATCGGAAATGCTGACCCAGTGCGGGTTGAAGGAGGCCTATGACGTGAGACTGCCGGTGACCCACGCCAAGATTTTCGGATGGTACGACAACGAGTACGGCAGCTATGTTTACAGTCTGGGTAAATTAACGGTGTATATTGACAAACACATGTAGGGGCACGATGCATCATGCCCTTACAATTGACAAACACGGGCACGATGCATCGTGCCCCTACAGAGGAAAAAATAGAGTATGCCTGAATCAAACCCCATCAAAAACCGCATCAAGAGCCTGGAACA
>CAYSFQ010000050.1:0-6038 GCA_964430575.1 uncultured Desulfobacteraceae bacterium
TATCACCGCCTGGTCAAAAACTACAAACTGGTTCGGTCCTCCATCAACAACCCGGTTGAGGACGCAAGGTTGGCTGCTTCAGTCTTTAAGGAGCAGTGGGAAAGTTTTGTTGCACTCGGAAAAGATACGCCGGCACTGATCGGTTTTTATGGTTTCTGTTTCAAGGAGAGTGTTTTTAATACGTTTTCCGGGATAGGGCTTTCGACGGTGTTCGAAGGGATCATCGACCGGGGAATCGAGAGTCCTGAAGATGCACTGAAGTGCTTTATGAAACATACCACGGGCATCGTATGCGGCGAAGCAGTCAGAGAAACGATTTCTGGAACCTTGGCCGAAGCCCGCAAACGCCCGGCAGCCGCCTACTGCATGGCGTGGCTGAAGGTGGCCGGGGGCAATTCCGTACTGCCCCCCTGGGTGAGGCATCGATTCCCTGAAATTCCGTTCCTCATCAAAACACTTCGGGAAGCGTCCTGCGGAAAATCAGACTGCGAATACTGCTCAAAAAGCCATGACCCCGAAGGGCAGTTAGCCCGCATCTTCGGGTATCCGTCATTCCGGGAAAAACCCGCCACCGATCAGGGGGAAAGCCTACAAAAGGCCATCGTGCAAGATGCGCTAAACAATATTTCCGTTATGGGGATTCTACCCACCGGGGGCGGCAAATCCCTTTGCTATCAATTGCCGGCACTGGTGCGTTACGGGCGGCGCGGGGTTCTGACGGTGGTCATTTCACCCCTTCAGGCACTGATGAAGGACCAGGTGGATAATTTGCTGAAAAAAACCGGAACCCTGTTTGCCGAAGCGATCAGCGGACTCCAAACCCCTCCGGAGCGGGGCGAAGTCTTTGAACGGATTCGGCTGGGGGACACGGCCATCCTTTACATTTCACCGGAACAACTTCGCAGCATGAGTGTTCGAAACGTTTTGAAGCAGCGGGAAATCGGCTGCTGGGTCTTTGACGAAGCCCACTGCCTGTCCAAATGGGGGCACGACTTCAGACCGGACTATCTGTATGCGGCCCGCTTCATTCGAGAGTTCAGCAAGGAACAGAACCAGGCGGTGCCACCGGTGTGCTGCTTTACCGCCACCGCCAAAACCAGCGTCATCGAAGAAATCAAGACCCACTTTCAGGAAGAACTGGCTCAACCCCTCCGCCTCTACGCAGGGGGCATTGAACGGGAGAACCTCTCCTTTGACGTGATCCCGGTCTCCCCGGCGGAAAAGTTTGAGAAAACCCATGATATTATCGCGGAACAACTGGATGGAACCGATGAGCCGGCGGGCATCATCGTCTATGCGGCGACACGGGCCGGTACGGAGGAGATCAGGGACTTTCTGCATCAGCAGGGGGTGGCTGCCGAGGCGTTTCATGCCGGATTGGACGCTGGGGTAAAGCGTGAAATCATCGATCTGTTTGTGGCCGGAGAAGTACCGGTGATCTGTGCCACCAACGCGTTCGGCATGGGTATCGACAAAGAGAATATCAGGCTTGTGTTGCACTATGATATTCCTGGCTCCCTTGAAAATTATATTCAGGAGGCGGGGAGGGCCGGACGAGACCTGAAACCGGCCCGCTGTATCCTTTTATACGATCCGGAGGATGTTAACCGGCAATTCCAGATGGGTGCGTTCTCGGAAGTCAAACAAAAGGAAATCGCACGCATCCTGCGTGCCCTGCGGCGCAAGAAAAGAAACCCGGAAGGCGAAATTGTTGTCACCAGTGATGAACTGGTTCGCGATGAGGATCTGGCCGACCTGCATGAGCTGAGTCCTGAATCAAGGAACACCAAAGTGAAAGCTGCCGTCGCCTGGCTGGAGAGGGCCGGATTTCTCAAACGCAACCATAACCTGACCGATGTTTTTCAGGGAAAACCCCTGGTGGGTTCCCTGGAAGACGCGGAAAAAATGATGGCCGGCCTCAACCTGGGGACCCATAGCCGAAGTCTCTGGCGCAATATTTTACGGTTCATCATCAACCGGGAAAAAGCACACGGCATCAGTGCCGACAGCATTGCGGAAGCGCTCTTTCCGGAAAAATCACACCTCCTTGAAATGGAGAGAAAATCCGGCCTCACCGCCGCTCAGATCATCATCGGGGCCCTTCATGACATGGCGGATGCCGGTCTGCTGGACCAGGGCATCATGCTGTCGGCCACCTTCCGGCCCAAAGGGAAAAACAATGCTAACAAGATCTTCCAATCCGCCTGTGATCTGGAAAACAGACTGGTTCGCCTGCTCGAGGAAGCGGACCCGGATGCCGAGGACGGCAACTGGGTCAGGCTGAACATTCGGCGCCTGAACCAGATGCTGCAAAACGAGGGCTACAAGACCACACCGGAAGTCCTGCGGCAACTGATCAAAGGCATAAGCTATGACGGAAAAGGGTTTGCCGCCACACTGGGCAGCTTTGAACTTCGGTATCTGGACCGAAACAATTACCACGTCAAACTGCAACGCAGCTGGCACAACATCAGAAAAACCATTTCATTAAGGCAGAATGTGGCCAGCGTAATCTTGAAGACACTGCTGGCCATGGCGGAGAAACAGGCCGCCAAAGAGAGCATTGAACTCACCGGCCATGTACAGATTGCTTTTGCCAGTGATAAACTCTCCGCCGCAATTCAGTCGGATATGATCCTCAGCACACAGGTCAGAAAAATCCTGCCGGCCATCGACCGAGCCCTCATGTTCCTGCACGAACAGAAGGCCATTGAACTGCAAGGGGGCCTGGCGATCCTAAGGCAAGCCATGACCATAAGGCTGGAACCGATGGCCAGGGGCCGCTATTACAACAAAGGGGATTACAAGTCGCTGGCAATTCATTATCGGGAAAAACGGCTTCAGGTTCATGTCATGATGCGTTATGCCACCCTGGCCCTGGGAAAACTTGCCGGGGCGCTCACCCTGGTGCTCGATTATTTCGCCCTGGGCAGGGTCAAATTCATCAACAAGTATTTTGCCGACGACAAAGAACTGTTGGAAAAGGCTACCACTGCCGAATCGTACCGCCTGATCGTGGAAAACCTGCGAAACCCCGTACAGATATCCGCAGTGGGAAAACCCGTGGAAGACAATATGCTTATTCTTGCGGGGCCTGGATCGGGCAAAACCAGAGTCATCATTCACCGCTGCGCCTATCTGCTGGAAGTGGAACGGATACCGGCGCGCCAGGTCCTGGTGCTCTGCTTCAACCACAGCTCTGCCATGGAGCTCAGAAAGCGGCTCATTAAGTTAATCGGAAGGGCCGCAAAAGGTATTACAGTTGCCACCTATCACGGTGCGGCCATGCGGCTGGCCGGCATATCCGTTCGGGATATGGGTGAATCAAACAGCAAAGACAGCATTGATTTTGAAGGCATCATCAGGAGGGCGGTACAACTCTTGAAGGGCGAGCAGGACATCCCCGGTATGGAACCTGACGAAATGCGGGATCAGCTCATGTCCGGATACAGCCACATCCTGGTAGATGAATACCAGGACATCGATGAGGATCAGTATGAGTTGGTATCGGCCATTGCCGGAAAGTCTCTTGAAGAGGAAAACAGCCGCCTGACACTGTTGGCGGTGGGAGACGACGATCAGAATATCTACACCTTCAGGGGGGCCAATGTCCGGTTCATTCGCCGGTTTCGGGAAGACTACGACACAGAGACCGTCTATCTCGTGGAAAACTACCGGTCCAGCAAACACATCATTGCCGCCGCCAATCGGTTGATCCGCAATAACCGGGACCGCATGAAAGGATCACACCCCATTCGCATCAACCGTGAAAGAGCACCCAATCTGCCCGGGGGAAAGTGGGAGCAGTTGGACCCGGTCAGCCGGGGCCGCGTACAGATGGTTTCGGTTCAGAGCCGGCTTCACCAGGCCCATTATATCAAGAGCGAAATCGATCGAATCCGGAACCTGCACCCCGGCGCCGGGTGGCACGATTTTGCGGTTCTTTCCAGAACCAGGGGGCCGCTTTCCGCCGTCAGATCGGTATTTGAAAAAGCGGCCTTCCCCTTCAGGACAACGCTGGATAAAGGGTTTCCCCTGCACAGGGTGCGGGAGGTTCAAATGGTTCTGGATTGGCTCATGGCAAAGGAAAAGGAAAACGGTCGTGCAACTGACCTGATGGCAGGCGTTAAAGCATATCGCGGAGGCAGACAACCCAACATCTGGTGGCAACTGATCGATACATTCCTGGAGGCCTGGCGGGAAGAAACCGCTGACAGCACACAACCCATCACCCGGGTGACGGATCGATTGTATGAATTTGTGGCTGAAAAACGCCGTGAAAAGGTGCTGGGGGAAGGGATTTTCATGAGCACCATTCATGCTGCCAAAGGCATGGAATTCCCCCATGTGTTCATCCTGGACGGTGATTGGCACCACCCAGCAAATAGCGCCCGGTGGGAAGAAGAACGTCGGATCATGTATGTGGCCATGACCCGGGCCATGGAAACCCTTCGCCTCTTAAAAATCCAGGGGAAGCCAAATCCCTTCCTGAAAGAAATAAACGGAAATTTTGTAATGCCGTTCACCCATGGCGGGATGGTTGAAGAGAGCGATGATGTTGATAAACGATATGAAATAGCGGGGTTAAACGAAATCTATCTGGACTATGCGGGAGGCTTTCCGCAGACGCACCCCATTCACAGCCGTCTGGCGGCGCTCAAAACAAGCCAGAGGGTTAATCTGGTAATGAAATCCGAAAAACTTGAAATCCAGGACCAGAACGGGGAATGTGTGGGTAGGCTTTCAAAAGAAGGGGCCGGCAGATGGGGAGAGCGTTTGGGGGACATCCTGGAGGTCAGGGTCGTGGGGATGCTGCAGCGCAACCGGGATGATCCTGATGCGCCTTTTCATAAACGGATCAAGGTGGATAAATGGGAGTTTCCTGTTCTCGAAATTATTTCTACAGCCCAATCGGTCTGAGATGAATGAATTGCATATAATGTGCCGACTGGATTAGAGTGCATACCAACAAAAAGCAAAAAGAAGGGAGGAAAAGTGATGATTTGCAAAATTTTAAAAGGGATATGGGTGATTCTCGCATTGGCCCTCGCCGTCTGGTGCACCGGCTGCTCTGGAAATGATAATTCCTCGGAAAAAGTCCTCGAGGGTAAAAATGTTAAATTTGTCGAATCTGTGTTCCCCACGGATGAATCCTGGGCGAACATTTTTCCCATCGCTGTGAACAATCCGAACTGCACCGGGGCGGCCACATTGAGCCGAGCCCATTTCCTCAGCGCAGTGGGTGACTTTCCCAGGTTTTGCGGCAGCGAGTCCGCCGAGGCGAACGCGCAGGAACTGGCGGCTTTTCTTGCCAATACGTCCCTTGAAACCAACGGCGCGGCAAAGGGCGGAACGGACGGCGGATTGTGTTTCGACAGCGAAGTGGGTTGTAAGTATCCCGGGTGTACTCCCCCCCCTACCCCTGATACCCCCAGCGACTGCTGCGACTACTGTTCGGGTCTGGCGCCGCCTTACAACACCTATCCCGCCTGTCCCTACGGGTACTTCGGTCGTGGCGCCCTGCAGATTACCAACCCGGTGAACTATGAAGAAGCGGGCCAGGCGCTGCATGATTCCGATCCCGTCACGTTCCCGGACCCCGATTTCCTCGTAACGGACCCTGGGGAAATTCTCGAGGGAGATACGGCGTGGAGAGCGTCTCTGAACTTCTGGATGAATCATGTGGGCGGTTTCGAAAAGTCTGCAACCTCAGTGAACGGGAGAATGACCTGTCACCGAGCAATGGTTGACCACAACGATTTCGGTAAAACCGTGGAAATTATCAACGGGAATCTGGAATGCAGCAACCCTTCGGAGGATTTCCGGAAGAAGACCCAATGGCGAATTGACTATTACAAACACTACGTTGGGCACCTCTTTGACCCTCCGGTCCAACCCACGACGCATGTCAACTGTGCGGGGTCGTCAGGACCGTCCGATCCCACATCACGCTGTGGAAAGAAAAACGACTGGGGCGATGCCAACAGTAATTGCCGGCCCTGTTGCAGCGTGGACGCGGACTGTCCGGATGCGTATCC
>CAYSFQ010000050.1:6138-14716 GCA_964430575.1 uncultured Desulfobacteraceae bacterium
GGTACACCTCCTTTCCATGGTTACACATTATAAGTGTACGCTGGATATGTGTCAATAGACAATGGAGGATGGGACGGTGGACAGGGGGCCGTAAATAACAAAATAACTTGACAGAAAATATCACCAAAGGGATCATTCAGATGGATAACGCGGTTGAAAGAATAACAGCCCGTGAAAAAGGAAATTATGATCGAAAGCCTCCCAGAAAAAGTACACCCTGTCCTGGATAAAAAATGATCATCAGCGCCAGCCGACGGACCGACATTCCCGCCTTTTATGCCGAGTGGTTCATGAACCGGATTCGGGAAGGCTACTGCACGGTCCCGAACCCCTTCAACCCGAAACAGGTGTCGCGCATATCCCTCAAACCCGAAGATGTGGACGTCATTGTCTTCTGGACCCGTTATGCGAGCCCACTGCTGCCTTTTTTAAATGAGCTGGACGAACGGGGATACCGCTATTATTTTCTGTACACGCTCATGAACAACCCCCGGGCTCTGGACCCGAAATCACCGTCCCATAAAAGATCCCTGAACACTTTTCGCATCCTTTCCAACCGCATCGGCAGGGAAAAAATCATCTGGCGTTACGACCCCATCGTTTTTACCCGAATCAGTGATTTAAACTTCCACCGGGAAACCTACCAGCGCATTGCAGAAGCACTGAAAGGCCACACCGGCCGTTGTATCATCAGCATTGTGGATATCTACCAAAAAGCCACAAAAAGACTTAAACTGCTCGAGGAGCAAGGGATTCGCATCATGGAACCACCCAAGGAAAAATTCGATGAACTCATGAAAAGCATGTCCGATTCCGCCGCCATGAATGGGATGGATATTCAAACTTGCGCCGAAGCGCCAGGACTTGCATCACATGGCATTCCGCCGGGAAAATGTATCGACGACGGGCTGATCCGTCGTGTATTCGGGCTTGATGTGACACACCTGAAAGATCCGTCCCAGCGATCCGACTGCGGTTGTGTGGCGAGCCGGGATATCGGCATGTACGATACGTGCCTGTTTGGTTGCATCTACTGCTATGCCACCACCCGCCTTGACCGGGCCAGGGAGCGGCATGGAAACCACGACCCCGCCTCCCCTTCCCTGGCAAGCCGTTATGGGGAATTCAACCAATGATCAAGATACATCCATATCGGTTTTTTCTTCCTCTCTTGCTCCTTGTGGCGCTTTCATTAGCAGTTCCCTGTCCGGCAGCGGTAGGTGATGAGCAATCGAAACCGGTTACAGAGGAACTGCTCAGAAACCTCCATCTCGACCGCCGTTTCCACAAATGTATCGCCGTGGCCGATGGGGACACCCTCATCCTGGAAGAACTGGGTGCCATTCGATTCATCGGCGTGGACACCCCGGAGAAAAATCACCCCGAACTGCCCGTTCAGTTCATGTCGAAAGAATCGAGTGCTTTCACAAAAAAACTCTGTCTGGGAAAGAACATTCGTCTGGAATATGATGCATTTGATGATGACAAGCGCGGCAGCTATGGCCGTATATTGGCATACCTCTACCTGGAGGATGGTACATTGGTTCAGAAGCAGCTGCTTTTGAATGGATATGCCATCGTTTATACCAGGTATCCATTTGATCAAAGACGGAAGCAACAGTTTCTGGCCTGGGAGCAAAAAGCGCAACAAGAAGAGCGGGGCCTCTGGAAAAATGGCGGCATGGCTGAAATCAAGTGGATACTCGGACAGAAGCAACTCCCGATCCAGGTGGAAAAAGCGTCTTCAGAAACCTACCGGCTGCGAATTGGAGACTGGGTTTCAAAAGCGTTTAACCGGGGGGACATTGCCCTTAATCTGATGCAGCTGTATGAATGGGCATATGAGCTAGGCCCCTGGGACCTGAGGAAGCAACTGACACGTTCAGGATATGGCAAAAAAGCAACCTCTGAAAACTCCCGCAGCAGAATAACTGTGTTCAGCATGTCCCACAAAAAATGGGGGATCATTTATGGAAACCATGCCAAACCGCGCGTTCTTGCTGCGGAACTTGATACGCAAATCCATGAATTATTCAAGTGGGTTCAAAATTTCGATACCGAACTCCTTTTCATGACACTATCGTTAAACAATTATCATCCCATACCTGAACAATTGATTCCCGCTGTTAACCCGCTGGAGATCGCCGAAGGGTTTCTGAAATCAGAGCCGTTTGAGAAAAACAACGGGCGAAGGGTTTCATGGGAATTGGCCGGAAAATACGTTGGGAAGCGGGTGACCGTCCAGGGGAAAATCGTTCGAAGCTTTAATTCAGGAAAGGCCTGTTTTTTGAACTTCCACAGGAATTTCACCCGGTATATGAGTATCACCATTTTTGAAAACAACTTTCGGAAATTCACATTCCAACCGGAGAAATACTATCTCAACAAAACGGTTCGGGTGAGGGGAAAAATCAGGAAATATGAAGGCAGACCGGAAATCATTGTGGAAAGCCCGAGACAGATCAAAATTATCAAAACCCATTGATCTTATCATCGGAAAACAGAAAGAAAGCAAGGAGGTAAAGATGAAAACAATAATGAACATCATGGTTTTGCTGCTGTCGGGTATCGTGGTCGCGGGTTGCGGCATGAAGGACCGCCGGGCCGATAAAATCCACAGCCAATACCCCCAATGGGATCAGGCAACGGTGCAGACGGTGGCTGCCAGAAAAGTGGCTGCAGGCATGACCAAGACAATGGTCATGGAAGCCCTGGGAAACCCCGATTCAATAAACCAGGAAGGAAGCGAAGAAAAATGGTCCTATGGGATCAACAAGGAACGCGACATGGGGGCTATCGTAAGAAGGCAGGTATTCTGGGTCTATTTCAAAGGGGAAAAGGTGGTCAGAACCGCAGGGGATTGGCGTAAGCTGGGATATACCTTCTATGAGTGGTAGGGAATTGAATCATTGGAAGGAATACCGAAAGCACGGATGACGGGATATTTTCCTTCTATATCAGCATAGAAATCTCCAATGGTTTTCATATCCGCTTCAATATTGCCCGTAATGTGAACCGTCGGTCCGATGCCCCCGACCTTCACTCTATAATCCAGATACCCCAGCACCACCGGTACACCCGCACCCATGGCAATATGGTAAAATCCCGTCTTCCAGTACATGACCCTTTTACGGGTGCCGGAAGGGGGAACCACCAAAACCATCCGGTTATATTTGTTAAAGGCCTGGATCGATTGCGCCACAACATTGTGTGATCCTGACCGGTCAATGGGAAAAGCCCCCAACCATCGCAGGAAGGGTCCCATGGGCCAGCGGAACCAGGCGCTTTTCATCATGATCCGGGGTTTTATATCCAGGATGAATGCCAGACAGACCGTGTAAACAAAATCCCAGTTGGATGTATGGGGCGCTGCGATGATGACGTATTTCGGGATACCGGGCCTTTCTCCCGCGGCCTTCCATCCGGAAACTTTAAAAACGATCAGCGCCAGCCAGCGCATAAAGGTCTTACCGATAAATGTGTCATGAACGGTATTACGCATTGTCAAATCCTTATTTAAGAATATGGGCAGACACAAGGCCTGCCACTATTTGTCACCCATGAAGCTTCGAATAACACTCCATACTATCAGAAGGGATCCCAATATCAGAGCGATCTTTCCAAGATAATCGCCATGCCGGGCAAAAAAAGTGCGCCCCTGCCTGAGATGCACCTCCCCTGTGAGGGTGGCCTTTTTCCACCAGGGGGTTCGCGCCACCACCGTCCCTTTTGCATCGATAAGGGCAGAAATACCGTTGTTGGCCACACGGACCAGATCCCGGCGGCATTCAATGGCACGAATGGGGCTGAAATTGAAGTGATGACGGTACCCCGGCGTATTTTTCCACCAGCCGTCGTTTGTGATCATGCAGATAAAACCCAATTTATCTGTCAGGTTTCGGGCGCAGTAGGGGCCGAATACCGATTCAAAACAAAGGATGGGCAGGATACTAATGGAACCATCGGACGATTCGAAGCTTGTGCTCTCCTGTCTGTAGCTGTAGGTACCTTTGTATCCGCCAAGCTCAAGGGAAAATTTCCCCAGAAAGCCCAGATATTGCACAAAGGGCATCCGCTCGAATATGGGAACCAGCTTGGTCTTGTGATAGAACTGGGGGCCGGCGCCAGGCGCCAGGAAAAGCGCCGTATTAAAGGCTTCGTAATGAAACCCTTTTTCCCGGTCAAAACGACTACCCGGAGGGATATGGCTGCTCAGCTTCCGGTAGCTGTGCACGCCCAGAAGAACATTGAGCCCCGGGTGTTTTTGTCGGAAATCCAATAATTGGCGATAATAGGGCGATGTGGAAGGATTTTTCTCGTCAATCTGTTGCACAATAAGGGTTTCAGGGCCGAACAGGTATTGGGTTTCATCATCGATAATGGTCTCTGCCGTCCTGAAAAATTCCGCCACGTGCCGCCCCTGATTTTCCGGTACGAATTTCTCCGTGTATGGATCCAGATTGGGCTGAATCAGGGCTATTTTGACGGTTTCCTCTCCCGGTTGAATATTATGGAAGATTTGATATGACAAAAAGGCGGGGGCCAGCAATAAAAGAAGGATTACGGCCCCAACAGGGATGGTTGCACCCACTCCCTTTTTCTGATAGACCCCATAGGCTTTGAAGATGGCAAAATTGATCAGAATAATCCAAAGGCTCCCCCCCCGAACACCGGTAAACTCAACCCATTGGATGAGCTCCGGCGCCGTGACCAGTCCGTTTCCCAGGTTAAACCATGGCCAAGCCAGATCCCAGATGTTATGAAAATATTCATACCCCAGCCAGATGAGCAGAAATGGGAAGAAAAATGGAATTTTCAGAATGGTTCGAACCCGACTTGCCGACCAGAAGATAAGGGCCTGCACTAGGGCGTTGGCCAGGATAATAAGTGTGCCTCCCAGCCATTGCGCCTGTGTAATCCACCAGGACCCCAGAATGTTCCACAAAAGAAAACCGGCAAAAGCGTAGTTTAGCAGGGCGTAACGGTTCCGATTGTTGTGAATCTCCTTTTCCAGTTGCAGGAGGGGAACCCAAGCCATAAAGATCAGGAAGAAAAAGGAGGGAATAATCCAGGGGATACCCAACAACAGGCCGCTGGTCAGGGCTAAGGAGAGGTTTTTTCTGATGTTTGTATTCATTTTGTCTCGACGGTGGGGTATAAGATAAGCCTGATGGGAAAAAAAGCAACGGGTTATCGGATGTTATGGCGGGCTTGAACCCGTTACCGACAACATGGCTTGTGGGACGAAAGGAATCAGATGCCCCTTGTGGGAAAAAGCTGAGAGTATCTTCTGCTCCTGAAATTCACGGTGACAATTCCTGATACGATCAATGCCAGGGCCAACACAAGTTCCCAGGTAATAGGTTCCCCGAGAATTAGTCCGCCAAGGAGAACGCCTGCGATGGGCATGATAAAGATGAAAGAATGCAGTGCCACCGCGCCGTATTTCAACAGCATGGTGTTCCAGGCCACAAATCCGAAGGAGGCGGTCACAAGGCTCTGATAAAGAAGCGCGGAAAGCACTTTCCCATCCAGATTGACGATCATACTCGTATCCCATAAAAATCCCGCCAACAGAAAGAAGGGGATGCAAAACAGCATGGGGTAGAACACCATCTGAAACGGTGAAAACAGATGGATGATCCTTTTGGTATAGACCGTGTTAACAGCCCAGAGAAAGGCCGTTGCCAGAATCATTAAATCACCGATCTGAACATCGGTGCCCAGAGTAAAGCATGGCCCTTTTTTTCCTGAAAAAACCAGGACCATTCCCACCGCTCCCATAATCAGCCCCAGGATCTTCTTTTTTGTCATCCGATCCCCCGGAATAAACCAATGGGCCAGGATCAGGAGAAAAAACGGCTGAAGGTTCACCATCAGCGTTCCCCTGGAAGCACTTGTTTTTTCAAGACCCAGATACAACAGTCCCAGTTGCAGGGTAAAGACAATGGAAATGATCAAAACCTGAAAGGTCTGCCCCTTCCGCAGGGCAAAAGGTCTCCCGGTAAATCTGGCCCAGAAGTAGATGGCCGCCGCAGCGATGCTGAAACGGAGTCCGGCGGCCGTAAAGGTACCAATTCCCGAAAGGCTGTACTTGATCGCCACGGCATTGGCACCAAACAGCGTACACAAAAAACCCGTAAACAAGGCTGCGGAAATGGGAATGTCCTGGTTGCTGAGACTTTTTTGCATCTCTATGGCCAGTGATTCGGTTCAAGTTGAAAGAGAAAATCCTCAACCGGCCAACAAAGAATTCCATCAACCATGAGTTTCTCTTTCCCTCCATATAACAACATGGCACTGGCTTCCGGGTAGTCGCTCAGGAACGTCTTGAGTGATTTCAAGCTCTTGGGTTGAATTTGTTTTGCATTCTTAACTTCCACCGCGTGGAAGTGATCCTCGCCATACAATACGAAATCAACCTCGGAGCCCCCCCGAGACCGCCAAAAATAACAGCTCACCTGACTGTCCGAGTAATCGCACCAGGCTTTAAGGTGCTGTAAAACAAGGCCTTCCAGGGCCATCCCACCCATTTCATCGGGACTATCAAGCGGCCCCCTGGGGCGCAAATGGTAGTAAACACCCGCATCAAACAAGTAAAATTTCGACTGTGCCGTCATTGCGCGCTTCGCACGTTTGGTAAAGACGGGAAGTTTATACCCCAATAACAGATCTTCAATAATCGATAGATAATTCTCGACAATCTTTCGGGAAACCTGGCATTCTCTGGCGATATTACTGAGGTTTAAAACAGCGCCGTGAGAAAAGCTGATGGCTTCCAGAAAGCGGGCGAAGCCGCCGATATCTCGTACCAATCCTTCTTCCTTGATCTCTTCCTTCAGGTAGAGGGTAATGTAGGTTGCCAGTGTCTTGCCGGGTGCATTTGCCGATACGATTAAAGGAATCAGGCCATTTCTGAGCGCCGCATCAATTGAAAAGTCCGTGCCCAATTCAGCGGCCATAAATGGATGGAAATGGGTTAAGAGGGCACGGCCCGCTAACAGGTTTACACCACCACGGCGCAGTTTTCGAGCACTGGAGCCAGTCAGGATAAATTGATGTGTTCTGTATTCCTCAATCAAACTGTGGATGCTGTCCAGCAGCGCCGGCGCCTTTTGGACTTCGTCAATAATGTATCGTTTTGTCCGTGGGTTCGCCTTGACAATTTGTTTGATCCGATCCGGATGTGCAATATGGTTTCTAAATGTCCTGTCGTCCAGCAAGTCAACCAGGTAGGCATCTGGAAATGTTTTTTTAAGCCAGGTGGATTTACCTGTACCTCTTGGGCCAAAAATAAAAAAGCTATCAGCAGGAGCATCAAAAAATCTTTCAATGAATTTTTTCATCATTCCCCCCACATCTGGCTATCGCAAAATAAACCTATAAGGTAAAAATTGAGCCTCAATTTTATCCTTTCAGGTCGAAAACGCAAGCTATATGTTTTCAAATATAGATTTTACACCGATATTTCATGGAGAAACTCCAACAGGAGAGGCTGGAGGTCTGTATGAAATGCCAAGTCAATGATACCGCATTTGCAGGATTTACCGTGATGTTCGAGCGCTTTCTATCTTCGCTGGAACAAGTGAAATAATGAAGTTGATCATCAGCAAGAATTTAGGTCTCTCACCCCAATGATTCTGATCTTCGATCGCGCACCTTATTTTCCTGTTCATAAGCTCACACCACGCGTTGGAATATTCTTGAGGAAACAGATGATTTCTGTTGAATTTGAAAAATTATTTTGGAATTGTCATTTTTTTCTTGACATAATTTTTGAGGCAGAATAAAAAGGTCTTAAAACATACCGGCTGGCTGGTTTTTTATTGCAACACGCCTTGTTGTTGAAAGATGATAGAGACCAAAGGGAGTAACGGGCAGTGGAATTTTTGAGAATTGATGAGACAAAGTGCAAAAAAGATGGCATCTGCGTAAGAGAGTGCCCTGGGAACCTAATAAGATTTCAAGAGGACACGGGCTTTCCCGGCATATTCCCAAATGGAGATAGGGCATGTAACAGATGCGGTCATTGTGTGGCGGTATGTCACCACGGAGCACTCACACACTCAGCCATTCCAGTCGAAGATTGCCCAAGCATTAAGCCGGAACTCCGGATCAACGAAGAACAAGCCATACAATTCCTGAGATCCCGCCGTTCTATTCGCGACTATAAAGACAAGCCCGTAGAAAAAGAGAAAATCAAGAGACTCATTGAGATAGCTCGCTACGCCCCTACAGGTGGAAATGGCCAGTTACTGGAATGGTTGGTGCTAACAGATAAAACCAGGATGAACAAAATAGCCGGCCTTGCTGTGGACTCCATTCGTCGAAATATCAAAGAAAACCCGCAAGCTCTTGAGCTTCAGCCATATTTGCCAATGGTTGTCAAGGCCTGGGAGGCTGGTTATGATATCATACTCAGGAATGCACCGGTGCTGGTAGTGGCCTCCGCTCCAAGGGAAGCACCAGACGGCATAGTAGATTTGAGTCTGGCTCTTTCTTATCTGGATCTAATGGCGCCAACCGTTGGTTTGGGTACCTGCTGGGCTGGACTGCTTCAACACGCGCTCGTTTCGTC
>CAYSFQ010000051.1:0-14487 GCA_964430575.1 uncultured Desulfobacteraceae bacterium
TGTCCACCGTGCAAATCTTCCCGAAGCCCCAGAAGAATTACTCAAATGTATGAAGGGTTGGTTTCCTGGTACGACTTGCCCTATATGAAGTGGGGCCTCAGGAGAAAACACACCGATCCCAACGTTTCCAGAATAGTATCTGATGCCATTCACGGAAGCACTCCATAGCCCTGATTCTCCTCCAGCTGTGGTTTGTGTGGTCCCATCGGGGAATTGAATACCACTAGTTGTAAGACGAGTTGGTCCGGCCAATACTGGCGAAGTAAGCCCAAAACTTATAAATGCCACCAATAGGCCAAATAGTCTGGTTATTATTTTCATTTTACTTTCCTCCTTCAAAATGTTTTCTCAGATCACGACCTAAATACCGCTCCAAACCTGATCTCATTGCTCCCCACAACTTTTATCCGTTCCGTTTCCTCCTTTCTGATTTTGTACCATACGCCAAAAACAGCCGGATAATTAACTGAACTCCATTTCAGTAAGGCAGAATTTTAATAATCTGCAAAGCTGGTGGGGAGGCGGTGACCCCGTGCCAGAGCCACCTGACGATTTATTTCCGCTTACAGGCCGATCCTGCCAGCGGCCCAGTCAATCTTTCGTCCCTCCCCATATAATGAGAATCGAAATACACTGTAGATGACTTAAGATGAGTGAAGGGGATAGAAAGGCACAGGTGCAGAGCTTTGATCTGGCAGCAAAGGTCGGATAGAAAGATAGATGGTAAGAAAATGCTCTCATTTCCAAGGCAACCTGGCAATCTCTTAAAAAAGAGATCCATGGCTTTCCGTCCCCACCTCACAGTGGGTTTGGCTTTTTCTGAGGAACAAAATCAGAACCGATTTCAGTAAAACGCACTGAAAGCATGAATTGTTTAAGGGGCAGTATGCGCTAATTTGTGATTTGTGTCAATTTGAAATCATGATAGATGAGATATCCGATTCCTTGCAAATACAATATGAGGCTTGTTTGATTTTCTTCCCATTCGTCGCGGGAAAGGGTTTCGTGCATCATTCCGTTTCACATCCGCCAGCCAGACGCAACAATACCATATCAATCATTGATACAGGATGTTCTGGTGGATCATAACGCTTTGGGTGTTTTCAGCGCAAGGAATTTTATATGTTGGTGGAAATTGGATTTGTGATAGACCGAACCACTTATTTCGGAAAAAATATAAAAAAAATATATCAGGAAACCGCTGTTGCCGTGAAATGAACGCGCTGTGTGTGAGGCATAAGGTATCCCTAATTAGGGGTCCCAATCGGGAAACGAGACCACCCCCGGGGTCTTTCCTGTCAGAAAAGGGATTCCTTACTCCCCCTTCCCTCGTCCACCCATGCATCCATGCTACCCCTGGCCACCCTGTCCTATCCCTTGCCCCGTCTCTCAGCCCTGCCCACCTGTTGCGCCCACCCACCCCTGTTCTTTCTCTTATCACCTGGGGTTGTCTCTGCTCTGTGGTGGTTGGGAGCGAACCCATGGCATGATGGGCATGGACAGCCGGGCAGATATTCAGGCGGTTGAATCCGGCAATCGATAAATTAACTGGGTGATGCTCAGAACCAGGGGCCACCAGAGGCACGAGGTGAGGCGTTCGGCTGGCGGGGCATACGACAGCATGGGCTAAATCAGACCGATTTCGGAAATGAGAGGGGTGTGTTTTTTGATGTCAGGGAAAGTTTTTTTGACCCACCTTTGACCCAAAATGGACAAAAACGAAAAGGACACTTTGGACGAAACGCCATAAGTGCTTGTTATTACTGGTGCCCCCGGCGCGACTCGAACGCACGACTCCCAGATTAGGAATCTGGTGCTCTATCCACCTGAGCTACGGGGGCAGTGGCGTTTCTTTTATCATAACCGTAACGGATGTCAAATGAATTAAATGAAAACGTGAAAAAAATATTGATTTTCTGTTTCAGGTGTTTATACTATGCAGTTCTATGTCGAATCTGGCGTAGATCTACCGTATAAGATGGACAAAATGTTTTCCCCTTTCAAGTGGGGGTGTAGCTCAGTTGGGAGAGCGGTACGTTCGCAACGTACAGGCCAGGGGTTCGAATCCCCTCATCTCCACCATTATCGTTGATGGGAATAATGGCATGACCACAAGAGCGGCGAGTATAGAGCGAAAGACCAGAGAGACCGAGATTTCCCTGAAACTCAATCTCGACAGCGCAGACCCATCCACGGTAGATACCGGAATTCCTTTCATAAACCACATGCTGGATTTAATGGCGACCCACGGTTTCATGCAGCTGGTATTAAAAGGCCGCGGTGATACGGAGATTGACGACCACCACACGGTTGAGGACCTGGGAATTTGCCTGGGGTTGGCCCTTAAGCAGGCACTGGGTAAAAAAGAGGGGATAAGCCGGTATGGGGAAGCGACAGTTCCCATGGATGAAACATTGGCTCGGGTCGTCCTGGATATCTCCAACCGGCCATTTCTCGCCTATCGGGTTAATTTCAAAAAGAGTACCACCGGATCCTTCGATCTGGGTCTGATCAAAGAATTTTTTCGGGCCCTGACTTTGAACGCCGGAATCACACTGCATATCGATCTCCTTTCCGGGGAGGAACCTCACCACATTTCTGAGGCTGTCTTCAAAGCATTTGGAAAAGCTTTGGACCGGGCCACCCGATTGGAAAGTCGAATAAAGGGAAAGTTGCCCTCTACAAAGGGGCTCCTTTAGCATTTTGACTCACCCCTAAATCCGAAATCGCATTTTCAGGCGAGGCTCCCATGTTTGAAAGAACTTTCCGAAAGCCTAAACGCCAACGATTATGGCTCCTCATGTTGTTTTGTATCCTCTTTGTTTGGGGCTGCCAAAAAGACACAAAACCAAAACCCACCGCATATCAGTCCCGTTTACACCAGGAAATAAAAAAAGTCGTGGTCATGGGCTTTCGCGCCGCAATGACCGAAGGGCCGGGGCCGAACCTTGTTGAAAATCCCATAACCGGCACTTCGTTTCTGGCCGAACCCGTACCTGAAGATGTGGTAAGGCAGATGAACAAAGTTTTATTCAGTGACCTAATGGAGGGGAAGCAGTGGACACTGGTGTCTCCGGGCCAGGCCAGGGGTGTATTGGCAAGTATCATTGACGGGGACAAAAAAATGGAAAAAACCCCGCGGGAAATGCTGCAGTCCGTGGGAAAAACCTTCGAAGCAGATGCGGTTCTTACCGGCCGTATTTATCGTTGGCAGAAACGCGTTGGCAGCGATTTCGCGGTGGACAGACCCGCGTCGGTATCATTTGATCTCGTTCTGGTACGACCCTCAAACGGGGCCATTTTGTGGCGCAGCCATTTTGACAAAACACAACAGTCTTTATTTGCGGATCTTTTTGATTTTGATACGTATGTGAAAAGTGCCGGACGATGGCTGACAGCGGAAAAACTGGCCGATATCGGTCTGAAAAAACTCATCATGAAAATGCCCGGGGCACCCAAACCCAAAAAAGAGGTGAAAAAGGAAACCAGTGCTGATCATTCCGGCAATTGATATAAAAAATGGTAAATGCGTCAGGCTCAAACAGGGCCGCATGTCCGATGAAACCATATTTTCAGACAAGCCTGAAGAGATGGCAAAAAAATGGTTTGACTGCGGCGCCCAAAGACTTCATCTGGTGGATCTGGATGGCGCGGTCAGTGGACAGCCTGTGAATCGAAAAACCATCAGCCGAATTGTTGAAGCAATTCCCATTCCTGTGGAACTGGGCGGCGGTGTGCGGGACATGGCAACGCTTCGTGCGTACTTTGATCTCGGGCTTCAATATGTCATTCTGGGGACAGTGGCCCACAAAAATCCGGACTTTGTCAAGGAAGCCTGCCGTTTGTTTCCAGATCAAATCATTCTGGGCATTGACGCGCGAAACGACCGTATTGCGGTAGAAGGGTGGACAGAAGAAATAAACCTGACCCCCGAAGCCCTTGCCAAACGATTTGAAAATGATGGCCTGGCAGCGATTATATACACGGACATCAACCGAGACGGTATGAGAACCGGCTGCAATGTGGACGCAACCGGGGCCCTGGCCAGAACAACGAGCATTCCGGTCATCGCTTCCGGCGGTATTTCTGAGATGGATGATGTGTTAAGAATTCTTCCCCTGGCAGCAGACGGGGTTATGGGTCTTATTACCGGACGGGCCCTTTATGACGGCAGCCTTGATCTGACCGCCGCCATAAAAGCATGTCAATAATACGTAAACAACAAAATCTGAAAAATGCCGGGTTGACATTTTGCCGACGCGTCATAACGTTGGAAAGTATTTGATTGCAATACAAAACCGAACATTTTCAATTTGGGCCACGGTCACAGGTAAGATAAACTTATGTCACTTGAAGAGAAAATCGCTGAAGATCTGAAGAAAGCCATGAAGGAAAAGGATGCCGTTCGCCTTTCCTGCATGAGAATGCTGAAAACCGCACTTAAAAATCTACAGGTAGATAAACAACGGAAGTTGAAGGACGAGGAAGTTCAAAGTGTTATTTTCTCCCTGATTAAGAAGGGCAAAGAGTCTGCAAACGAATTCAGGAATGCGGGTCGGGAGGAGATTGCGCTTAAAGAAGAAACAGAGGTAGCGGTTTTTTATGGCTATATGCCCCAGCAGTTGACACCGGAGGAGATTGAAAAGACACTGAGGGAAATAATCCTGGAATTATCCGCTGAAAAGCCCTCGGACCTGGGAAGAGTTATGAAAACAGCCATGCCGAAGATGGCAGGAAAAGCCCAGGGCAAGGAGGTTAATGAAATTGCCAGAAGGTTGCTGGGCTGAACTCCGCCCGAACATAAAACTAAGGTATTTGTTGATAAGGCCTGTACGGTAGAACAATCCCGTCGGGCATTTTTATGCTTAAGGGCCTCGGCAATAAATAAAGAACAACCCATGATAAGCTACCAGTCTGCCAAAGAGGAAATAAAGCAGGCGGCCGATATCGTTTCGGTTGTGGGCCAGTTTGTTCAACTCAAAAAGGCGGGTAAGAATTTTGTGGGGCTTTGCCCTTTTCATGGGGAAAAGGCGCCTTCTTTCACGGTCAATCAGGATAAGCAGATGTTCCACTGCTTCGGATGCAAGCAGGGGGGGGATGTCTTTGCTTTCTGGATGGCGTATCACAGCCTCAGTTTTCCCGAAGCACTGAGGGATCTGGCGGAAAGATACAATGTACAGCTGCCCGAGAAGCAATTCTCGGCAGAAGAAAAAAAGAAAGCGGATTACAGAGAAACGCTTTACAAGGTTAACGAACTGGCGGCCATCTATTTTCAAAAGGAGCTGGCGCATCCGGTTAGAGGAAAACCCGGCCGTGATTATTTCAAAAGGCGGTCCATCTCCCATGGCATTATAGAAGAATTTCACCTGGGCTATGCGCCGAAAGGGTGGGATGGCTTGAAGCAGTTTCTTCTGAGCAGAAAGGTATCGCCTGAAACGGCGCTTGCTGCAGGTGTCCTTAAACGGAGCGATAAGGGGCACTATTACGACCTGTTCAGGGAAAGGGTGATGTTTCCCATAATGGATTTGACCCAGAAAAAGCGGGTCATCGGTTTCGGTGGAAGAGTCCTTGATGATGCTTTGCCAAAATATGTTAACACGCCTGAAACCCCGCTTTTTCACAAGGGCACGTGCCTTTACGGTTTTGACGCTTCTCGAAAAGCCATTCGAGAGACAGGGCGTGCCATTGTAGTGGAAGGCTATATGGACTGCCTGGCCCTCAGAAAGCATGGGCTGAAGGAGGTGGTAGCGACGCTGGGGACCGCACTCTCTGAGACCCCGGTTCGAAAACTCAAAGGGATCGGAAAAGAGGCGGTTGTGGTCTTTGACGCTGACGAAGCCGGAAAAGCGGCTGCCCTGCGAACCTTGCCCATTTTTCTAAATGAACGGCTTTCGGCAAAGGCGGTTGTCCTGCCCAAGGGGCACGATCCGGATAGTTTTATCAACAGCAGTGGCAGGGACGCTTTTTCAAAGCTACTGGACGCGGCCCCTTCCCTGTTTGATTTTTACATGGATCAGAAGCTTGGGTCGCGAACCCAAAACATCGATCAGAAAGTCAGCATTTTGGAAGAGATACTTCCCATACTGGCAAAGGTTCGCAATGAAACCCAACGGTCCTTGTATATAAAAAGGCTGTCTGAAAAATCCGAAGTTGCAGAATCGGTTGTTCTTTCCGCACTCGGGGGCATTAAACAATCCTCAGTAAAGGGTCGCTTCAAAAATGAAATCAAACAGCAATTTGCATCCGTAAATGCAAACCGGTCCATCGGGGAGATTCAACTGCTCAACCTTTTGTTGCATTACCCTGAAACGGTTGCCGACTTGAGGGGTCATCACTGCAGGTTGTTGATTTCTGATCCCATGATTCGGCGGATCGTTGATGTCATCTTTGACAGGCAAGGCAGCTCGGAAACAATGACCTTTGAGACCATCCAGGAGCGTCTTGATCATGATGAAGACCGCGTATGGCTCCGGGAATTTGGTTTCCGCCCTGCTTTCTGCTCAGACCGGGAAGTAAAACAGGCTGTTCGGGACTTTATAGCAAAGGCGCGGAAAAAGAAAATCGCGGAATCATTTAAAACGGCCATGGGGGACCCCCGGGCCATAAACGAAATTTTGAAGAGAAAAATAGAGGCCGGCGGGCCCTTTGGCAGTTGAATCATTCAGGAGGCCATATGATGAATAAAAGCACAGACATGGTCAATCTCAAGAAGTTGATCACCACGGGAAAAAACAAAGGTTATGTGACCTTTGAAGAGCTGAATGACGACCTGTCTGAAGAAATCATTTCCTCAGAAGAGCAAATCGATGACCTGATGATGATGTTTGAAGAATTGGACATCATGGTCATTGATGAAAACACCAAAAAGAAGATTGAAAAACGCAAGAATGCCAAGAAGGAGCGAATAAAACAGGAAGACAAACATGCGTCCTCCTTTGATCTGGCCGACTCAACGTCGCGAATTTCAGACCCGGTCAAGATGTATTTAAAAGAAATGGGCCGTATTTCACTGCTGACACGAGAAGGAGAAGTGGAAATTGCCAAGCGGATTGAGGCCGGCGAAAAAGCGGCCCTAGAAACCCTGTTAACCTGCGGTATCGGTGTGGAACATATCATCATCTTGGGGGATCGCCTCAGGGAAACGGAAGTCAAGCTCAAAGATGTGATCAATGACCTGGAAGATGATGACAGCTTCATGCAGATGGGTGAAAAAAAGGAATCGCTGATCCACCTGATTGATAAAATCCACGAACTCAATGCAAACATTCGGCATAAGCGGCGTGAAATGGCAAGAAAAAGCTGTTCGGAAGAAACCCGCAATAAGCTGAACGCTCAGATCAACGAAGATCAAAAAAATATTATGTCGGTTGTGAGTTCTTTCAGCCTTGAAAAAAGGCAGCTCGAAAACATGCTGGAGAGTTTTCGCAAGCTTCTGGAAATCGTTGAAACCGCTGATAAGAACGTTGCTGAGTGCATGCTGGAGGTGGGTGGAAAACCCATTAGCTATTTGAACCGATGCATCGCACAAATTCCCGAATCGGCCAGGGATGATGATGTCATTGATCCCATAAACTTGAAAAAGTGTGAACTCATTGCGTTGAAAACCAAGGCCGACGCATCGCGACGGGTGATTAGACAGGTCAGAGAAAGAACCAGCTTGACGCCCAGGGAATTGAAAGCCGAATTGGGTCGGGTGGAAAGAAGCCTTGAAAAAGCCAGCCGGGCAAAGTCGGAATTGATTCAGGCCAACCTGAGACTGGTGGTCAGCATCGCCAAAAAATATACCAACCGCGGGCTCATGTTTCTGGACCTCATTCAGGAAGGCAATATCGGTTTGATGAAAGCCGTAGACAAATTTGAATACCAGCGGGGATATAAGTTCAGCACCTATGCCACCTGGTGGATACGGCAGGCCATTACCCGTGCCATTGCCGACCAGGCCAGAACCATCCGCATTCCGGTCCATATGATAGAAACCATCAACAAGCTCATGAGAACCTCACGGTATCTGGTTCAAGAGCACGGACGTGAACCCACATCCGAAGAGATCGCCGAGAAGATGGAATTTCCTTTGGACAAAGTGAGAAAAGTCCTGAAAATCGCCAAAGAACCCATTTCTCTCGAAACGCCTATTGGAGAGGAAGAAGACAGTCATCTTGGAGATTTCATAGAAGACAAGAATATCCTTTCACCAGGAGATGCCGTGGTCAATTTCGGTCTGGCCGAACAAACGAGGAGGGTCTTGACCACCCTGACACCGAGGGAAGAAAAAGTCCTTCGCATGCGGTTCGGCATTGGTGAAAAAGCGGACCATACTCTGGAAGAAGTGGGAAGGGATTTCAGCGTAACCCGAGAACGCATTCGACAGATAGAAGCCAAAGCCCTTAGAAAACTGCGGCATCCCAGTCGAAGCAGAAAATTGAAAAGCTTTATGGATAATAACTGATTTCAACCCTTCAGGTTGCGCCGCTTTTTGCTTGACAAATTTTGAATGGATGCTCATTCTATTGAGATTGGCTGCCGCAAAACCAGGGCACCGCTCCCAAAGGGCGGAAAGATGCCGCTAAAGCAGCCTGCATCTGGAGGGCCCATAGCTCAGTTGGAAGAGCCACCGGCTCATAACCGGTAGGTCCCTGGTTCGAACCCAGGTGGGCCCACCACAAACCATAATTTTGCAGTTTTTGTGTGTTCATGCCCTTTGCCATTTTTAAACGGATGTTTTACCCAAATCGGGAATGAAGATTTCAGGAAGGGCGTATCCTCAGGCTGGATACGCCCTTTACCTTTTCTAAAAGGGAGCCAAAAGCAGGTTTTGCGATGATACCAACATTGGGAGATTTTCTGCGTCTGATTGAGCGCATTGCGCCCATGAGGCTGGCAGAACCATGGGACAATCCCGGTCTTCAGATCGGGGATTCAGGGCAGAAGATTAAAAAGGTTTTTTCTTCTCTGGATCCCACCCTTGACGCCCTCATGAACGCTTCCGAAACCAATGCCCAGGTCCTGTTCACCCATCATCCTCTGATCTTTAAATCTGTATCGCATATCGAAATCAACGCCTACCCCGGGCAAATCCTGGCCCAAGCCGCACGAAAACATATCTCCGTTGTGACCGCGCATACCAATCTGGATGTTGCCAAGGGCGGCATAAACGATATCCTGGCAAATCTTATGGGCCTTCAAAATGTCGAAGTTCTACAACCTCACGAAAAAGAGCCCGGGACAGGCCTCGGAAGGGTAGGAAATTTACCGGAGGCTACCGACCTTTTTAGCCTTGCAAAGTCTGTAAAAAACAAGCTTGGCGCTGATCACATTCGTCTGGTGGGTCAAAAAAAAGAAAGTGTCCGGCGCATTGCCGTGGTTGGCGGTTCAGGCGGCAGTCTCACATCATCTGCTGCAGGAAGTGGCGCTGACGTACTTATTACGGGGGATATTGGCCATCACGCTGCACTGGAAGCAAAATCCCTCGGCATTGCCCTTATTGATGGCGGGCATTTCCATACGGAAAAAACAGCATTTAATATTTTTTGTAAGCACTTGGAGGATTTTTTTAGAAAAGGAGGTTGGGAAGTTGGGATCGAAACGGATAGCACCCAGATGGATCCAATCTGGATGACATCCGGCATGTGAGAGGCAGGAAAATTTGACGGGACTGCTTAAAGCAAACGGCTCCAAAAACCACAAACGCGTTGAATGAGTTAAGAGGTGAGAACATTGGAAAAAACAATGAAACTTTTGATCGATCTTCAGGCTTGTGACATTCGCATAAAGGATAAGCTGGGCCAAAAAGAACGGGGTCCAGCAGCGGTGCAGAAGCGCGAAGAGGATCTGGCAGCAGCGGAAGCCCTGCTGCAGGAAGAAATGGATAAATTAGACTCCCACGACAGCCTGCGCCGGGAAACCGAACTGGAGATTCAAGACCTGGACGAACGTTTGAAAAAGGGTGAGGTGAAATTATCCAGTATCGCATCAAACAAGGAATATAAAGCAGCACTCAAGGAGATTGAGGGCATCAGGCACGAAAAAGAGACTCTGGAGACTGCCGTTATTGAACTGATGGAGCAGAAAGATAAACTGGAGAGCGCCTGTGACGATAATCGAAAACAAGCCGAGACCATGAAACAGCAGTTTGACCAGGACCGGAAACAGATACTAAGAGATATGAAAATTCTGGATAAGGATCTTAAAAAGCTTGAAAAGGAGCGCAAACGTTGCTGTAAAGCAACAGAGGGATCGCTTTTGAAAAAATATGACATGCTCAAAGGCCACAAGAAAGGTATTGCCATTACCCCGGTTATCAAAGGGGTGTGCCAGACATGTCACATGGCGATCCCGCCTCAAAAGTTCAACGAGCTGATCCGCGGGGACAAACTCATGACCTGCCCCAGTTGTGCACGGATCATGTATTGGGGAGAGGATGAACGTTATCAACAACATTAACCGTATTCCATATGTTAACCCGGGTATGCCGAAGTAAAACAAATGACCGCCGCCCATGTCATTGACAGGGGGGAGGAAAGTCCGGGCTCCACAGGACAAAGCGCTGGGTAACGCCCAGTCCCGGCGACGGGAAGGATAGTGCAACAGAAAGGAAACCGCCTCTGATAAGGACGCTTAGGCGTTCTAAAGAGGTAAGGGTGAAAAGGTGAGGTAAGAGCTCACCAGTTCCGTCGGTGACGGCGGAAGCTTTGTAAACCCCGCCTGGAGCAAGACCAAATAGGGGAACGTTAAGGGTGGTCCGCTCAAGTTCCCGGGTAGGTCGCTTGATCTCGTCGGCAAGGGCGAGGCTAGATGAATGGTCATTGTTTCGAAAGTGGGTGACCCTTTCGAAAAACAGAACCCGGCTTACGGATTGCTTCGACATACCCGGATCAGCGTATGGGAAACCGTTTACGGTTGAAAAAAGATACTTTTTGAATGGGGAGGGGGACAAATTCCATGTTTATCATCGGAAATTTTCTGGCTGCCATTGCTAAAATACTTGATATCGCTTTAACCCTGTACATGTGGATCATTATCGCCCGGGCCGTGGTTTCCTGGGTCAACCCGGATCCCCACAATCCTATCATACGCTTCTTGAACACCGTCACGGAACCGGTGCTCTACAGGGTCAGAAGGCGGCTGCCCATCAGTTTTGGGGGGATTGACTTTTCACCGATCCTCGTACTTCTGATCATTGTTTTCATACAACGCTTCCTGGTGACAAGTCTCGCGGAAATGGCGATGCGAATGGGCGGGTAGTGCGGTTGCCGGCGCAAAATAAGGACATGGAAAATCCCGTGGGGGCTGTAATACAGGTAAAGGTGTTACCCCGTTCTTCAAAGACGGAAATTACGGGTAAGGCGAACGGCGTTTACCGGATAAAGCTCTCAGCCCCGCCCGTAGACGGAAAGGCCAACAAAGCGCTTATCAATTTTCTTGCCAAAAAAACAGGCCTTCCCAAAAGAAAATTTCAAATCGTTTCAGGGAAACATTCAAGGAACAAGACCATCCGCATCCACAAGGTTACGTCTGAAGACATCATGAAATGCCTCGAAAAAAATTAGCCCCCTGAGTATCAAAGGTTTCAAAATTCCAGACACTACCGCGGCGGAGCAGAAGAGACGCGGGTAGGCGTTTCATGGGGTTCTGCCACATGGAGGGGAACATGGGCTTCAGAGAGCATTCGGCAAATGTTTTTCGCTGGCATTTGGTCCGTAAAGAGGGCATCGATATCCCGCAGATTGCAGAGGCGTACCATGGCCTCACGGCCGAATTTTGTGTGATCCGCCGCCAGGTAGACCTTTCGGGAATTTGAAATGATGGTCTGCCCCACACCGACCTCCTGAAAATCAAAGTCCAGCAAACATCCTTCTGCGTCGATCCCGCTGACGCTGATAATCCCGAAATCGATTTTAAACTGCCGGATGAAATCAACCGTTGCCTTCCCTGTAATGCCCCTGTCCCGGCCCCGTACCACACCGCCGGCCACTATGACCTCAAAGTTTTCATTTTCGCTCAGAATGGTGGCCACATTGAGGTTGTTGGTGATAACCCTGAGACCCTTGTGATGAATCAGGGCATTGGCCACTTCTTCCGTGGTGGTTCCGATATCAATAAAAAGAGACGCATTGTCGGGGATGTACCGGGCCAGCAGGTGGGCGATTCGTCTTTTTTCCGGCATACAGATGAGTTTACGGGCCGTGTAGGCCACATTTTTTACGCTGGAAGGGAGACCGGCCCCCCCATGATGGCGTTGAAGGTGTCCGGCCTGGGTCAGTTCATTGATGTCCCGGCGTATGGTTTGTGGTGTCACCGAAAAATTTGTTGAGAGGCTTTCAATTGAAATAAATCCGAGGGATTTGACAAGATCAACAATTTTCCTTTGGCGGAGAAGAACCGATTTTCCGCGGACTTTGGCGGCGTCTTTTGCATTCACTGTTTCTTCCAACACTTTCGGACCTCCCTCGTTCAGTAGATGGTCGTCTGACCTTAAAGAAAAGTTTCACAATCGAAATTTTTATCAATATGTGCAATAAAATGGAGTTTCGACCTCCCTGAAGCCGTATAGTTTCATATTTATTTTCGTTATCGAAACCAAAATACAAAAAAATGTATAAAACCGCAACTTTTTTGTTGACAAAAAAGTGCCCCTAAAATAAAAAATTGGGGGCTATTAATTCAATTGTCATTGACTTTGAAGGCAATGACTTTCTCCATTCCACCACTTCAGGCAGGAGGCATTCTTTGCACACTCAGGCGCTCATCATCGGTGGGGGTGTTACGGGCACTGGTCTCGCGAGGGATCTGGCACTGCGAGGGGTGCAGGTTCTGGTGGTTGAACAAGGGGATATCAATGTGGGCGCCTCGGGCAGAAACCACGGCCTTCTGCACAGCGGCGGGCGTTACGTTTCCACTGACCCGGAGGCAGCAAAAGAGTGTCACCAGGAAAATGAAATACTGAAACGGGTGGCACCCCACTGCATTGAAGACACGGGCGGGCTCTTTGTGGCTGTTGAGGGCGATGATGAAACCTATGCCGCCGAATTTCCGTTCCTTTGCCGGAAATGCGGCATTCCCTGCCTGCCCGTTGATCCTCAAGACGCCAGAGATCTTGAACCGTCCCTTTCCAGCAGAATCATTACCGCCTACCAGGTGGATGATGCAGCCGTCGATCCTTTTAAAATCTCCCTTGAAAACATAGCACACGCTCAAAAACTGGGAGGAACACTTCTTTGCAATACCCAGGTGGTCAGCCTTGAAAAAGAAAACCATCGAATCAAAACGGTTCGTCTGGCCAATGTGCATACCGGTAAAGAAACGATTGTTCAACCGGAGCAGGTGATCAACGCCGCCGGACCCTGGGTGGGGAAAGTGGCGGCACTGGCAGGGATCGAAATTGAGATGCTCTATTCCAAGGGGACACTGCTTGTGACCGCACACAGGATTACGGAGCAGGTGGTCAACCGACTACGCAGCCCCGGAGACGGGGATATTCTTGTCCCGGGCGGAACCGTCTCACTTCTGGGGACCACCTCCGTCAGAATCGATTCCCCCGACCTGATCACCCCCACCATTAAAGAGGTGGACCTGATAGTGAATGAAGGATCAAGAATGATCCCCACCTTGAAAGGCATTCGCTATATCCGGTCCTATGCCGGTGTGCGACCGCTTCTGAAAATGGATTCAACCCTGGATGACCGTTCCGTAAGTCGCGGGTTCACCCTGCTGGATCACAGCCGCGACGGTCTTGAGAATTTTGCCACCATCCCTTCGGGAAAATTGACCACCTTCCGTTTCATGGCGGAGAAAACGGCTGATCTCATATGTGAAAAACTGGGCATCCATGCGCCGTGTTTGACCCGCACAGAACCCCTCCCGGCCTCTTCTTATGGAAAATGGACCGAGCCGGCCCTGGGGCCGAAACACTGGGTCGGAAACCCTGATAACGATCCGATCCTCTGTGAATGTGAGATGGTGCCTGAAAGCACCGTAAATAACGTTGTTAAATCCATCAAGGAAAAAGACGGGGATCTCAACCTGCAATCCATCGGCCTTCGAAGCCGGGTGGGAAAAGGGGCCTGCCAGGGAACATTTTGTGGAAAACGGGTTTCAGCATTTCTGGAGGAGGGCGGTCACATAAAAGAGTATGACGGCCTCCATGATATCCGGTATTTTTTACAGGAGCGGTGGACCGGCGAACGTCCGGTCCTGTGGCACGGTCAGATAATGCAGGCAGAGCTCAAAGAAGCCCTTTATTGCGGGGCTTTTGATCTGGAGATGGATGGGTGATGGTCACGGCCATGATGTCCAAAGATGCCGCATTAGAATGTGATCTGGCCATCATCGGCTGCGGTCTTTCAGGCATGGCAGCAGCGCTTTTTGCTGCTGAAAAGGGGTTTTCCACGGTTGTAGCCGGCGTCTCAGGCGGATTGATTTTTGCCAGCGGCCTACTGGATGTCATGGGAAACCACCCAATTGAAACGGGACATGAATGGGTCGACCCAT
>CAYSFQ010000052.1:0-11766 GCA_964430575.1 uncultured Desulfobacteraceae bacterium
AATCGAAAGCCCCATACTCCAGGCCCTCTTTCGCGGCAGTCTCGGACCCATGGCCTGTAAGCATGATCACTGCCATCTCGGGATAGGCCTTTTTGAAAATTTTGAGGACTTCTATTCCGTCCATGTCTTCCATTTTCAAATCAAGGATCGCCACATCAAAATCCTGTTTCCGGATTGCCTGGACGGCATCAGTTCCTGTGAAAACGGTTTTGACCACCATCCCTCTTTTTCTCAATCGCTTGGAAATAACCTCTGCAAAACCCACTTCATCGTCAATGAGAAGAAGCCTGATATAATCTGAATTAACGCCTTCCATATCCGGCATAATCCTGCCCCTGTCTACGCACGACGGGTGGTAATCTCTTTCACCCTCGCCTCTATTATCTTTTCTTCATGTTTTCTTTTTTTGGCCACGGCCTCTTTCAGCTTATCCATGAGCACGTCCATATCGCACGGTTTCATGAGATAATCAAAAGCGCCAAGCTTCATCCCTTCTATGCCGGTTTCAACCGTGGCATGACCGGTAAGCATGATGACTTCCACCAGGGGGAACCTTTTCCGGATTTCACCAAGCGTCTCGATACCATCCATGCCAGGCATCTTTACATCAAGGATAACCACTTCGACGCTCCGGTCATTTTCAAGCACATCCAAGGCCTCAGGTCCGCTGAAAGAAGTCACGATACTGATATCTCTCTTTTTCAACCGTTTAGACATGGCTTCCACGAAAGGAACCTCGTCATCCACCAGAAGTACGTTCGCCATAGGCATGGGTTTCTCTCCTTATATAATAGAAATTTTCATCATTTCAGCAAAAAATCATGTGGTCTTATCCCAAACACCAAATTTCAGGCATTTTCCTCTTTTGATTTCGGCAGGGGCAGCTTCACCGTAAAGGTGGTCCCCCCATCAACAACACTTCGCGCTTCAATATTTCCACCCATTTTCTTAATAATCCCATAGCAGATGGAGAGTCCCAGGCCGGTACCTTTTCCCACAGGTTTTGTGGTAAAGAACGGATCAAAAATCTTTGCAAGATTTGCCGCAGGAATACCTGGCCCGTCGTCGGCTACCTCGATGAGGAGATGATCCCCCATAATGATACTGTCCCCCTCCATTCGAGTTGATATGCTCAGGGTCCCGCTGATCTTTTCCATGGCGTCAAGGGCGTTATTGATCAGGTTGAGTAAGACCTGCTGAAGTTCGCTCTGGGAAACCCTCACGGTTGGGAGATTTTTCTGAAGATTTGAATGGATCTCCACGTTGCTGTATTTTGCCCTCTGTGCTGAGAGCGCGATCAACTCCTCGATCAGATCATTGATTTGGACATCCTGAATTCGGGAATCGGTTTTTCTTGCAAAACTGAGCAGTTTATGGGTGATCTCCTTGCAGCGTTTCCCCTGGGTCCGGATTTGCTGTAAAGCTCGCTGGAATTCACTCAGGTTTTCTCCATCTTTGAATTCCTCTTCTTCTAAGAGATCTTCTATCCAGCCCGCCTCTTCAACCATAATAGCCACTGGATTATTGATTTCATGGGCAATACCGGCCGCCAATTCGCCGACCGAAGCCAACTTGCCCGTCTCCACCACCTGCTCGGTAATCATCTCCTTTTCTTTGTCTGACTGCGCAATGCGATTGACCATTCTTCTTGACAGAAAATAGCCTGTGGCCACAATACCTAAAACACCCAACAGCATAAAGGCAATGGCGATTCTGACAGTCCTGTAAAGCTCTGCAAAGGCATCCGAAGCCCTTTGACGGAAGATCAGGAGCCAATTTCCGTCCTTGAGACAGGCTGTCACGTAAAGCTCGTCTTCCCCGAATTCATCAACCCTCTCTATAATTTGTATATTTCGTTTAATCTTTCCCCCACCCTCCACAAAATCCGCACAAGGGCCACTAGGTGGGATCTCCTTAATGAGCGTCTTCGTCTGCAATTCCCCCTCACTGTTCAGGATGTAGGCAAATCCTGTCTCTCCGATGCGGATACTCTCTACAAGATTGTTAAACGCTACAAAGTCGATGGTTGCCCTCAATATCCATGAATCTCCATCATGGTTCTCTCTAACCGCCACAATGAAATGCGGAAGTCCACGGAGGCCTAAGAAAACATCACTGATAAAGTTTTCGCTGTTGATGGTCTCTTGAAACCAGTCCGCTGTAGAATAGAGGGCCTTTCCCAGTTTGAACGGGCCTGCATAGGCCACCTGGATGCCCCGGGCATTCACTACGCCTAAATCCACAAACACAGGACCGAATATCTGCTGCAGTGATTCCAGTCTGTCCCTCAAGAAGTCCTCGTTGCTCAGTTCTTCAAAGCTGAACGTCGTTGCAACTAAGCGGATGTCTCCTAATTTCTCTTTCAGGAAATTGTCAATATTTTGTTTATGTTTGAGGACTAATTCCTCCAGGTGGGCGTAGACTTTTTCGTGGTAGGAACTGTCGAACTGGTAAAGGATGATACTGCTGACCACAAGCATCGGCAGGACCGCAGCAATGATAATGGTCAGGAGCATGTTCCGGGTGAGAAGGTGATAGTAGCTATCTGTTTTCTGTTTGTTCTGTTTCATTGTCAAAATGTAAAGCCTTATCGAGTCTGAACATCATTATCAGGCTGTCCCGCCACTGATTATCATTTAGTTGCAGACGTATTATATATGGGGGGGACAACAAATAAAAGGGGATTATGAAAAGAAAATGGATTTTCAGTCATTCTTGATGCGCAGCCCTACCAGATAGTGCCCTCTGTAGCGACCATCAGCAACACGGGTGATATGCCTGATTTCCGTTTCTATCTGTTCAGGCGAACCGTCAGGGTTTTCCGGATTGTATTTCATGTCCAAAACCTGCCCGACCTTCAGGTATTTCAATGCCTTTGACCCTTCGTTGACAAGAATCCCCATTCCAGAGGGGGATATATCCCGAACCTGAAATTGAAAGATAGGGTCTTTCTTGCTCAAGGAAAATTCCACACTACGATATTCATCCAGAATCGTCCGTGGTTCAGATCGATCTTCTGCCGTCTTTTTTTCAGATTTTTTCACGATGAGTTTCCGTTTATTCCATTTTTTTGAATGTAACAGTTCCGCCGCGCATAAAGTGATAGACGCCAGGCTGAGCGTGAAAGGCTTGCATCCCGCGGGATTGTATTATATTATTTCGAACATTTAAAGGATTCCTTTCCAAAGAGGTTCAATGTGCGGATAACCCTTAAGCAGAACATCCTTTTCATGGTGGCCATCATTACTTTTTCCTCTATTCTGGGATGCATACTGCTGATTCAGAACGCGCGGGTCATCGGAAAAAACCTGCGGGTTGAAACGGAACAACACATTCGCGCCATGTTGGGACAAAACGCTGAGCGGATCGGAAGCGCCATGCTGGTCATGGAAAAGAATGCGGCTGACCTGGCAACGGCAGGTGAGGCATTTTTTGCTATTGTTCACCAAACAGGTCAGGATATCACCCAGCAAATCGAGGGTTACCTGGTGAACAATTTCAAGAATTTTCCAGAGGCCATTGGCGGCGGTCTCTGGTATGAGCCGAATGTTCTCTTTCGTGACAGGGAACGTTTCGGCCCTTACGCCTTTAGGAAAAACAATCAGGTATTGTTTACCTGGGATCTCAACACGCCGGAGTACGACTACCACAATCAGGACTGGTACCGCCTGGCGATTCCGGAAGATTGGGATCGGAACCAGCAAAGGCAGCTTAATATTTACTGGACGGATCCCTATTTTGATGAGGCTGCCACCACGGCACTCATGATTACCGTGGATGCATTAATGGTTGATTCCAAAGAGCGCATTATCGGTATTTCCACCGTAGACTTCAGCCTGGAAAAACTCCAGGCAATGGTTTCTAAAATGACGGCTACTCCAAAATCGCTTCCCTTTGCCGCGGATATCTCAAGCCGCCTGCTAATTTCATTTCCGGGAAATCCCATGAAGGTTCTGCAGAAACTTAGAACCCTGGAATGGGGTGATGCCATTTCTAAAGCAGAACAAATAAAACCCGGGGAAATCCTGGTGAAAACATTGAAGCTGAAAGGTGAAGACCATTCACTGTTCTACACCCTTACAAAGGCTGGAATGGTTCTGGGTATTCTGGCCCCACAAAAAGAATTATATGCCAGGATCAACGAACTCAACCATGCCAACATGGTCACATCCATCGCGGTGATTGCTTTTCAAATTTTGCTGTTCATGGTGATTGCCTTTTTTACGGTGAGACGAATCTGCAATCCCATCAGCAATTTGACCCATGTTGCAGGAGAAATTGCAGAGGGAAAGCTGATTGATGCCAAAAAAACGCTGGACAAACTTCATGGCAGGTTTACGTCGAGCAGGGATGAAACCGGTCTTCTCTTTTCTGCGGTTCAAAGCATGGCCGAAAAACTCAATGCATTGATTGGCCAGATTCAGCAGTCCGGCAGCCAGGTGACATCTTCTTCTACTGAGATCGCTGCATCTTCCAGAGGATTGGAAGCGACCATGAACCAGCAGGCGGCATCTACAGCCCAGGTCAGTGCATCGTCAAAAATGATTTCCCAAACAGCAGAAACCCTTGCCGGTACCGTGGATGAGGTGTCGTTGGCCACGACCGAGACCGCGGACCTGGCGGAGGCCGGCCAGGCGGGTCTGATGGGCATGGAAGCATCCATGCAGGAGGTTTTGAAAGGTACGGCATCGGTTTCAGCCAAGCTGGAAGCCATGAAAAAAAACGCCCATGTTATCAGCTCAATTGTGGTCACCATCACAAAAGTGGCGGATCAGACCAATCTGTTGAGTTTGAATGCGGCCATTGAAGCGGAGAAAGCTGGGGAATATGGGCTTGGGTTTTCAGTGGTCGCCAATGAGATCAGGCGATTGGCGGACCAGACCGCGGTGGCGGCACTGGATATCGAAGACATGGTCGGTGAGATGGAAAAATCCGTATCCACAGGATCTTCTGAAATGGAAACGTTTAGCGGGGTGGTTCAATCCACGGCTCACAAAATGAAAGAAATCGGCAGCCAATTGGGAGGGATCATGGAAAAAGTGCGCACGCTTCCGCCGGGTTTTGAAGCCGTGAGCGGGGGAATGGCGGATCAGTCCAAAAGTGCGGGGCAGATCAGCGAGACCATGGAACATTTGAATTCAGCAACCCAGAATACGTTGGAATCCCTCAGGGAATTCAAATTGGCGGCGGAAGATCTTAACGAAGCGGCCCTCGGGCTGCAGGAACAGGTATCCCGTTTTGAGGTGGTTTAAGTAAGCCGGGCCGAAAAAACGGGTGAGAAATGGATTAAGCATGAAATTAATGTTGAAACACAAAGTGATCGGACTTCCGGTGGTGGCTGCAGTGCTGCCGGTTCTGGTGATACTGGCACTGACATTCGTTGAGAAAAGAAGCGTCACTGAAAAGATTGAAGGGGAGCTGGATCTTCTCGCTCGCGAAAACATCGAACATCTTGCCCTTGCGGTCTACAATACCTGTGAGGCCACCAGCAAGATGGTACAGAAGGTTCTGGACCGTCGCTTGCAGGATTCGGACGCTTTTTTTCAAGACATGGGCGGGTTTTCCCTGTCATCCGAAACCGTTTCCATAAAAGCCGTAAACCCTTCTGGCCAGAAGAAAAGGACCATTTCCATACCCCAGATGATGCTTGCAGGAGTGTTCGAACCCAGTACCTATATTGATGTGATCCGGGGAAAATTCGGTGGAAACTACGGTCTCTTCCAGAGGGTCAATGAGGCGGGTGATATGGTGCTGATCGCCACAACCATTTCTTCCAAAAAAGGAGAGAAGCTAAAGAACATCTACCTACCGTCGATTCAAAACAGCGTTGCCAACCCGGTCATTCAGCAGATCCTTAAGAAACAGGTGTTCCATGGCATTGCCAATCTTGCAGATGGATGGCATTTCACCGCCTGCAAGGGAATCACCGACAAAGAAGGTCGTATTATCGGGATGCTCTTCACCGAGGCTCCCTTCCAGACACCCGCATCATTGCGCCAGGCCATTATGGACATGAAAGTGGGCAAGAGTGGGTATGTTTATGTCCTGGGTGGCAAGCATGCGTTTCATCGCGGGCATTACATCATTTCAAAAGGGGGGCAGCGGGATGGCGAAGATCTATGGGATTCCAAGTCCACGAATGGCCGCTATTACGTCCGATCCATCGTTGAAAAAGCCGTTCAGCTGAAAAAAAATGAGGTGGCTCATGATCGATATGCCTGGAAAAATGTGGGAGATAAGGCGCCCCGATGGAAAGTGGCGGCATTGACCTATTTTGAACCCTGGGACTGGGTGATCGGGGCTGGAACTTACGAAGATGATTATCACGACGTGAAAAAAAATGTGGAAAGCGCCATGACGCAGATGCTTTGGGTCATACTCATCAGCGGTGTTCTGGTGTTGATCCCCATTGTGGGTCTGGCACTTTTTTTCGGCAACAAAATCACCAAACGGATCACGCTCATCACAAATATTTCAGGAGAAATCGCCAAAGGTAACCTTTCCGCGGCAGTGGACGTAGTGAAATCCATGGTGAAGGGAGATAAGTCCGATCAAACGGGTTCTCCGGGTGATGAAACCGGCAAATTACTGATATCTACCCAGCGAATGACCGAAAGCCTCAACGCGCTGGTCGGGCAGGTTCAGCGATCCGGCATTCAATTAACCGCTTCTTCAACGGAACTGGCAGCCACTGCCAAACAGCAGCAGACGGCCATGGACCAACAGGGTGACGCCACCAGTCGCGTGAGTCGGGCGGCGGCGGAAATCTCAAGCGTGGCGACCCAACTGGAGGCAACCATGCAGCAGGTGGCCGAAAAATCACAGGAAACCGCCGGCTTTGCCAGTAAAGGCCAGACTGATCTGGCCCGCATGGAAGATGCCATGCATCATATGGAAGCCGCATCCAGATCCATATCGGGTCGGTTAGAGGCCATCAACGAAAAGGCGGAAAATATCACCAATGTGGTGATCACCATCACCAAGGTGGCGGATCAGACCAACCTTCTGTCCCTCAATGCCGCCATTGAGGCGGAAAAAGCAGGGGAATATGGCAGGGGGTTCAACGTTGTGGCACGAGAAATTCGAAGGTTGGCGGATCAGACAGCCGTGGCGACCCTCGATATAGAACAGATGGTGGAAGGTATGCAGTCCGCCGTGTCCGCGGGCGTGATGGAGATGGATAAGTTTATTGCCGAGGTGAAACAGAGCGTGGAAGATGTGGGGAAGATCAGCGGGCAGTTGGCGCGCATTATCGAACAGGTCCAGGCGCTTTCCCCCAGTTTTGACGATGTTAACGTGGCCATGGGTCACCAGTCTGAAAATGCCAACAAAGCCAATCACGCCGTTGCCAGACTCAGTGATGAAATTCGTTCCACCGCTGAGTCCCTGCAAGAGACCTTTTCAGCCATCGAGCAGCTGAATGAGGCGGCGAGGGGCCTGCAGCAGGAAGTGTCACATTTCAGGGTAAGCGATGGGTTGGATGAGCAGGGATAGCTGTGTGAACAAGGGGAACTGTCAATGAAAATTCCGCAAAAGGCTTTCGGTATGTTTTTGTTAACAATGATGATGGGTGCATTGCTATGTCCCGATTCCCACGCTGAACCCAAAGAATTGACTTTTGCCGTGGGTCTGGCCCTTGCGCCTTACAATATTCCGGAGAAAAACTGCGGCATTGAAATGGATATCGTGCGGGAAGCGCTGGAAATGAAAGGGTACCGGGTCAAGACCAAATATGTGCCTTTTGCCCGCAGAATTCGGGAAATCACTGAAGGAGACGTGGACGGGGTGTTGACCGTCAATGAAAATTCGGGGCTCGATGTCTTTTTGTCCGATCCGCACATTGCCTGCGACAATGTGGCGGTGAGCCTGAAGAAAAACAATTTCAAGATAGAGAAAATAGGTGATCTTAAGGATAAGAGCATCCTGACCTTTCAGAATGCCAGAAAATACCTGGGCAAGGAATTCGTGGCGGCTGCGGATGCGTCTCCCGATTACCGTGAAATCAGCAAACAGGAACTCCAGATCAATCTGCTGTACGGGGATCGTGTGAATGTAATCGTTCTGGATAAGTACATTTTTTACCACCATCGAAAACAGAATGAAATGGTGGATACAGCACAACCCATTGATATGTGGTATATTTTTCCAAAAACTCTTTTTCGCGTGGGATTTGTTGACAAAAAGGTCCGGGATGATTTTAATGACGGCCTGAAGCAATTGTACAGCAGTGGGCGTTATGACGAAATTATCCACAAATACATTTCAAAATAATCAAATGAGGCAGCCATGAAAAACTGGAGCATCGTCACAAAAATCGTGGCATCAACATCCGGTATCGTGTGTCTTTTGGTGTTGCTGGGCGGGTATATTCTAATCCGGTTTGAGATTAGAATGGTGGATAACTTTACGGATGAAATCCTGAGAGGTTACCATGAACTCATCAACGACCGGGAGATGGAGGAAAAGCGTATCCTGAAGCGTGGCATCAATTTCAGCACCCAGATTTTAAATGGTATCGGTGCCGCCTACTTGTACAATCTGGACCAGGAAGGGCTTAAACAATCGCTCAAGCCCTTCATGAACTATGAGCAGATTGTGGCCATCAAGGTGCTGGATGAGCGGGGTAAGCCTTTTGCCGCCGCCTGGCGAAATCCCGATGTGGAAATCGGAAACGCGCTTCCAAAAGATCTGGCGCTTAACAATGACCTGTCTTCGCAGGTCGAGTGCTTTCGGTCCCAGAAGAAAATCGGTGTTTTTCAGATTTATTATTCGGATAAGATCCTGAAGCAAAAGATTCAAGACCTCAAAAAAGAGGCTTCCTTGGATGCGGACAAGTTTGAGGCCAATTCGCGGTCCCAACTGGAAAATGCCATTTTGAGCCAGAGCATCGGTGTGTTTCTCATCCTGCTCGTGCTGGTGGTTTCCCTGATCTTATCCATGCGCGCGCTGGTCTTAAAACCCCTGCAAAACGTTTCAAAGATTGCCCACCAGTTATCAAAATTTGATCTCACCGTGAGCATCGATACCCGTAGAAAGGATGAAGTCGGTGCCCTGCCCAAAGCCATAGACGAAATGGCGTCTTCGTTTCGAAATGTTCTGGGACAGGTTCAGCGCTCCGGCATACAGGTGACCTCATCGTCCACGGAACTGGCTGCCACCGCCAGGGAGCAGGAGGCGACCATGAGCAATCAACTGACATCCACCAACAAAGTGGTGGCGTCTGTTGAGAAAATATCCGAGCTGTCCAACGAGCTGGTGAAAACCATGGACCAGGTGGCCGCCATGAGCCAGGAAACTGCTGGTTTTGCCACAAAAGGGCAGTCGGATCTGGGCCGAATGGAAGCGGCCATGCTGACAATGGAATCTGCCTCCAAATCCATTTCGGGGCGCCTCGAAACCATTAACGAAAAGGCTGAAAACATCACCAATGTTGTGGTCACCATCACCAAGGTGGCCGACCAGACCAACCTGCTCTCCCTCAATGCGGCCATTGAAGCGGAGAAGGCGGGTGAATATGGTCGGGGGTTCAATGTGGTGGCCCGGGAAATTCGAAGACTTGCGGACCAGACGGCTGTTGCCACATTGGATATTGAACAGATGGTTCAGGAAATGCAATCGGCGGTTTCCGCCGGCGTCATGGAGATGGATAAATTTATTGGAGAGGTCAAGCGAAGTGCGGAAGATGTGGGCCGGATCAGTACACAACTGGCCAGGATCATCGAGCAGGTCCAGGCACTCTCCCCCAGTTTTGAGAATGTGAACGTGTCCATGGCGCAGCAGTCCAAAAACGCCACGGAAATCAATACGGCCATCGTTAATTTAAGCGAGGAAATGCAGCAGACCATGGAATCACTGCATGAATCCTATACCGCCATCGAACAACTCAATGAGGCGGCAAGGGGGCTGCAGGATGAGGTGAGTCGCTTTAAGGTGAGTTAGAGATAATAGGAGGGAGCCTGTTTCAAAATGTTCATTTTTGTTCGAGATTAAGGAAAACGGAAATTTTACCACAGGAATATAGTGAATATTTCGAGGATTAAAATTTACGCTTGACGCAGAGATCGGGCAAAAAGGGGCGTTTTGAAATTGGCTCGGAGGGGTATGCTTGTATTGCTGTTCTATTTGGGCGACATCATGTACACCATGAAATGCGATCGGGTTCGCGAGGTGGCTCCCATCGTGAAACTGAAGGCGGTGCCTCACGCCCCGGATTACGTTGCCGGTCTGTTCAATTATCGCGGGGTCATTGTTCCCGTGATCGATCTTCGCAGGCTGATTCAGGGAGAGCCTTGTGAGATGCGTATGAGTACGCGTGTTATTCTGGTGGACTATGTCAAAGAGGACAATACGCCCTATATCCTGGGGCTTATGGCCGAACGGGTTACGGAAACTGCGAGAAGAGATGAAAGTGCCTTTGTGGCCCCCGGGCTGCAAATGAAGGAAGCGCCGTATCTGGGCGGCCTCTTGATGGAAGAAAAAGAGATGATTCAATATGTGGATCTGGATCTTCTTCCTGAGAGTTTCCATTTTTTACCGGCGCTTGAAAACGTTTATGATGAAAATGAACATCATTGAATCGCTACTTGAGGAAAAGATCGGGCTGGACACGGCCGCTATCGGTAGAAAGGTCATCGAGAAAGCCATCCGGCGGCGAATGGATCAATGTGATTTAACCAGCCTGGAGATATATGCGAAAACCCTCGTGGATTCAAATGATGAGTGGAAGAATCTGATTGAAATGGTGGTGGTGCCGGAAACCTGGTTTTTCAGGAACCGGAAAGTATTTACTTATCTTGTCCGTTTTGTAAAGGATTCCTGGCTGCCCGAAAATTCAGGCCGTATGCTTAAAGTTTTGAGTATTCCCTGTTCCACGGGCGAGGAACCGTACTCAGTTGCCATGGCGTTCATGGATGCGGGCATCAAAAAGGACCGCTTCCAAATTACCGGTATGGATATCAGTGAGGAAGCACTCTCCAAGGCACGGCTCGGGGTTTATGGGCGGGGGTCCTTTCGAGGAAAGGATCTGGCGTTCAGAGATCGCTATTTCCAGCCAAAAAACCATGGGTATCAACTGTTAGGCCATGTGAGCGACAAGGTGCAGTTCAAGTCCGGCAACGTCATGGAGAACCGCTTTGCGGCCGGTGCCCCATATGACGTGATTTTTTGTAGAAATTTAATGATTTATATGAGCCCTGAGGCAAGGAATCAAACCCTTGAAACCATGAGTCGGCTGCTGGCTGAAACCGGCATCTTTTTTTGTGGCCATGCAGAGCGGCAGACGGCCATCGATTGGGGTTTTGAGGCAGTTAACGAAACCGGCGTTTTCGCTTGCCGCAAGCGGTGCAGGGAATCCAGGCGAAAGGACTCATCGGTTGATGCAACAAAGGCACAGTTTAAACGGCAGACCCATGAAGAGAAAATAAAACCCATCCGGAAACCTTTTATGCCAGTTGATGTTCTATCCGGAAAATCGACTGAACAACAAAATCGGTCCAAGCCCGACATGAGCACGCCGAAGCCTGATACGGCGGTCAATTTGTTTCTGGAGGCGCGCGAAATGGCGGATCAGGGGCAGCTTCCAAAAGCCCTTGAACTTTGCGAGGTCTTTCTGGGTGACAATCCTGTGCACGTGGATGCCCATTTTCTCATGGGGCTGATTCATGAAGCCCTGCACAATGAGAATAAAGCCGAAGCGTTTTTTAGTAGGGCCATCTATTTGAACCCGGAGCATGTGGAAGCATTGAACCATATGGCTTTCATTGAATT
>CAYSFQ010000052.1:11866-14239 GCA_964430575.1 uncultured Desulfobacteraceae bacterium
AAAATAAGGATCGATGCTGGAAACGGATAGGGGTCTGGGGGAATGAAGAGCCCCGTTGTCCAAGGCTTGAAGAAGTGATCCATTGCCGCAATTGCGATGTTTTTACTCAGGCCGGCCGGAATCTCCTGGAACGGGCGCTTCCCGAAGAATACAAGGATGAGTGGGGAAGCATCCTTGTGAAAAAAAAGGGCAAAGAGACTGCTGGTGCCATTGCCGTGGTTGTTTTTCGTATTGAATCAGAATGGATGGCGCTGGTAGCCGGTTTGTTTGCAGAGATCATTGACGACGTCAATATTCACAGCCTTCCCCACCGAAAAACCCCTATCTTATTGGGTCTTGTCAATGTGCATGGTGAAATTCAGCTGTGTGTCTCATTAAAACACCTCATGAATCTGGAGGATGCGCCCCTTGAAAAATATGGTACGGAAAAGGCCAAGAAACGGCTGATGGTGGTGTCGAAGGATAGTGAACAGTGGGTGTTTCCGGTCAACGAAATCCATGGTATACATCACTTTAACCCGATCCTTCTCCAGAACGTCCCCGTGACCATCGCCAAGTGCAAATCCACCTTCACGGAGGGCATCTTCAAATGGGACGAGAAACATGTGGCCCTGCTCGATGATGAACTGCTGTTTTACAACCTTAAAAGGAGTCTTCAGTGAACGAAGGGCGTGAACAAGAAGCGCGTGATGTTTCCGCCATGATGGATCTCTTTCGTTCAGAGGTCAAACGGCATGCACTGACCATTAATGACGGTCTTCAGGCGCTGGCAGTCGATCCGGACAGCCTGGACAGGCTCAATGTCATGATCTCCGCAATTCAGGCCATCAAGGGTGGGGCGCAGATTATTGATTTGGATCGGGCGGTGGTGATTGCCCAGGCCATGAAAAGTATTTTTGTGGCTGCCGAAAAAGGCGAATTCTCACTGGATGAAGCGGGACTCCGATACTTGTTTGAAGGGGTTGAAATTCTCAATCACATGGCTGAAGCGCCCCAGGAAGGAGAAACGCCACGGATTGATCTGGACACTGAAGAGATCAATGCTTGGGTGAATAAGGCCACATTTTCCCCGGCCGGTGAATCACCGGAGTCATCCCTCCCGCCAGATACCCCCTCGCCCCCTGTTGAAGACGCACCTCAGGAAGATGCGCCTCAGGAAGATGCGGAAGCCTTGCTGGATCCTGCCATGTGCGACCTTTTTCGAACGGAAACCCAGAACCATGTGGCCATTTTGAATGATGGACTGCTGACGTTGGAGCAGAATCCGGCATCGGCAGATCTGTTGGACGCGATGATGCGGGCGGCTCATTCCCTCAAAGGGGCTGCCAGGATTATGGGTCTGGATGGAGCAGCCCATATTGCCCATGGTATGGAAGATTTTTTTGTGGCCGCTCAGAAGGGGTTCATCAGGTTGGATTCCGGTAAGACTGACATCCTTTTTCAGGGCATTGACATGTTGAACCGTATCTCTGAACACGTGGGTGAAGGTGGTCGTAGGGGCACGAAGCATCGTGCCCCTACCGGAAAAGAGATTGAGACGGTTAAAGACGTTATTGCGGGCATGGTTGATCAAGGAGCCAATGCGACTAACCACCATGCGCAAGAACCGGAGGAACCGTCCCCTCTGGAAAGCGAAAAATCGTTCGAAACAGGTCTTGATGAACCTCATATGGAAGATCAGGATAAGCCGCTACAGCAGACCGGCGAAACCTTTGCGGCGGACCCAGCCATGCTTGATCTTTTCCAGGCGGAAGTGGAAACCCATGTGGCGGTTTTAAGTGACGGCCTTCTGGCCCTGGAAAACAATCCCGGGGCCACGGATCAGCTTGAAGCCCTCATGCGGGCGGCCCACTCCATCAAAGGAGGCGCCAGGATTGTGGGCCTTGATGCCGCGGTCAAAGTGGCCCATGCCATGGAAGACTGTTTTGTTGCGGCACAGAAAGGCGCGGTGTCGCTGGGATCAGAGCAGATCGATATTCTGCTTCGGATTGTGGATATTCTCATTAATATTGCGGAATCCATCCACGATGGTGGAACGGACTGGGTGAGCCGCCATGGCGAAGAAATTGACCATCTCATGGCCGCCATGACCGCCATCATTCATGGCGAGACGCCTATCCCCGTCTCTCCGGTGGAGGAACCGTTCGTCGAAGATCCTGTGCCAGTTGTGCCAATCGACAGTGAAAGCGAATTTTCCCTTGCAAAAACCGAGGATATCAAGCCGGTTCCAAAAGAAACTGCCGAAAAATCACCGGTACTGCAAAAATCAGGGGAACTGGATCGCACGGTGCGGGTGACCGCCGCCAAAATTGAACGGCTCATGGGGCAGGCCGGGGAAGTGGTGGTGGGCGCCGGGTGGTTGCCCACTTTTTC
>CAYSFQ010000053.1:0-1378 GCA_964430575.1 uncultured Desulfobacteraceae bacterium
GTCATCGTAACCGGGGGTCTGGGATCCACCACCGATGACATGACCTGTGAAATCGCTGCCGATGCCCTTGACCGCCCCCTTTGCATCGATGATCAGATGCTGAAGAAAATCGAGCAATATGCCAGGGTACGCAAAATAACAATGACGGAATCTCTCAAGAAAATGGCTTTAATGCCCGAGGGAGCCCGAATGATTAATCCCAAAGGCGCCACCTGCGGTTTTTCCCTTGTAACCGGAGGGGTCAATTTCTATTTTCTCCCCGGCGTTCCCGATCAGACGCGCTACCTCATTGATACATTCGTTTTGCCCGATATCCTGGGTCGGTATGAAACCCTGCCGGTTATGCGGCAGCGGATCATGAAGCTATACGGACTCAATGAACCGCGTATTGCTGAAATATTCAGATCCCTGGAAGAAAAGATCGGAAAAGTGGTTCTGGGATTCTACCCCCATTTTCCGGAAAACCACATTACCATCAGCTTGAGGGGCAAAGATGAGCCCACCATTTCAAAAACCCTGGATCGGGTTGAAACGGCCATTTCTGAAATGGTGGGCGCTTATGTTTTCGCGCACGACAGCCGCGAAATGGAAGAAGTGGTGGGCGAGATACTGCTGAAAAACGAAAAAACCCTTTCCGTGGCGGAGTCGTGTACCGGGGGGCTCATCGGTAATCGCTTGACGGAAGTTGCGGGCAGTTCACAATATTTTCAAGGGGGCGTGGTCTCGTACAGCAACCGGGCAAAAGTGGACCTGTTGCGGGTTTCGGCCAAAACCATTGACGCCCATGGCGCGGTCAGTGCTGAAACGGCCCGTGAAATGGCAGTGGGAGTGCGGACCTCTATGCATGCGGATCTGGGTCTGGCGGTCACCGGAATTGCCGGACCCGACGGGGGAAGCCGGGATAAACCCGTGGGCACGGTTCATATTGCCCTTTCTTCCGAAAAAGGGACCTTTACGGAAAAATACCGCTTTTGGGGAAGAAGAAAACAGATTAAACTGAACAGCGCCATGATGGCCCTGGATTGGGTTCGCAGGTACCTTAATGGAGATCCGTTCATTCCTGGCATTTGAACTGCCGCCGGACATTAAAAGGGTCATTTCGGAGGTGTCCCGGACGGGAAAGGAATTGCCCCTGGATTTGGCTTGGGTTAAATCGGACAACATTCACCTTACCATGGTGTTTATGGGGAATGTTCTCGAGGATAAGATCCAATCCATTGGGGAAACAGTAAAAGAAGTTTGCGCCGGGTTCGATCCCTTTGATGTGAGTCCCGGGAATTTGGGATTCTTCGGCAGTCGACGTCATCCCCGGGTGTTGTGGATGGGGCTTAATGGCGATGTTCGCCGCATGGGGCGTTTCAGGGATGCACTTCAAAAA
>CAYSFQ010000053.1:1478-10593 GCA_964430575.1 uncultured Desulfobacteraceae bacterium
GTTACCGAAGGTAACAAAAGGGGAGACAAATGGATAGAGAAAGAGCGGTTGATCAGGCCATTTCCCAAATCGAAAAGCAGTTCGGCCGAGGATCCATCATGAAGCTGGGTGAGGATAAAAGCATCGATATCCCGGCCATCTCCACGGGGTCTCTGACCCTGGATCTGGCCCTCGGCGTCGGCGGTGTGCCCAGGGGCCGGGTGGTGGAAATTTATGGCCCGGAGTCCTCGGGCAAAACCACCCTGGCGCTCCATATCGCCGCGGAAGCTCAAGCCAAGGACGGCATGGTGGCATTTGTGGATGCGGAACACGCACTCGACGTGGTGTACGCTCGAAAGCTCGGGGTGGACGTGGACAACCTTCTGGTGTCCCAGCCGGATACGGGAGAGCAGGCACTGGATATCGCTGAAATCCTGGTACGAAGCGGCGCCATCGATGTGCTGATTATCGACTCAGTGGCCGCGCTGGTACCCAGGGCAGAGATTGAAGGGGAAATGGGCGACCACCATGTGGGCCTTCAGGCCAGGCTCATGAGCCAGGCCCTTCGAAAACTCACGGGAACCATCAGCAAATCCAGAACCTGCCTGGTATTCATCAACCAGATCCGGATGAAAATCGGCGTTATGTTCGGAAATCCGGAAACCACCTCGGGGGGGAACGCATTGAAATTTTATGCCAGCCAACGCCTGGACATCCGGCGTATCGGGGCCTTGAAAGATGGCGATCAGGTGGTGGGAAACCGCACCCGGGTCAAGGTTGTCAAGAACAAGGTCGCTCCCCCCTTCAAGAATGCGGAATTTGATATTATTTACGGGGAAGGCATTTCCAAGGAGGGGGACATCCTCGATCTGGGCGTATCGTTGGATATTGTCGAGAAAAGCGGGGCCTGGTATTCTTTTGAGGGCGACCGTATCGGCCAGGGCCGGCAGAACGTCAAACGGTTTCTGATGGAAAATACGGATATCCGGGATAATATTGCGAATCAGATTCTTCGTAAAACAGGCCTTAGAAAAGACCCGGCAGAAAACGACGAAAAATCGGAAGAACCGGCTGAAAAAGAAACCAAATAACGGTTCAGGGTTATTTGTCCACGCTCCCACGTGGGAACGAGAGGAATTGCCAACAGCTAACGGCTAAGAGCTAACAGCTATATTAGGAGACATAATGAATTTCAGGCAAATCAGAAACCAGTTTCTGAATTATTTCAGCAAACACGGCCACAAGATTGTAGAGAGTTCCTCGCTGATCCCCAGGGATGATCCGACCCTGCTCTTTACCAATGCGGGCATGGTCCAGTTTAAAAACGCTTTTCTGGGAGAGAATCCCGGTTATTCGAGGGCAACCACGGCCCAGAAATGCGTGCGCGCCGGGGGAAAGCACAACGATCTGGATAACGTCGGGTACACCCCGAGGCATCACACATTTTTCGAAATGCTGGGAAATTTTTCATTCGGGGACTACTTCAAGGAAGAAGCCGTTCATTGGGGCTGGGAGCTGCTGACGGAAGGCTTTAACCTCCCCGGCGATAAACTGCATGTCTCCATATTTGAGGATGATGACGAAGCCGACGACATCTGGCAAAAGGAGATTGGTCTGCCGGCAGATCGGATCGTAAGGCTGGGCGAAAAAGACAATTTCTGGGCCATGGGGGACACCGGACCGTGTGGCCCCTGTTCTGAAATTCATATTGACCAGGGAGCGTCGGTGGGATGCGGTCAGTCCGGCTGTGCACCCGGGTGCGATTGTGACCGTTACCTGGAGATCTGGAATCTGGTCTTCACACAGTTTGACCGAAGTCCGGACGGCACCCTTACGCCACTGCCCGAACCCAATATTGACACGGGAATGGGTCTTGAGCGGCTGGCAGCGGTTGTTCAAGGGGTCAAAAGCAATTATGACACCGACCTGTTCCAGGATATTATCGCACACATTGAATCCCTCTCGCACAAAAAATATGGTGGCGATGACCGAACGGATGTGGCTTTCCGCGTCATAAGCGATCATGCCCGCGCGGTTTCCTTTCTCATCGGTGACGGCATCATGCCGTCCAACGAGGGACGTGGGTATGTGTTGAGACGCATTATCAGGCGGGCGAGTCGATTTGGACAAGGTCTGGGCCTTGAAGACATTTTTCTGCGCTCAGTTTGCAATCACGTGATTGACCTGATGGGCTTGGATTATGGTGAACTGCTTCGCGCCAGAAGTTTTATTTTGGGCGTTGTGGAAAACGAAGAACGGCGGTTTGCCGATACCCTCAGGTACAGCATGAAGGTCCTGGAAGAAGAAATCCACCGGCTGCAGGAAAAGGGTAAAACCATTATACCCGGTGACGTGGTCTTCAAGCTCTATGACACCTACGGCCTGGCCGTGGATTTGGTGGAAGATGTGGCCCGGGATGAAAACTTGAAGGTGGATCTGGCCGGCTACAAAGACGCCATGGACAAACAACGCCTGCTTTCCCAGGAATCCTGGAAAGGGAGCGGGGAAGCGGCGGTTCCGAAAACCTTTCGCGATCTTCGCTCCCGCGGTCTTGCCAGTGGTTTCCTGGGCTATGAGACCCTTGAAACCGAATCGAAGATCCTTTCCCTGGTGTTGGGCGACCAGGAAGTCAATTCAATGGAAAAGGGCGCCGAAGCAACCATAATACTGGATCAAACGCCCTTTTATGCGGAATCCGGAGGGCAGGTGGGGGATGTGGGCCAGATCACAAACGGGGTGGCGCATTTTCGAGTGGAGAACACCTTCAAATACGGTCAGGACCTGATTGTTCATAGGGGCCGTCTGGAAGAGGGGTCATTGGCTGCGGGCGACACGGTCAATGCTGCTGTGGATGAAACCCATCGGATGAGGGTTGCCGGCAACCATACTGCCACCCATCTGCTCCATGCGGCGCTCAGGGAAATCCTGGGGGATCATGTCAAACAGGCGGGATCGCGCGTGGCTGCCGACAGACTTCGTTTTGACTTCAGCCATTTCACCCAGGTTTCCGCCGAAAACCTTTTGGAAGTGGAACGGTGGGTCAATGATCGGATCCGCGAAAACCTGCCGCTGAATACACAGATCATGAACAAAGAGGATGCCATGAAAACGGGTGCCATGGCGATCTTTGAAGAGAAATACGGGGACGAGGTCAGGATCATTGATATCGGTGATGGGCTGAGCCTGGAATTGTGCGGGGGAACCCATACCCGGCGAACCGGCCATATCGGCGTTTTTCGCATCATCAGTGAAAGTGCCGTTGCCGCCAATGTCCGCCGTATTGAAGCGCTTACGGGAGAGGCAGCGCTGCACCATGACCAGAAAAGAGATGAACGGCTGAAAAATGCGGCTGAACTGCTCAAGGTTTCTCCAGATAAATTGCTTCACAGGCTTAAACGGCTGCTGGATGAAACCAAGGAAAAGGAACGAGAAATTGAATCCCTGAAGGGTCGTCTTTTTACGGAAAAGTCGGCGGATCTTCTCCAGGATGTCAGGGAAATACAAGGCATTTCAGTGGTCGCAAAAAAGCTGGAGGCCGATACACCCAAAGAACTTCGGGAAGCGGTGGACCGGATCAAAGACAGACTGGGTTCCGGTATCATCCTGTTGGGGGCCAAAGCCAGGGGCAAGGCCATGCTCATATGTGCCGTGACAAAGGATCTGACAGATCAATTTAATGCCGGTAAAATCATCAGGGAATTGTCCGGCATCGTCGGGGGCAAAGGGGGTGGACGACCGGATATGGCCCAGGGGGGAGGAGACAATCCGGAAAAACTGGAAGAGGCGCTTGAATCTATTTACAGCCTAGTCGTAGAGGAAACCGTGTAGCCAAGATGTTTCCCTTTCGCCTTTTAATTCTTTAATCTTGTCCTTGCATTTTCTAACGGATTCAAGGGCCTGATAATATTGCCCCACATCGGGATAATTGGCGATCAGGTAAAGATATCTGTCCATGGCGGGTTGGTAATAGCCTTTTCTGAAATAAAAATTCCCCACATAGAGTTCATGCTCTGCCAGCTTGACATAACACTCCCGCACCTTTCTGCGGGCCTGCTCCGTGTAGTTGCTTTTCCGGAACCGTTTGATCAGCCGTTCGAATTCCACTTTGGCCTTGAGCGTATTGGATTGGTCTCTGTCGATGGCCGCTGACTTGCTGAAATGACACATCCCCTGCCGATAGATAACATAGGGCACATTTTTGTTTCTAGGGTGCATTTTTTCAAATTCAGTATATTCATCACGCGCTTCATCATACTGTCCCTTCTCATAGTAGGCATCCGCCATTTTCAATTCTGCGGTGATGGCAAAGGTGCTGTAAGGATAGCGGTCCTTGATCTTCTGAAATGTCTCGATCGATTTTTCAAATTTCCCGGCATTAAAATCCTCCATTCCCTCGCTCATAATCTCGGCCGGTGTCGGTTCGTCTTCCGACCCAAACAGATCGTTCCAGAGGGCACAACCGCTTAGAAGAAACAGGCAGCAAATGCCCACTAACATAAAGTCCAACAGCACCCATTTTGATTGTCTGGTTTTCATCTTCATGATCACGCCCTAGTGGCCTTCAATAAACCGTTCAGCGGCGAAAGCGGCTGTAGCGCCATCCCCCACGGCGGTACTCACCTGCCGTAGTATCTTTGATCGAATATCGCCCGCGGCAAATACACCGGGGATGGATGTTTCCATATTGTCATCTGTCTTTACGAAACCCAAATCATCGAAATCGAGCGACAGGTCCGCCAACAGGTCATTGCTGGGGTTGTACCCGATAAATACAAACACCCCTTCAACGGGAAGGGTCGATATTTCGTTCGTCTTGACATTTTTGAGCTCCACCCCTTCAACACCTGCCTGCCCAAGGATTTGGGTCGGCACCGAGTCCCATACCAATGTTACTTTTTCAGCGGCTTTGACACGTTCCTGAAGCAATTTTGTGGCGCGCAGCTCATCCCGTCGGTGCACCAGGTAAACACGACTTGCGAACTTGGTCAGAAAAATGGCTTCTTCCACAGCGGTATCACCACCACCGATGACCGCAACTTCCTGGTCCCTGTAAAAAGGCCCGTCGCAGGTGGCGCAGTAGGAAACCCCTTTTCCAATCAGAAGACCTTCTCCGTCGATCCCCAGTTTCCTGGGTGATGCACCGGTGGTCAGGATCAAGGCCTTTGTTTCCATGGCCTCTTTATCCGTAAAGACCATCCTTTTCTCAGGCGTCAATTCCAGGCGGATCACCTCTTTTCCCTCGATTTTCAGACCAAAATTCTCCGCCTGACGCTTCATTCGATCCACCAGTTCATACCCTGATAGACCCTCGGGAAACCCCGGATAATTTTCAACAAAATCCGTGGTCAGAATCTGGCCCCCGGGCGCCAGTTTTTCGAGCAAGACAGTTTTGAGGCGAGCCCTTGATGCATATAAACCCGCTGTGAGACCCGCAGGTCCGGCGCCGATGATGATAAGATCTTCCATGGTACTTTTCCAACTCCTGTAACAAAAAAACCCGCTCCTTCCTCTTCGAGCGGGTTCCGGTCGGTTTCGTCCTCAACTAGAGGAGTTTTTTGAGTTCTTCTTCAAGGTGGCTTTTGGGATGCGCCCCCACAATGGTTTGGAAAACGTCGCCATTTTTAAACAGGATGAGGGTGGGAATATTCCTGATACCGAATTTCGTGGGCGTTTCACGGTTGCTGTCCACATCCATTTTGGCGATCTTCACTTTGCCTTCATACTCCTTTGCCAATTCTTCAACGGTCGGCCCGACTACTTTACAGGGACCGCACCATTCCGCCCAGAAATCAACCATAACCGGCATTTCAGACTTGATAACTTCCTGCTCAAAATCCGCATCTGTGACCTGCAATACATCAGACATCATTTGTCTCCTTCCAGTCGTACCCGGCTCGGCCGGCATTTTTGTTTTATCCGAATCTTTAGCCCTCAGGTTCTTCCAGCAGCTTTTTCAAACTCTTCTCGATGGTGACCGGCACAGGCCCGGAATTTGAATAGAGCGTCAACACCTGGTGGGAAACCTTGATCTTTTCCTGCACCGTGTCCCAGCCTATCCCTTTTTCTTCTACCTGGTTCATTAAATCAATTAGTCCTTGAGAATCCATATCATTCCTCCTTATTTCTTTTTAGATGGCACCAGATCCGGGGGGTACGCAAACTTCGGATCTATAACATAGGTCCAGGGGAGCCCCCACCATTGCCATCCATAGTGACGTCTGTGATTAAAACTGTAAATTTTGTTCCTTTTTGCAAGCTGGCGGTAAAATTTGTTTTTGTGGTTGTCCTTGAAGACCGGGAATTCGGATCCTTCAAAACCGTCTTTCACTTCGTAAACCTTCTTGAACCCGGCATTCAGAAGTTCTTTTGCCGCAAGCGCACTTCTCTTACCATCCCTGGAGAGAATCAGCAGGTTATCCGTCTTTTTAAATACCTTGCTGATCTCCTTTAAAAACGCCCTGTTCTTTTTGTTCATGCCGTATTCATGCCGATCACCTTCTTTTTTGAGGTGGGTGGTCCAGAACATGTACGGGAACAGGTAGGCGTTGATGGGATGGCCGACGAGCTGGTATTCAGCCCTTGTCCTGACATCAATCAGGTAGGTGTCGGGGACTGTATTGAGCATATCATAAGCTTCAATGCTCAATATATGCTTGGGCTCCTCGGCAAATGCATTCACAAAGAAAACCAGCAGAAGCACCACAAAACCGAAACCGGGTAAAAAAACTTTTCTGTTCATTCTATTATTATCTCGGATGGTTCTACCATCCAAATTAGACTCACTATAAAACTTGAGTCTAAACAAATAATCCAGTACCGTAGGTTTGTCAATGAAAAATCCTGGCTTTCGGTAATGGGCTTTTGCGCTCAAATATTTCAAACGGGGGAAACATTAATGACGGCAAGCAAGGTGTATTTTTCGGACCTCAGAACATCTTTTAAGGAAAACATCTTTATAAAATTAAACAGGCTTTTGGATGAAGCCGGCATGGATGATGCAGTGGCCGAAAGGAGCCTGGTGGCCATCAAATTGCATTTCGGTGAAAAGGGAAATTCCGCATTTATCCGCCCCAACTTTCTAAGGACAATTGTGGACCGGGTTGAAGGACTGGGGGCAAATCCGTTTTTGACCGACGCCAACACGCTCTATGCAGGAACCAGGGGTAACAGCGTCTCCCACCTGCATACGGCGGTGCTAAACGGGTTTGCATATTCGGTGGTCAAGGCACCCGTCATTATCGCTGACGGAATTCGAGGCGCTTCTTTTAAGTCCGTTGACATTGACCAAGCGTTTATCCAAACGGCCTATATTGCAAGGGATATTGCGGAAGCCGATGGGTTGATCAGTGTGGCCCATTTCAAAGGCCATGAACTGACCGGTTTTGGTGGAACCCTCAAAAACTTAGGGATGGGGTGTGCTTCTAGAAAAGGAAAAATGGCCCAGCACTCTGATGTATCCCCGAAGGTCAAAGGGAAAAAGTGTGTGGGTTGTGGGGATTGCGTGAGTCATTGTGCCGGCAAAGCCATATCTTTAAAGGAGAAAAAGGCTTCCATCGATCCTGAAAAATGCGTGGGCTGCGGCGAATGTATCCTCATTTGCCCCAACGGCGCCATCGATGTCAGCTGGAATGCGGATATTCCTCTGATGCAGAAAAAGATGACGGAATACACGCTGGCTGTGCTCAAAGGGAAAGAAAAGAGCTCCTTTTTTATTAATTTTCTGACGGATATTACCCCTGCCTGCGATTGCTATGAACATAGCGATGCGCCCATTGTTCATGATGTGGGGATTGTAGCCTCAAAAGATCCTGTTGCCATTGACCAGGCTTCCGCGGATCTGGTCAACCAGCAGATCGGGGCCACGGCATCCTGCCTCAAGGAAGGGTTGAAGCCAGGTGAAGATAAATTTCGTGCCGTATATCCCAAAGTCGACTGGGCCATTCAACTGAATCATGGCGAAAACATCGGTTTGGGCAACCGAAAATATGAGTTGATTACAATTTAATTCAATTAATTAACCTTTTTAGCGGGGTCCTGCTTGTTTTTGTCTGCGGCATATGCTATGAGACATCCGTTCCATGACTTGTTATTTAAGGAGAAAACGATGGATATAAAAATTACGGCGGCAACGCCTGACAAGATGAAATCAAAGCCGGCGGATGAATCTCAGCTTGGGTTCGGGGATATCACAACGGACCACATATTCCTGATGGATTATGACGCTTCCAAGGGATGGTTCAACCCACGTATTGAACCCTATGGCCCTCTGGCCATTGATCCGGCTGCCATGAGCCTCCATTATGGACAGGAAATTTTTGAAGGGCTCAAAGCCTACGCAGTAGCGGATGGCGGTATCGGGCTTTTCAGGGCCAACGAAAATTTTGAACGGCTGAATCGCTCAGCACAACGCCTCTGCATGCCAGGGGTGGATACACCCACAGCCATGGAAGGCATGAAACAATTAATCCTTCTGGATCAAGACTGGATTCCGAAAAGCCCCGGCACCTCACTGTATATACGGCCCACCATGATTGCTACTGAACCGCACCTGGGCGTTCGTCCTTCCAACACCTACGTGTTTTTCATTATTATCGGTCCGGTGGGGGCCTATTATAAGGAAGGGCTGAACCCGGTTAAGATCTATGTGGAAGACTTCTTTGTGCGGGCGGCAATCGGCGGCACGGGCGAAGCCAAAACGGCCGGTAATTATGCAGCCAGCCTTCTGGCTGCCGAAGAAGCCAAGAAAAAGGGATTCACGCAGGTGCTCTGGCTGGATGCGGCGGAACGGAAATATATTGAAGAAGTGGGCACCATGAACATGTTCTTCCGCATTGATGACGAAGTGATCACCGCGCCGCTTAACGGCAGCATCCTGCCCGGGGTCACCAGGGATTCCGTCATTCGAATCGTTAAAGACTGGGGCCTTAAAATGACAGAGCGGTCCCTTGCCATTGATGAAGTGATTGCGGCGGCGGATGACGGCAGGCTTCAAGAAACATTCGGCACCGGTACGGCGGCCGTGATTTCTCCGGTGGGACAAATCACCTTTAAGGGTCGCGATTATGTGGTGGCCGGCGGCCAAATGGGAGAGTTGAGCCAGAAACTCTATGATGAAATCGTTGCCATTCAGTACGGC
>CAYSFQ010000053.1:10693-14217 GCA_964430575.1 uncultured Desulfobacteraceae bacterium
AATGGGAGAGTTGAGCCAGAAACTCTATGATGAAATCGTTGCCATTCAGTACGGCCAAAAGCCCGATCCATACGGATGGGTTGAAAGGATAAAATAGAGCAAAACGGCCCCATTAATGGCTGATCCGGATAAACCGCAGCCAAAAAAATTATCACGCAAAGCCGCCAAGGCGCAAAGATATTTATCCGGTTTCATTTCATTCTTTCTTTGCGTCTTGGCGGCTTTGCGTGAGTAACATCTGGAGCAATCAGTTCCAGAGCCTCCTCAGGCAGCCAGCCCCGTTTCTTGTCCGGCAGTCGAATGAGACACCATTTTCCTTCGGAGCGTTCCTGCTCCACGATGGCGCCTTCGTGCAGCTTGAATAGGACCGTATCCCCCTCATGGGGCCCTGCCAGAACCTCAACCTCTTTTTGCAGAATAACGGCCCGGTGGTCATCATGGACCTGGGCCCATTTCATCCCGAGGGAAAGCCCCGTTACCAGCCAGAGGCACAGCACCAACAGCAACATATAGAAAAGCCATTCGGACCGGTGAAACAGGCGGATCAAAAGGGCAGCACAGAGCAGCAGGTTCAGGATCGTAAAACACCAGAACAGTTCACTCTGACTGACGGTCGGCAACCAGAAAAACGCTGTACTGAAAAATCCCCTTGAAGGGGGAATGGCATCCACCACCTGGTCCCGGGCATGGGCCAGGTTGAAGTTGAGATCCGCATCCCGGGGCATGGCAATATGGGCCCGCTCGTAGGCTAAGATGGCCCGGCCCAGCTGATTCATCCTGAACCAGGCGTTCCCCAGGTTATAATGGATGCGGGGCGCATCATGACCCGTGCGAATCAGCTGTTGGTAGTCTTGGGCGGCCTCCTGAAATTTTCCTTCCCGATAATCCTGATTGGCCTTATAAAAAATTTCCTCCCATTCTTTGCCCCCCTGATGGTCTTGGCCAAAGGCCGACGATACCGGGAAAACGGCTGTCAAAACACAAATGATGGGCAACAGGAAACGATATTTCACCGCAACTCCTTTTCAATCTGTTTGATAATTCCCAGAATGTCCCTGGATGCTGAATCACAGGTGGCCTCCCCGCCCGTGTAGATGCGACCTTCAAGTTCTTCCAGAACGTTTCTGAGTCTGTCTGCCGTATCCGGGTGAACCCCTTTTTCCATCAAGAGCTTCGGCACATGGGCGGGGGTCAGGGACCCAAGGGATAACTGAAAACGATCATTCATATAATCCCGAACGGCGGTCATCATGCCGTTCGCGTCCTTGTGGTCACGGCGGCATTCTTTCAGAAAAACATGGGCCGCCTTTCTGGCCCGTTGAGCGTAAATGGCCTGGTCTGACTTTCTGTTTAACCGCAAACCCAGAAAAACCGCCCCATAAATTAGAAAAGGCGCCATGAGTATGGCCCAGCAAAACAGGTTGCCAGGGCCCATTGCCTTTGATGACAACCAACCGTCATCTTTCAACCCCGAAATTGAGGTATAGATGGGGAGGATGTCATGGCCGATTTCTTTTACTTCCTGTTTGGCAGGCTTTGAGGGGTCTTTTGATTTTTCCGTCTGCAGGGCTGTTACAAGGGTTTGCGCTTTCCCCGGCAGAACCTTCAAGCTGAGCGGCTGCGTTTTCTGGGTCCGATAGGTTTCGGCTTCGGGGTCGAAATAGCTGATCGTAAATGGGGGAATGGTATAAACACCTTCCTTATCCGGAACCAGTGCCCATTTCATGGTTTTGGACCCGGTCAATCCATCGGCGCCGGCGCGGGTTTGGAACACCGGCTCATCGGCATAAGATTTGAATTGATCCAATGGCGGTATTTTCAGATCCGGCAACCGGTTGACATTCCCCTTTCCCGAAAGGCGAACGGTGAGGGTCACGGAGTCCCCAACATGAACCTCCGACCCGGAAAGGTTGCCCTCGATGGTGAACCGCCCCACAAGACCGCTGAAAGATGCAGGTTTTTCTTTTTCGGGAAATGGCAGTACTTCAAGAGCAAGGGGCTCGCTGGAAACGGTTAAGGGCCGCCCGGCCCTGAGGGCACCGCCAAAAAACGGATCGTCAAACAGTCCCCTGGGCGTTCGCTTCCGGGCACTGTAAACCGTGAGTCCCATGCGGGCAGGCGGGATACGAAAGTGCCCGGGCTTCAGGGGCATCACCCCATAGGAAACCTCCAGAATTCGGTAGGAGACGTCATGATAAATCGCCTGATACTCTTTTGGTTTTTCCAGCTGCCGAAAGGTGAGTTCATTGGTCTCGGGCAGATCCAGTGAGATATCGCTCACGTTGGTGCGAAGATGCAACTTCAGGGTGTAGGGGACCTGTTGTTCCACATAGGCCTTTTGGGCCCCGAGGGTCGCTGTGAGAAAAACCGGCCCTTTTTCCGACTCCGACGCGTCACCGCCGGCTATCACCTTCAGGGTGGCCACATTGCTTTTAGATGTTTTCCCATCCACGTTGATGATGGCGGGCCCCACCTGAAACACCCCCTTTTTTTTGGGTTGAAGATAATAGGTATAATCCACACCGGAATTGTACCGGCCGTTGATGATTTGAACCCGACTGGCGTTGCCTCCTTTTGTTACATGAAAGGGTTCTAAACCCTCGATAACCAGGGGCGCATCACTGCGCCTTGCGCCGGATAGGCGCACCTGAAGCTGAATGGAATCCGCGAGGGTGGCTTCCCGACGATCCAGGTTGAGGGTCACGGAAACTTCTGCGTTAACCGGCTGTTCCGTCAGAATCAGCGTGGAAAAAAATATTAGGAAGCAGGCAATTTTTTTCATATCACCAGTCCTTTCCCGACGGCTTTCCCTGGCCTTTGGCTTCAGGGACCTGGAACTTCAGAAATCGCGCACGGTCTTCTTTGATGTTGTCCAGCAGGGCCTCGGCTTTCTGTTTCTGAATTCGGGCGGCGGGGATTTGTTCGGGTTTCTGGGCCTCACGTTTCTGGGCTTCGGGTTCGGTTGATTGCTGTGGTTTTCGGCAGCTGGAAAAACCAAAAGAGTATCAAGCGATTTATCATGACGTCTCCTACCGAATCCTGGAGGTTTCCTACGGGGTGATGCCCCTGAAGCCCGGGCGCTTTCGTATCCCGCCTGCCCGCATGGGACTGACGATTTACAGTGCTCGGAAGCGAACGCCCAGAGGACTGTTTGACGATCCTTTTTTTGGCGGCGCTCTCAGGACCGGGCGGCCCTTGACCGTTTCCAGCGAACCCCTTGCTCTCGAAGTATTGCCATTTCCCGAAAAAGAAAAACCCGTAGATTTCAGCGGCCTCGTGGGACGATTCACCATTGAGTGCAGTCTTTCCGGGTCGGAGGTTCACGTGGGGGACTCCGTGACCCTCACCGTTCGCCTTTCGGGAAAGGGCAACGTCAACCGGTTGCCGGATCTGAAAATGCCGTCATTGGATCATTTCAAATCTTATGCTGATGAACCGGTGTTTCAAACCCGCGCCGGCGCCGATGGTCTGACCGGGTCCAAAACCATGAAATGGGCACTGGTTCCGGATAAGGAAGGTGTTTA
>CAYSFQ010000054.1:0-9374 GCA_964430575.1 uncultured Desulfobacteraceae bacterium
AGCTCTCATGTTATGGGTCCGGCAGAAACTGATCTCATAAAATCCATTCCGGCCGCCCGGCCGTCGTAGCATCCGATAATTTGGCGGAGTCGGCTCGTAGCTACTTTGGCGAAGTCGGCCAGTGGGGGAGCCCAGATGAGCAACGATCTAGATCTATCTCAAGAAGGCACAAAAGCCCCGACGTTCAACTCGAATCCGGGATCCGACCCCAATGAACCCGGTTCAGATGAAATCATAGAATTGACGGATGTGGTGGGCGAAGGCAAAGATCCCTTCGGATCGGATGCTGATGCACCGCTTCTACTCGATGAGGAAGAGCCGGATCATGACCCGATCAAACTTCCAGAAGATATGACCACCGAGGGTTTAGAGCCTCCTTCATTTGTTGCAGAAAAAACAGACCCGGCCGTCGTAGCATCCGCTACTTTGACGGAGTCGGCAGAAATAGAAGAAGCGTTTCCAGGAGATGACTTTTCACCACTGGAATCTTCGGATTTTAAATTTGAAAACTCGTCCGCATTTGAAGCGGCTGATACCGAGCCGTTCCCTGCACAATCTCAAGAAAACCTGGACAATGTGCTGGCTGGCCTTGAGAAAGACGCATCTGCTTTTGAAAAACCGGAAGACATCCTGGCCGATCTCGAAAAAGACGAACCTGAAGCTGAAGAACCTCAAATTGAACAAGCTGAAGAATTCCCTTCCGGTTACGAAGAACCGGATGAAGATGAAAAACCCATAGATGTGCTGGCCGACCCGGCCGTCGTAGCATCCGCTACTTTGGCGGAGCCGGCTCCAGATGGAACTGATGAGGCCGATGAAAAGCCCGAAGAAACCGCCGTCACCCATGATATTCCCGGTATTTCTGAAGAAAGGATGAAGGAACTGCTGACCGAAGTCATTCAGGAAACCGTTGATAAGGCGGTCCGTGAAACCGTTTCCGAGGTGGCTGAAAAAGTCATCCAGGAAGCCATAGACGCCCTGAAACAAAGCATCGCGTCATCAGACACATAGTACAACAAAATTAATTGGCAGCGTCAGGGGGGTTGTAAGACCGTTACAACCCCCTTCCTTTTTACCGGTCCAGCCGTCGTAGCCACTTTGGCGGAGTTGACCCCGTTATGCGCTTGATGGATTCACCCTATCCTGCTATAAAAAAATTTATATCATTATCCGAGGAGTCTGATTATCGATGGAAAAAGAACCCATAGCCAAAAGTTATGAACCAAAGGCCGTTGAACAGAAATGGTACCAGTACTGGGAGGAAAATGATCTGTTCAAACCAACGGCCGCAGCCAAGAAATCACCATACTGTATTGTGATCCCGCCTCCCAACGTGACCGGAACCCTTCACATGGGCCATGCCCTGAACAACACCCTTCAGGATATACTCTGCCGCTACAAGAAAATGGCAGGCTACAATGTGCTGTGGCAGCCCGGGACGGATCATGCCGGCATTGCCACCCAAAACGTGGTGGAAAAAGACCTGGCAGCCCAGGGTACGGACCGCCATGCCGTCGGCAGGGAACAGTTCATTGAGCTGGTGTGGGAATGGCGCAAAAAGTACGGCGGTTTAATCATCAATCAATTGAGAAGACTGGGTTGTTCCTGTGATTGGAGCCGGGAAAGATTCACCATGGATGAAGGACTTTCGAGAGCCGTTAAAGAGGTTTTCGTGCGCCTCTATGAGGAAGGCCTCATCTACCGCGGGGACTACATCATCAACTGGTGCCCCCGATGCCACACGGCCCTGGCGGATCTGGAGGTGGAGCATCAGGACCAGGAGAGCCATCTTTATCACATTCGGTATCTTCTTGAAGATGGAACAGGTCACCTCATCGTCGCCACAACACGGCCGGAGACCCTGCTGGGCGATACGGCCGTGGCGGTCAATCCCAAAGACGACCGTTACAGTCACCTGAAAGACGCCCGGGTGCTGCTCCCGGTCCTCAAAAAACCCATCCCCGTTATCTTTGACCGTTATGTGGACATGGAATTCGGTACCGGAGCACTGAAAATCACACCAGCCCACGATCCCAACGACTTTGAAATCGGAAACCAGCATAATCTGGAGCGGATCAAGGTCATTGATGACAATGGCATCATGAACGAACTGGCCGGTCCCTATGAGGGTATGGACCGGTTTGCGTGCCGTGAAAAAATTCTAGAAGACCTGGAAACGACCGGCCTCCTTGAAAAAGTTGAACCGTACCAGAATGCTGTGGGTCACTGTTACCGGTGCAAAACCATGATCGAACCCATTTTGAGTAAACAGTGGTTTGTGAAAACCGCACCGCTTGCCAAAGACGCCGCCGATGCGGTCAGGGATGGAAAGACCCGTATTTATCCTTCAAACTGGGAGGGGGTCTATTTCGACTGGATGGACAACATCAGGGACTGGTGCATTTCCAGGCAGATCTGGTGGGGACACCGGATACCGGCCTGGTATTGCCAGGCATGCGGTGAAATCACGGTGGCCAAGACAGCACCTTCAAAATGCACCCGCTGTGAAAGCCAGGATCTCGCTCAGGAAACCGACGTGCTGGACACATGGTTCAGTTCGGCCCTCTGGCCCTTTTCCACCCTGGGATGGCCGGATGAAACACCTGAGTTGAACACTTTTTACCCCACCGCCGCCCTGGTCACCGGATTCGACATCCTCTTTTTCTGGGTCGCACGAATGATGATGATGGGAATTCATTTCATGGGGGATATCCCATTCAAAGATGTGTATATCCATGCGCTTGTCCGGGATGCGGACGGCAAAAAGATGAGCAAAAGCAAGGGAAACGTGATCGATCCCCTGGTGATCATGGACGAGTACGGCACAGACGCCTTTCGATTCACCCTGGCTGCTTTAGCCGCCCAGGGCCGGGACATCAAACTTTCTGAAGAAAGGATTCTTGGATACCGCCACTTTGTCAACAAAATATGGAACGCCGCCCGTTTTGCGTTCATGAACCTGGATGATAATGAAACAGAACCCACAGAAGTAACACCCTCAACCCTTGCGGATCGCTGGATCCTCACCCGTATCGGCCAGGTCAGCGGGAAAGTGGCCCGGGCCATTGACGACTATCAGTTCAACGAAGCGGCCGGTCTCTGCTACCAGTTTGTATGGCATGAATTCTGTGACTGGTACCTTGAAATGGCCAAGCAGGAACTGTACGGAGAAGATCAAAAACGCAAAGATACAGCACGTCATACGGTACTGGAAGCTCTGACCGCTGCATTGAAACTGCTGCATCCTTTTATGCCTTTTGTAACTGAAGAAATCTGGCAGAGACTCCCTGGAGCCGAAGGTAGCATCATGAGCGCTTCCTTCCCGGATCCAGCCGACTTTCCGGAAGATGATGACGCCTTAAAAGAGATGGCGCTCCTGATGGGGATTATCACCGGCATACGCAACATCAGGGGGGAAATGAACCTGCCCCCCTCCAAGAAAGTCAAAGTGGTCATTGATACGGTCAATAGGGAAGACACCGAACGTCTTCGGAAGAACGCGGACCATATCATGACACTGGCAAAGGTGGAAGCACTGGATATGGGCGTAGGCTCTCCCAAACCCGAAGCCTCAGCCACTTCAGTATTCGAGAAGTCCTCAATCCACGTCATCCTGAAAGGCCTGATCGATTTTGAGGAAGAGAAAAAACGCATTCGCAAATCCATCGCCAAGATTGAGAAAGACTTGAAAACCTCGGAAAAGAAACTTTCAAATCGTGGTTTTCTGGATAAGGCTCCGGAAAATATCGTGGCGGAAGTCAAGGCAAAAGCCGAAACCCTTTCCGCCAAGCGTGATAAACTGGAACAAAACCTGTCTGTACTGGAGAAAATTGATGAATAATGGCCGGTTTTCACCAATCCGTGGCATTATCAGACGTGCCCTTGAAGAAGACCTGGGACCTGGAGATGCCACAACCCGTGCCACCGTGGCGCCCGATACCCCCGGCGAAGCCATCCTGATTGCCAGGGAAAAACTGATCCTGGCCGGTATGGCCGTGTTTAAGCAAACATTTCTTGAAATCGATCCGGCACTGGTATTTGTGGAGCGCTACAGGGATCGAGATGTTGTCCCTGAGGGATCCACAGTATGCCGAATCAGGGGCCGCCTCACGGCCATTTTATCCGGAGAGAGAACCGCTCTCAATTTTCTTCAACGCATGAGCGGCATTGCAACCCTCACCCGCCGGTATGTGGAAAAAATCAAAGGAAGCCGGGCTAAAATCCTTGATACCCGAAAGACCGCGCCGGGGCTCAGATGGTGCGATAAGGTTGCGGTCAGAACCGGCGGCGGGCAGAATCACCGATTCGGCCTGTTTGACGGCATCCTGATTAAAGACAATCATATTGCGGCAGCTGGATCCATTTCAAAAGCCGTTTCACTGGCCAGGGAAGGGTCGGCCCATACGCTCAGGGTGGAGGTGGAAGTGGAAGATCTTGCGGGCGTATCGGAAGCCTGCAAAGCGGGGGCTGACATCATCCTGCTGGATAACATGACGCCCTCTGAGATGAAAGAAGCGGTCAGTCTTATCGACGGCTCGGCCCTGGTGGAAGCATCAGGGGGCATCACCCTTGACACCGTCGGCGACATTGCATCCACGGGTGTTGATTTCATTTCCGTCGGGGCGCTGACCCATTCACCGGAGGCGGCGGACTTCAGTCTGGAGATCAGTGATGTTTCAAGGTAAGACAGCACCAGCCATTGAGATGAACGGGGTATGGTTCTCCTACGACAAGACCCCCATACTGGAGGATATCAGCTTTACCTTGAAACAGGGGGATTTCCTGGGAATGATAGGCCCCAACGGAGGGGGGAAAACGACCCTCCTCAAACTGCTTCTGGGCATACTGAAACCCGACAGGGGACATATAGGCGTACTGGGTGAAGCGCCGCACCGGGCACGGCGCCGTGTGGGTTACGTTCCCCAGAATACGGATTTGAACAATACCTTTCCTGTTTCCGTCATGGATGTTGCGTCCATGGGACGTCTCGGTCGCTCCCGCATGGGAAAAGGCTTTTCATCCCAGGACCGTCCCGTGGTGGAAGAAGCCCTTCATAAAGTGGGCATGTGGGACAGACGAAACACACCTATCGGTAAATTATCAGGGGGGCAAAGGCAACGGGTACTGATCGCCCGGGCCCTGGTTACAGAGCCGGAGATACTCTTTTTAGATGAGCCCACCGCCAAGGTCGATCCCGAATTCGAAAATAATATCTATGACTTTCTTAAAGAACTGAACCGGCAGGCAACCATCATGACCATCACTCACGACGTGGGCGTCATATCGAGATACGTCAAATCCGTGGCCTGTGTCAATCGGACGCTAATCTATCACGAAGAACCCCGGATCACCCATGAAATGCTCGACATGGCCTATGAATGCCCGGTAGACCTTGTTGCCCATGGTATTCCGCACCGGGTTCTGCCGCATCACGAAAACCATTAGGCGATAATAAAATGTGGGAGGCCCTTCAATACGACTTTATGAGAAACGCCCTGCTGGCCGGTCTGCTTGTCAGCATATCCTGCGGCATTATCGGCAGTCTGGTAGTGGTTAACCGCATTGTATTTATGTCCGGCGGCATCGCCCATGCTGCTTTCGGAGGGGTGGGTCTTGGTTTTTTCTGCGGCTTTTCACCGTTTCTGGGCGCCGCAATCTTCGCTTCCGGCGTATCCCTCATCATGGGCGTAGTCAGCCTGAAGAGCAAACATCGGGCTGACACCATTATCGGAGTTCTGTGGGCCATCGGCATGGCGTTCGGCATCATATTGATCGATTTAACCCCCGGTTATCATGTGGACCTCATGAGCTATCTCTTTGGCAGCATCCTGGCCGTACCCGCCACGGACCTCTGGCTCATGCTACCGCTGGATGGCTTCATATTACTGGTGGTTTTGCTTTTCTACAAAGAGTTCGTGGCCCTCTCCTATGATGAACAGTTCGCCTTTGTCGTGGGTGTTCCGGTCAAAACACTCTACCTGTTGCTGTTGGGAATGACGGCGCTATCCATCGTCATGGTCATTCGGGTGGTGGGGCTGATCCTGGTGATCGCCCTGTTGACCATTCCCCCTTTTATCGCTGAAAAATATACCCGTTCCCTGGGTCAGATGATGGTGCTTTCTTCAATACTGAGCATTTGTTTCACGCTCTCGGGCCTTTGGCTTTCCTACGCGTTTGACCTCACATCAGGGGCCACCATTATTCTCGTTGCAGGGGTGGGGTTTTTTATCTTTCAAATTCTGGATTTCATAAGGACCAAGGGGAATAGTTCGGGAGCAAGAAAATAAATGGACTGGAATATCTTCTCCCCCGTTAAAAGGGTTCGAAAACGGGGCAAGGCAAAAGACAGCTTTGACGAGTTCATCAATGTCATTGAGACATTTGCACCGAGGGAACACCTCTCCAGCAGGGAAGCATTTTATTACAATTACAAAATGATGCCATCATGCAGAAAATCGCTGCCCACACTCCTTGAAACGCTTTCCCTGAACAAACATCTCAAAACGGATCCCGGCAAACACGCACGCACACTCTTCCTTCAATTGAAGAATTTCTACGATCCCAAAGAAACCCTTTCTCTAGAGGGAGCGCTTTCTGACAGGAATCTTATTAGAAAATTTCGGGATCTTTTTATGCTTTTTTACGGCAGAGAAAAACTTTCCCGTGAAGAAATCGAAGTTTGGCTGAAACCGTTGAAAACAGAGTAGCCCTTCAGTTGTACGATCAATCGCTGGCACCATGAAAACCATTGAGATCAACAGTCCACAAAATGCCACATTCAAGCGCTTTCTGCGTCTTAAAAGCACACGGGACATTCGAAAGCATGAAAGGGCACTTCTATCAGGTCCGAAACAGATCCTAGAAGTTCTGCAGGAATTTCCGGACCGATGCACCGATATTATTTTTTCCAGTCGGCATGACGTGCCTGATTTCCCTGGAACAGAAGCAATCCCCCGATACTGTCTGAGCCCTGATCTCTTTGCCCAGTTGGACTGTTTCGGAACAAAGCAGCCTGTTCTGATCGTGCGTGCGGAGACCCTCCCCCATTTTGACGGCACCATGGACAGCCCGGGCTGCACCCTCTGTGTTCCATTCCAGGATCCCAGCAATGTGGGGGCCGTGATCCGCGCATCCGCCGCATTTGGTGTGACACAAATTGTGTTTCTAAAGGAAGCCGCCCATCCCTTTCACCCAAAATCGGTCAGAGTAGCAGGAAGCAGCATCTTCAGAATACCTTTTTATCAGGGTCCAGCGCTCAATCAGCTCGCGCTGTTTGAAAACCCCTTGATCATAATGTCCACTGAAGGAAAAGATGTGGCCCGATTCGAGTTCCCTGAAAGTTTCTGCCTGGTCCCCGGCCTGGAAGGGCCCGGCATACCGGAGAGCCTTGACGGGGCCCGCAAAGTTTCAATACCCATGGCAAACGGCATTGAATCCTTGAATGCCGCCATGGCAACGGGTATCATGCTGTACCTGTGGCAGGACAGAGGGCAAAAGTCAAAAGCAAGTTGATTTTGATGTTTATTTTTCAATCACCAATCAACAAGCCGACTCCGCCAAAGTAGCGAATGCTACGACGGCCGGGTCCAATGGGAGGACATCATGTTAGAGACGTTAGAGGTCATCAGTTCAATCAAATTCTGTGCACCCTTCTATCAAATCTTCCTGCTGCTGGGCCTCAGCACATTAGCGCTCATTTTCGGCAATCCGAAAATGGCCCTCTTGACCAACTATCTTTTCACCCTTTACTGGGCCTATGTATTCGACAGAGCATATATACTGGAGGCAGGCACAAAACAATCGCCCATCTTTCCATGGCTTTACTTTGGATTTGGTTTTGCCGTTTTTTTACTGGCTATTATCGGCTTTTTTTTAAAAAAGGATTGAGGCTTTCAGCAGATCCCGACAAGGCAATCTGCCAATTTAAAATTTTGGAGGTTAGTGGTGAACCAGGAAACAAGAATAAAAGTATTGCTGCTCGAAAATGACCCTGCTGTACTGGATAAAATTCAGTTGGCATTAGAGGAGAAACCCTATGAAAAAACAAGCTTTTCCAGCAGTCATGAAGCCCTCAGAGCATCAAAAGAAACTTTTTTTGACCTTATTATTGCTGGCCATAACGCGGAGCATGAAGATCCCATTGATGTCATGAAAGCGTTTGTCATGGCCACACCCATGACATCGATTATCATGGTCACCGATCTTTCCGATTCGGAGGTGGATGAAAAGGCGGAAGGATATGGAATACTCGGGAATATGGCCAGAAATGTACCGGCTGAAGGCCTGCTGTCGCTCCTTCATACCTATGAAAAAATTCAGAAATCCTTCAACCAGGAATAAGAACACCGCCAATACCATTTTACCGCTTGACCCATTTGTTGCTTTTTCTTATAGTCATTCGGACTCACAGAAAGACTGGCGTTTTGGCCATGCGAAAAGTTCTTTTTCCGGAGCATTGACCCATGAATATGATCAAGAAGCTTTGTCAGGGTATCGACTGGCTCAATGAGCGGGTGGGCCGCGGCGTAGCCTGGGTCACCACACTCCTCGTGGCAGTGGTCTTCGTGGACGTGGTCATGCGATATCTGTTCAACACCAGCTACGTGTTTACCCAGGAACTGGAATGGTGGCTCTTTGGATTTATTTTCCTCATGGGTGCCGGATACACCCTGCTCCATGACGGCCATGTCCGAGTGGACATCATCTATCAACGCCTGGGACCTAAGGGTCAAGCCTGGACCAACCTGATCGGCGTCTTTCTCTTCATGATTCCCGGTTGCCTCATGGTCATCATCACCTCATGGAAATTTACCCATAATGCCTGGGCCATAATGGAAGGTTCCCCGGATCCCGGCGGCATCCCCTACCGATTCCTGATCAAAGGGACCATCACTGTGGGCTTTATGCTCCTCACCCTGCAAGGGCTCTCCCTGGGCCTGCACAGTCTTCTTCAGCTGGTCGGCCTGGAAGCATTCGAGGAGGAAACATCCTGATGGAATACCTGGCCGGCTGGATGTTTCTGGCACTGACCATCCTGCTGATGGCCGGTTTTCCCGTAGCCTTCACACTGCTGGGCACGGCCCTATTTTTCGGCCTCATCGGTTTCGGCTGGTCTTTCTTTGATCTGCTTCCCCTTCGTATCTGGGGGCGAATGACCAATGTGACCCTTATTGCCGTCCCCCTTTTCGTGTTCATGGGGGTAATGCTGGAACGTTCGGGGTTGGCGGAAAAACTGCTCGACACCATGGCCATCCTGTTCGGGCGCCTTAAAGGGGGTCTTGCCATCTCCGTGGTGGTGGTGGGCGCCTTGCTAGGTGCTTCCACCGGTATTGTGGGCGCCACCGTGGTCACCATGGGTCTTCTGGCGGTTCCCA
>CAYSFQ010000054.1:9474-14054 GCA_964430575.1 uncultured Desulfobacteraceae bacterium
GCCACCGTGGTCACCATGGGTCTTCTGGCGGTTCCCACCATGCTGAGACGCAACTACCAGAAAGAAATCGCCTGCGGCACGGTTTCCGCTTCCGGAACCCTGGGACAGATTATCCCCCCCAGCATCGTGCTGGTACTGATCGGCGACATTGTGGGGGTTTCCGTGGGGGATCTGTTCATGGGCGCGGTGTTGCCCGGACTGCTCCTGGTCACCCTCTACATCATTTACATCCTTCTGGCGGCAAATCTTCGACCGGGGATTGCGCCGCCCATCCCCAGGGCAGAACTGGACGCCATTTCAGGACGCGAACTGGCCGCCCGGGTGGGAAAGGCCCTCTTCCCCCCGCTTTTTCTCATGATCTCGGTTCTGGGCTCCATCTTTGCCGGCATCGCCTCCCCCACTGAAGCCGCCGCCGTGGGTGCAGTGGGAGCAACGCTTTTGGCCATTGCCAACAAAAAGTTCAACCTGGAAATGCTCAACCAGGTCATGCGGCAAACCACCAATCTTACCTGCATGGTCTTCATCATCCTCTGCGGCGCCGCGGCCTTCGGCCTGGTTTTCAGGGGCCTCGGCGGAGACGAGCTGGTTCGGGAATTCCTCGGTTCCCTGGCTTCAGCCCACGGCAAGTTCGTTGTTCTGGCCATCGTAATGGCCGTCATCTTCTTCATCGGTTTTTTCCTCGATTTCATTGAAATCACCTTTATCCATGTGCCGGTTCTGGCCCCCATCATGCTGGAATTCGGGTTTGATCCCGTGTGGTTCTGCATTCTCCTGGCGGTCAATCTGCAGACGTCCTTTATGACGCCGCCCTTTGGATTCTCTCTGTTTTATCTCAAAGCTGTAACACCGCCCGAGATCTCCACCGGGCATATTTACCGGGGCATTATTCCCTTTGTGGTCTTTCAGCTGATCGGATTGGGCATTGTCGCCTTTTTTCCCCAGCTGGCCACCTGGCTTCCCAGTGTGGTTTTTTCGAGATAGGGTTGGAAATGGAGGTTGAATTTCCGACTGCAACTGTAAACCCATCAATAGAAGGAGGTTTTTCATGGAAAGACGCGATTTTTTGAAAAAGGCAGGCATCGGCGCTGCAGCAGCCGTAGCCGCCACCGCCGTCCAGGCACCTGCGGTATTCGGTGAGAAAAAATATCGATGGAAAATGGTCACCACATGGCCCCCTAAGCTTCCTGTATTACAGACCGGTTGTGAACGGCTGGCCAAATTGGTGGACGAACTGTCCGGCGGTCGACTGAAAATCCAAGTGTATGCCGCGGGCGAACTGGTTCCGCCCATGGGGATCTTTGATGCGGTTTCCAATGGAACGGTTGAAGTGGGCAGCGGCGCTTCCTACTACTGGGCCGGCAAAACCACTGCCGCGCAATGGTTTGCAGCCGTACCTTTCGGCATGAATGCCCAGGGTATGTCCGCATGGTTTCACGGTGGCGACGGCCTAAAACTGTGGGAGGAAACCTATGCGCCCTTTAATCTGATCCCCAGGCCCGGAGGCTCCACCGGCGTTCAGATGGGTGGATGGTTCAACAAGAAAATCAACAGTATTGAAGACTTCAAGGGCCTCAAAATGCGAATTCCAGGTCTGGGCGGCAAGGTCCTGGCGAAGGCGGGCGCCACGGTGGTGCTGTCACCCGGCGGGGAAATCTTTACCAATCTGGAACGGGGCGTCATCGATGCCACCGAATGGGTCGGACCCCTTCATGACAACCGGATGGGCTTTTACCAGGCGGCCAAGTACTATTATTATCCCGGATGGCATGAGCCGGGGACCTATCTGGAGTATTTCTTTAACAAGAAAGCGTACGAGTCCCTGCCAAAGGATCTCCAGGTCATTCTCGACACCGCCTGCATGGCCAACGAACTCTGGTGTCTCGCCCAGTTTGATGCCAGAAACGGCGCCGCCCTGGTGGAGTTACTCAAGAAACACAAGGTACAGCTGTTGAAATACCCCGACAGCGTCATGAAAGCCCTTCGCAAACTTTCAAAGGAAGTCGTTGCGGAACAAGCCGGCAAGGATGCAATGAGCAAAAAGGTGAGTGCGGCCTTTGAAGCCTTCCAGAATCAGGTGGGGCCCTGGTATACGGTTTCCGAGAAAGCCTACTATGACGATATCTTCGGGGATTACTCCTTGAAGGGATAAATCCTGAAACGGCTTTTCCAAAACACCGTTTTCAGCACCCTACCCCGCCGGCCTGCCGTTCAGGCAGGACCGGCGGTTTTTTTTAACTGGCCCGTATCATTAAAAAAGATGAAACACACTTTCAGAACCTGCGCATTATTCGTCTCCCTCTGGTTCATTTGGGCGGCATTTTCCATTACTCCAACGGCCCTTGCTGAAAAAAAGCTCAATGTAGCCGCCAGTATTCTACCCCAGAAATACTTTATCAATAAAATCGGCGGTGACAGGGTTAACGTTTCCGTCATGGTGCTTCCGGGGGCCAATCCGGCAACCTATGAACCCAAACCCCGTCAAATGGTCAATCTTGCGCGAGCCGAAATTTATTTCGCGATCGGTGTGCCGTTTGAGGATAACTGGCTCCCGAAATTTGCAAAAACCAACCCGGATATGACGATTGTCGCAACCCAGTCCGGGATCACAAAAATACCCATGAAAGCAGGTGGACATCGGCATCATGAAACGGATCATGGTGATGAAACCATCTCCGCCCACGCAAAAGACCCCCACATCTGGCTTTCCCCCCCCCTTGTCATGGTGCAGGCCAAAAATATTCTGGATGGTCTTGTAAAGGCTGATCCGGAAGGCCGTATGGTCTACGAGGCCAATTACAAGGCATTTCTTGAGGAACTGAAGGTCCTGAACACGGAGATCAGAAGGATTTTCCAGGCAACGGGCCAAAACGCCAGGTTTATGGTCTACCACCCCTCTTGGGGCTATTTCGCCCGAAACTATGGACTGGAGCAGATCCCCATTGAACTGGAAGGAAAAAAGCCATCCCCCAGAAAACTCCTCCAATTAATTAAAGAAGCCCGGAAGGATCGCATCAAGGTGATCTTTGTACAACCTCAGTTTTCAGAAAAAAGCGCCGAAACCATCGCCGCCGCCATTGGGGGGAAGGTCATCTTTGCAGACCCCCTGGCGGAGGACTGGAAAAATAATCTACTAGAGGTTGCTGAGAAATTCAAATCGGCATTTCATTGATGCTTTTTTCTTGACGGTTGCACGTTTATTGTTGGCGGCTCTTCAACTGGTTGAGGTTTTTCAGGATGGTCCCGGCCTTGTTGATGAGATAGTCCACCCGTTTGTACTTGGGATCTTCAGCACTCACCAATTTCCATTCCCGAATGGCTTCCTCGAGCCTTTCCTTGTCGTAGAGCTTCATTCCCTGCTTGTAATGGAATTCCTTGTAAGAATTTTCGCAGTTTTCAATGTACATGTGACACTGTCGGCATGAAGCCTTATATTGGAGACTTGTCTGGAATTGGTCCCGAGCCCCCAGATAGTCCTTCTGGTTGTAGAGCCCCATCGCCTGATGAAAGGAGCACCGGTAGGCATAATCCAGAGCCGTCTTGTCCCGGGGGTTGGCAGCAAGGACTTTGGTGAATTCAACCATGGCTTCCTCATACCTTTTTTCCTGGAACAGTTCGATCCCGTGATCACGGTAGATGACGATTTGGTCCACTACCTCTTCTTTCTCCTTCTTTTTCACGTCCTCACCCGGTTTTTTCGCTTCAAACTCGGAAAAATCCCCTTCCCAATCCCAGGAGCCTCGATCCATGGCTAGGGACATTTTTCCTTTGGCCTCGGATGGAGCAAAGCCCGCCTTTTTGAGTTCAGGAATCCTGAGTTCCTGACCCATCCGAATGGCCGTGACGTCGCTGATACCGTTGGCCTCGGCGATAAGGGCAAATTTTCTATGGTCTCCGTAGTAGGTTGCAGCAATTTTTGAAAGTGTTTCTCCGGATTTCACCTTGTGAACCAGAAATCCGTTGATAGGCAGCGCAAGGACCCGTTTTCCACCTGTCAACCTCTCCCGGGCTCCCTGATGGTCGGGATCGTACCTCAGGGCCGTCAGAAACTCCGTTCTTGCCGGTGCGTATCGCCCCTTTTGTTGCAGGGTGTTCCCGGTCTGGTAGTGTCTTTCTGCGGCGGCTTGAGTTTCCAATGCCATCCGTTTGGCGCCCTCTCTGGCCACCTCATTTCCGGGATCCGCGGTGAGGGCCAGTCGATATTGCCTTAAAGCGGCAACCAGCTCTTTTTGGGCCTCATGAGTCTTTGCGGCCTTGACGTATTCTTCGGATATGACCGTGGCACTGCCTGGAAGGAAAGGCTCTCCCTTTTCCTGGACAGCGCAGCCGGAAAACCAGTTTGCAACAACGATCATACTGATAACAGCAACGATTTTTTCCAGCATTTTTTCACCTCAAGGAAAGCGTGTGAAACGTATCCAGCCTCTTGTTAAAATAATCCAGATTTTTGTTCAGCATCTGGGTCCGCCGAAGGGTCAGGGGGTTTGCAAAAAAGGGGTTCCCCCCCCTCTTCACGGACAAGGCCAGTTTGGGGCTTGGTTCTAACTTGGCCCACGGTCATCTAAGCGGCTAATTTCAAACGA
>CAYSFQ010000055.1:0-14034 GCA_964430575.1 uncultured Desulfobacteraceae bacterium
CTGAAAATGGGCGTCCAGCTGGGTGATGTACTGGCAGCCACCAGAATATCCCCTTCCTGGACCAGGCCCAGTTCATCCTCATTCATGATCACGCGTGCCGGACCTTCAGCCACCCCCGGCGATCCGCAGGTACCGTAGAGGTCTGCTTTCAGTTCAGGTCTCACTTGGGGCATGGCACCCACAACCACTTTTAGGGCAATGGGGTCGTTGCTCTGGACCAGAACTGCCATGGCCTGATCCAGGTCAAACCCTTCCTTGAGCATGGCCGGCGGATTGGGATTCTCACACCACCCTTTCCATTCCGCCTTTCTTCGTTCCACAATATAACGCATATCGAACTGATCCGGGTTGATGCCGGCCCGCCGCACTTCGTCCGGCTGGAGGAAGAATATGTCCTCGGCATCATCGATGGCCCCTTCCTGAACCCAGCGTCTGCCCAGGCCCAGGGCGCTTCGTCTCATCATGGCATGGGTGTAGAGATCCAGGTAATGGTCATGTTCTTCACTGAACACACCGCTCTTCTGGGCCAGCCGCATCAGTTGAGTAAACCATCCCTGCTGTTCCTGGGGCACCTTTTCCATGACCTGTTTTTCGGCCGCCAGCCGGGCCTCAGCAACCTTACCCCTTTCCGCTTCCAGGTTAAAACCGCCCCCCTTCTGCAGAAACTGTTTCACATTCATCAAAGCCGGGGTGGGATCTTCCACCCAGGTGGGCAGATTCATCTCGCTCATGCGCTGCATGCGCCACCCGTCCTCGTCCATGAACTCGGAAAAATCCTTCATGAAGGCACGACCCTTGTCGCTGGCCTCCAGCCTGGATTTAATGCCTTCCAGCTCGCCTTCCAGAAAAGCGCTTTCAAGACCGTCTTCCCGGGCACGCTTTGAATACTCCCACAACTTCTTATCCACCTGAAAAACCTTGTTGTCGAACCCTGAAATCAGTTGGTGAAACAAAGGAGAGGTATCGTCGATCCCCGCCAGCTCACGGCACATGTTTTCAAAGAGGATATAGGCCGTATAAGTGCCGTACATCATATACATGTGGATCTCCCACATGCGGCGGCAGGTGTTGATGGTTTCCTCGAAGTTATCCAATAATTCCAGGTTGGTCGCCGTATCCAGATCCAGTTTTTTCAGTTCTTCGTAACGCCCCAGAATTTCCTCCACATACCCATTCCACAAATTGTCGTAATCCTGGATAAAGGGCAGGATGGCCGTTCGAAATTTCTTCTCCCGACGTTGTTTTTCCTCCTCGCTTTTGACCAGCAAAAGGGTCAGGTAGCCACCGCCGTTATGAAAACGCCAGTCCCAGCCTTTGACGGTTGGCAAGCTCAGTTTTTCGGCCCCATACTGCATCCCATGACGGCAGAAGCTGACCCAGAACCACCCGAACATGGGGGTCCATGGCGGCACCGAATGGGTCCCATCCAGGAACCACGCCGGCGATTGTTCAAAGTCTCTTTCCGCATCAAATTCCAACCCTGGTACCACATCATACACTTTCATTTTTATCGCCTCCCTGAAAAAATGTTTGTGGAACGCAAAACCGGCTTATGTAAACCTTCCCGGGAATATGCGGTTTTGCAACAATCGCGATTGCCTTTACTTACAAACACACCCTCCTTTCTTTTTATGAATTAACCGTCCACCAGCGTCAATGCGTCCGGATCACACCACTTTACGCACTGGGGATCCGGTGGGTCCCCGCAAAAATCACATTTGAGGGGAATCCCCGTATCCGGCTCTTTGAAAGCCGACTTTACAGGACAGGATGCCCGGCACACCACACAGCCGTCCACATCCTGACCGTTGATCACCATATTTTCCTTGGAATTGCAGGCCGCTTCCGTATAGGGGCCTGCAATAACCGGCAGGCACACGTCTTCACCCACGAACACGCGAATGCGAGACCGCTGTGGGTTGACGGATCCGGTGTGCGCCAATGAACAGGCCACCTGGCAGAGTTTGCATCCGGTACATTTAGCATAATCGATTTTGATTCTCATGGGTCGTTCAGCTCCCTCTGGGAAAGTCCCAGTTCCGCCAGTTTTTCCGGTCTGGGAACGCCTTCTTCATCCCATCCCCGAAGGGCATAATATTCGGGCAGCATGCGGTCCATGGGCACCACCTGGTCGTTCACCCGGGGCTCATGGGTCATTCTTCTGGGCAGGGCATCATCTTTCGCGGTAAGCCCCGCTTTCAAGTTGAACAATCTTTCCATGTTCCAGATTTTCTCCCCGATCTTCCTCAATTCCGCCTCATCGTAGTCCAATCCGGTAATGACATTGAGCCAGACCTGGAGCTTTTCTCCCCACAAGGGCCCATGGTAGATAATCCAGCATAATATGGCTGAATCCACCAGGGCCACATAGTCCTGGTCGTGCTTGGTCCATTTGATATGTTCCTCGGGATCACGCCTGCCATCATAAAAAGGAAGGGTGGCCTTGGTATGGCTTCCCCCCACATTGTTGGTGGCATACTGAAGGCCGATAATGGGAACCCCCTGGGGATGCCAGGCGGGCATGCCCATGCCCTTGATTCCCATGAAAAGTTCGGGATGCCCATATTTTTCAGCTACAAATTTACCCCCTTCGGCCAGCACCTCGCCAAACTCCTGGCGGATGGCCGTCTTTTTGAGCAGCGCCATCATGGCTTGCGTGTTACCGAAACCCATGGCATATCCCATTTCTTCTTCCGGCAGGTAGCCCGATTCGAACAATTCCATGGCACAGGATATTGTGGCACCGGCCGTAATGGTATCCATCCCCAGTTCATTGCACAAATAATTGGCCCGGCAGATGTCGTCCAGATCCCCGAAACCACAGTTGGAACCCAACAGTGCCATACTCTCATGCTCAGGACCTTTGGTGGTCCAGGGGTATTCGGGATCTTTGATGCGACTTCGTTTGCTGCAGGCAAAGGGACATCCGAAACAGGCCTCATCGCGAACGCGAATATGGTCCCTCACGTTATTGGGGTCCTCATACCATTCAAAGGCCTTCGAGTACCCTTCCTGGAAATTCCGCGTGGCCTGGGTGCCGCTCTTGTTGGCACGCCCTGGCAGTGCCCATGTGCCATACATGCGCCGGTTGTAAAGAACGCGATTGACCCGGCCCTCTTCCAGAAAATCCATGACCGCCTGCTGGTAACCCTCAACATCGGCCACATCCACCTGCCCTGTGCCGCTCACGGCAATGGCTTTCAAGTTCTTGCTCCCCATGACCGCGCCCAGTCCGGACCGCCCGGCCGCCCGGCCGCCATCGGCCATGATGCAGGCAAACCGTACGAGGTTTTCGCCGGCAGGGCCGATGCAAACGACGCTGAGATCGCTTAATTGCCAGTCGTCCAGCGCGTCGGCCTCACCCATCTCTTTTCGAAGGGCATGTTCCGTGTCAGTGGACCACTTGCCCCACAGATGTTCCGCCGGCCTAAGTTCCACCTGATAATCCCGAATATAGAGATACACAGGGGATGGCGCCTGACCTTCAAGGATCAGAAAATCATAGCCCGCGTATTTCAGGTTGGGGCCAAAATAACCCCCACAACAGGGGTTTGCGATGCAATTGCTCAAAGGAGACTTACTCACCACAACGAACCGTCCGCCGGCAGGCACACCTGTACCGGTCAGAGGTCCCGTGGCAAAAATGAGCTTGTTTTGAGGCCCCAGGGGATCGATGCGGGGGTCCACTTCATCCACCAGCAGTTTAAGCCCCGCGCCCCGCCCTCCGATAAAGTCCCGGCACAGGTCCGGGGACAAATCTTCAACGGAACGGTTCCCCGTGGCGAGATCAATCCTCAGAATTTTGCCTTTCCATCCAAACATAAGGCTCCTTTCCAAAATTCCGGGGACACAATACTAAATTATTCAATTCCTCAGATGCATAATGTGGTGATTGGTTGCCAATAATTTAGTATTATGTCCCCGGAATTTTTTAACTGCTAACAGCTAACAGCAATGAGAAGACTTGCTCCTCATTATTTCCCATAACATCCAGCGCTCCGCTTCGGCACGATGCCGCACAAAGACCGCATCCCTTGCAAAGTGCGCTGTTCACCACCGCCACACCCTTTTCAATCGCCACTTCCACCGCATGGAAAGGACAGACTTCGGCACAGACCGAACAGCCCGTACAACGTTTTTCATTCACCTGGCAGATGGCGCCTTCTCCCCGCATTTCTTCCTGAGACAACACCGTCATGGCCCGGGAAGCCGCGGCATACCCCTGGGCAACGCTCTCGGAGATGCGTTTGGGATTGTGGGCCAGACCGCACATGAAAATGCCGTCTGTGGGGAAATCCACCGGCCGAAGTTTCATATGGGCCTCCATGAAAAACCCGTCCGAGTTCAGGGGGACCTTTAGGGTCTGGGAGAGTGAGTGATTATTCTCTTGCGGGACCGTGGCTGTAGCCAGGGAGATAAGGTCCGCCTGAAACATCAATTTCTGTCCCAGTGTCGGCTCCGTCACCACCACCTGAAGCCCTATACCGCCGTCTTGCGCCTGAACTTCGGGCTTATCCGCTTCATGGTATCGGATAAAAACAACCCCATGGTCCGCGGCATCCCCATAGGCATTTTCCATGAAGCCATAGGTTCGCATGTCCCGATACAACACGTAAATCTTCATTTCAGGGTTTAATTCTTTGAGCTTGAGGGCATTTTTGACTGCTTGCCCGCAACATACGCGGCTGCAGTAGGGTCTCTTATGATCCCTGGACCCCACGCATTGAATCATCACCAGGGATCGGCAGCTTTTGATCCGATCCTTCTGCGCGTGGAGTTCTTCTTCCAGTTCCAGGTGGGTCAACACCCGATCATCTTTTCCGTAGAGATATTCGTCGGGCTTAAATTCCTGAGCACCGGTGGCCACCACCGTCACGCCGTGTGAAATTTCAACGGCCAGTCGCTGCGCCCCGGTTTCAGAAGTCGTACGGAAATTTCCCACGTACCCGGAAAAATCTGTGATTTCCGCTCCCATATGGACCTGAACCAACAGATGGTGGTAAACCCGTTCAATGAGCTGTTTCAGGTAAATTTGAACATCATCTTCTTCCACCGTATACCTTAACCTTCTGGCCATACCCCCCAGAACGCTACTCTTTTCAACCAGATGAACCTTGATGCCCTGGTTTGCCAGGGAGAGCGCGCAAACCATTCCGGATATACCGCCGCCAATCACCAATGCGGAGCGCAAAATGGCATAAGGTTTCCGGGAAAGCGACGTCAGCATTCCCGCTTTGGCGGTGGCCATGCGAACCAGATCCCTCGCTTTTCGGGTTGCCGCCTTTTTATCTCCCATGTGCACCCAGGCGCAGTGTTCCCGAATGTTGGTCATTTCAAAGAGGAAGGGGTTCAATCCGGCCTGCCTGAGGGCATCCTGGAAAACCGGTTCATGGGTTCTGGGCGTACAGGCCGCAACAACCACCCGGTTGAGGTCTTTTTCTTTAATGGTCTGGACCATTCGTTTGATGGAATCAATGGAACAGCTGAAGGTGTCTTCCTGGGCATGAACCACACCGCCCAAGGTCTCAGCATATGCCACCACATCGGACACCGCCACGCTTTTTATAATATTGGTGCCGCAGTGGCACACAAAAACACCCACCCGCGGGGGCTCTCCCCGGATATCCCGCTCCTCGGGGTAGGATTTTTCAGAAACCAGGGAACCCCGGGATCGACCCAGGCACTCGGTGGCCATGGCCGCGGCCCCACCGGCCATGGTGACGGAATCGGGAATATCCATGGGCCCGCAGAAAACACCGCAGGCATAGATGCCGGGCCTGTTGGTTTTGATGGGATGAAGGGTGGACGTGGAGCAGAAGCCTTCTTCATTCAGGGAGATGCCAAGCCGGTCCGCCAATGCCCGGTTGCTTGTGGGTGAAGTGAGGCCCACGGACAAGACCACCAGGTCAAAGGCTTCTTCCTTAACCTGTGCGCCGTCCAGGCGGTACCTGAGGGTAACAGCGTGTGTTTCCGGGTCTTCACCCACAACGGAGGGTTTTGCCCACTCGAATCGTACCCCATCTAGTGCCCTGGCCCGTTCATAATATTGCTCAAAGCCTTTGCCGAATGCACGCACGTCGTTGTGAAGAATCACCGCTTCCAAAGGCGGGATGTGTTCCTTGGAGAGAATCACCTGTTTCATGGCGACCATGCAGCACACCGATGAGCAATAGGGGTTTCCCGCGGCCACGTCCCTGGATCCCACACACTGAATCCAGGCTATTTTTGCCGGGGTTGCACCGTCGAACGGGCGGCGCAGCACACCGCCGTTAGGTCCTGAAGCGCTCAGAAGACGCTCGTATTCCAGGCTGGTGACCACATTTCTGAAACGGTCGTATCCGTACTGGCTCTGTTCCGACGGATCAAACACATCATAGCCCGGTGCCAGGATGACACTTCCAACCTGAATCTCATGGTTTTCCGCCTGCTGGTGAAAATCGATCGCCCGGCTATTACATGTTGGCACGCAGATCTGGCACTCGGTACGCTCCAAAAAAAGGCACTGGGAAGGATCCACCACACTGACGGCGGGCACCGCCTGTGGAAAAGGGAGGTGGATGCACTTGACGGTTGCAAGCCCCGCATTGTAGTCATCCGTGATTCCCACGGGACAATATTCGGCGCAGACACCGCAACCGATACACTTGTCCGAATCCACGTAGCGGGGCTGTTGCACCAGATCAACCGTGAAATTGCCTGCCTCTCCCTCGACCCCTTCCACCTGGGTATCGGTCATGATGGCAATATTGGGATGGGTCGCGCACTCCAGAAATTTGGGAGACAGAATGCACATGGAACAATCATTGGTGGGAAAGGTCTTATCGAGCTGGCTCATCTTCCCGCCAATGGAAGCGGCTTTGTCCACCAGGTAAACCTTGAACCCGGAATTGGCCGCGTCCAGGGCCGCCTGTATGCCGCTGACCCCTGCGCCCACAACCATCACTGCGCCAATGGGTTTTTCTGGGACATCAGGCATTCGGTTTTCCTTTTGGTTTTCTGACACTTAAATCTCCGCAAACTGCTACAATGCCATTTCCACAAGTTCTGAAACATCCATGATTTCCAAGGTATCTTCCATGTCAGCCGTTGCCACACTGTCCTTGAAATTGAGGATGCAGTAGGGGCATGCGGTGGCCAGGATGTCGGCCCCCTGCTGGGCGGCCTGTGCCACCAGGATGTCGGAAAACCGTTCCCCCTTAACAGTTTCCATCCAGATACGTCCACCGCCCCCACCGCAGCAAAGGGTGTTTTCCCTTGCGTTCAATTCGTCTAGCAATTGAAGGCCGGGGATGCTCTGGAGCACATTTCGCGGTTCATCGTAAATACCATTGTGCCGCCCCAGATAACAGGGATCATGGTAGACCACTTTCTTGTTCACTTCTTTGGCAAAAGCCATTTTTCCCTGGGAGATAAGACGGTCAAGCACCTGGGTGACATGACGAACCTCATAGATGCCCCCCAGTTCCGGATAATCATTCTTGAAGGTGGTGTAGCAGTGGGGTGATGTGGCGATAATCTCTTTAACCTCAGCCTGCCGGAAGGCTTCGATATTTCTTTTGGCAAGTGATTCAAACACTTCCCGGTTGCCCGCTTTTCGAACACTTTCCCCGCAGCAGCTTTCAAGAATTCCGAGCGTACCGAAACTGATGCCTGCTTTTTGCAGAATTTGACCTGTGGCACGGGCCACATTCCCGAGACGGGTATCATAGGCCGGAGTGCAGCAGGAAAAATAAAGGGCCTCATGGTTCGACTCAAAAGGCGTGATACCCGTGTCCTTTGTCCAGTCGGAACGGTCCTTCCTCTCCCCGCCCCAGGGATTGCCTTCGCCGGTCAAGCTGCCCATGGCGCTGCGGAGACTTGCCGGCGCCATTCGGTATTCGAAATCGAGCAGGATTTTGCGAACCGCTCCCAGGATGTCCGTAATGGCAACGCCTCTGGGGCATCGACTGACACACTGGTCGCATGTGGTACACATCCACCACCCTTCGTTTTCCAGATCCACCAACCCATAGCGGGATTCGCATATCATGCGGTGGGGCATGAAGGTCCGGACCGAATTCCAGGGGCAACTGGCCGTACACAGACCGCACTGAAAGCAGAGCTTGAAAGCGTCACCCCCCGCATCCTTAATCAGGTCAATGGCCTCTTCAAAAGGCTCGACGGTTTCCAACCATAACTCCCATTAAAAAAAGTGAACATCTTCTCGTTCCCACGCAGGAGCATGGGACCCAGCCAAAGGATACCATCAACTTAAAACTTTAAACCTAAAACTTAAAACTTCTAATGCATATACCGTCCACCATCCACCACCACAGTCTGGCCGGTGATGAAATCGCTTTCCGGAGATGCCAGAAAAAGGGCTGCACCGGTAATATCTTCGGGCGTTCCCACACGCTTGAGCGGGGTTTTCGTTGTGTCGTATTTTTTCACATCCGCTAAAGACCGGCTCGCTTCCGTATCGGTAAACCCGGGGGCAACGGCATTAATGCAGATATTGTGCGGCCCCAGTTCAACGGCCAATGAGCGAGTCAGGGCCAGGATACCGCCCTTTGAGGCCACATAGTGCACAAAGCCGTGGGACCCGGTAAAGGCGGTTTCAGAGCAGAGATTGACGATTTTGCCGTACGCCTGCTGTTTCATGAAGGGAAACACACCCCGGGTGGACAGGAAGGCGCCCTTGACATTCACCCCCATGACCCGGTCCCATTCGTCCAGGGAAATTTCATCAAAGGGCTTTCGAACCAGTCCGTCATAGATTGCCGCATTGTTGATGAGGATATCGATTTTACCGTAGGCATGGGCGGTTTTTTCCGCCATGGCCCGACAGTCCTGCTCGCTGGTGACATCCCCTTCGAAGAACTGCGCCTGACCACCCGCTTTTTCGATCAGAGCGACGGTCTTTTTCATGTCTTCCAGGTCTTTGTCCGCGAGCACGATGTTCATGACCATGATCCGTGCGCCCTCACCCGCCAACCGTAACGCGAACGCCCTTCCCAGTCCCCGGGCCCCGCCGGTCACAATGGCAACCCTCTCCTTCAAACGCATTTTTAAACTCCCCCACTGGATTGATGATTGTTGATTGATGATTGTCGATTTAAAAACAACAAGGTAAAAAATCTTGATCATATTCGGATTGTCGATTGATGACTTCAAAAAAACCAATCATCAATCAACAATCGCAAATCATAAATCCTAAAACTCCGGCTTCCGAAGCCCGTAGTCATCCGCAATGATCTGATAACAATTATAACTGGACCCCCGGCCAATGGCGGGACCGCCGGCCACACCCGATGAACACATGTAGAGGCCGTTGATGTGGGTTTTGAGGCCGCCGGGAAGTCCCCTGAAACGACCGCTCTGGCTTCCGCCGCAGTTCCCTTCGGACCAGCCCCCTTCCCGCATGTCCAGGTGGGTATCCTGAATGTCGATGGGGGTTGCCACACGTTCCGCGATGAGATTGTCCTTGGTCATGTTGGGGGCATACTGTTGCCACTGCTCCATCATGTCATCCACAAACTCGTCATGGAGCTGCCGCCATTCCTTCCTTGAGAAGAGGCGTGCCGGAGCGGTGAATTCTTCCACATGGATACTGTGCTTCCCCTCGGGGACCCGGCTGGGGTCCCAGATGCTGTCGGGCGCTGTCAACAGATGAAATTTGGAGGGCATTCCCAGAAGGAAAATTTCGTGCATGTACTTGTCTTCCGTGTACCCCAGATCCTTGGGCAGATAGTAGGTTCGAGGCGTCCTATTGACGTCGGGATTGTCTTTGGCCGCCGTGTAATCGGGCAACTCATGAACACCGATGGGTCCCCAGAAAAGCTGTGCGCGATCAAAGAAATAGGTATCCACCTTACGTTTCATCTGGGTGGACAACTTATCTTCGCCGATCATACGGAGAAACAGCTGTGGTGTGGCATTATCGCTTACCACCATCTGTTTCGCCTCAATTTCGGTCCCGTCCAGCAGTTTAATCCCTTTGGCCTTGTTGTTATCAATAATGAGTTTGTCCACTTCGGAATTGATATGATACTCAACCCCCAGTTTCTCACCCGCGGAGACAAGGGATTCGGTGATGGACCCGGTCCCCCCCTTGGCGATGGCGGCCGTCTCCCAGCCCACCACAAGATGGAGGGTGGCAAAGGCAAACATGATCCCTGGCACATCGTCGGGATAGATGCCGCAGGAGGTAAGAAACCCTCTCATCATCAGGATTCTGAGTTCGGGGCTTTCAAAGATAAAGTGAGCCCATTCCTTGGCGGTCATGAAATGCATGGAGGGGTCAAAACCGGTTTTGGGATCGAGTACCAGTCTTTCAAGGGCATCGGGCACACCGTAGGGTGTCGGCACCGAATATCGAAATTCATGGAATGCCGGCCGGATATAATCGTTGTATTTTTCCGTCCAGTACAGATAGGCTTCCGCATCGGCCTTTGAAAAGCGTTCAATCTGCTCATAGGTCTTTTTCGCATTTGTTTCGCTGTATTCGGTTCTCCCGGTGACTGGATCCACCACCGGGTAACCGGCGTAAGCCACATAGGATGTCCCATCATCAAAGACGGCCGCTTCATTGGTATCCGGAAATGTATATTCCAGACCTTCGTCGCGAAGGTTGAATTCTTTGTAGGCCGGGTGCCCGTAGTAACGGGTAAAATGGGCACAGAAATTACCGCGAAACCCGGGCGCCGGCGAATCGTCATAGGATACGGCGCCGCCGCCTAAGTGGTCCAACCGTTCAAAAACCCCTACCGAAAGCCCTGCTTTGGCCAGATAAGGAGCGATGGTTGTCCCATGATGTCCACCGCCGATCACGATTGCATCGTAAGATTTGTCTGCCATTTTCTTTGGTCCTCCTGTTTCTATGAAATGATTAAAAATGTCTTGAATTCTACTTCAAAATTCCGCTATCAAGCGCTACCTGAGAGCCATGAAGACCTCCGCCAGTTTATCCGCCTGATCATCCACCGACCCTTCGAAAAACTGACAATCCCTTCCCATATCCGGGGGAGAAGAGAGCGCCGCAACCCCCATTTTCTGAAGTGCATCAGCGTTTACGCCAATGTCCTCGGCATTCCATGTGGGAATTTTTCGTGCGCCCCGCATCATCTTGAGCATTTTGGTCCGGGAAATGTATCTCAGCTCACCCACCTCATTGCTCACCGTTATGAGTGCCGGCATTGGCGCTTTGACCCGTTCGTATCCTTCGGGAATGCTCTTCTCGACCACCACGCTGCCTTCTTCCACACTGATGGCCCGGGCCAGGCTGATGCACGGCAGCCCCAGCATTTCCCCTAAGATGAGACCCACCTGACCCGAATCCCAGTCCCCGGCCTGTCTTCCGGTCAGCACCAGATCGTAATCACCGGTCTTCCGGATGGCATCGGCCAGGGCCGCTGCCGTGGAATAACTGTCCAGTCTTTCAAACTGCTCATCCTGCAAAAGAATTAATTCATCGGCACCCGCGGCCAGGGTCTTTCTGAGCACCGTGTCCGATACCTTTTTTCCCAGACTGAGGACCGTTATTTTACCGCCCATATCTTCTTTCAAGCGAACCGCCGCTTCAAGGGCGTTTTCATCAAACGGGCTGATCACCTGTGGCGCATCCACAATCACTTCCATTTTTTCCGTATCCACACTCACATCGGAAAGCGGCGCTTCAGGATCCGGAATCTCTTTGGCGCAGACAATAATCTTAATATCTGTCATGACAACTCCTCCAGTTTTTCGATGAGCGCAGGGATAACATCCTCGTAATCTTCAACAATGCCGTAATCCGCCACCTTGAACATATTGCAGCTCTTATCCGTATTGATGGCAATGATCTTCTTGGCATGCACCATGCCAACCAGATGCTGGATGGCCCCCGATATTCCCACGGCCACATAGATATCCGGCGATATCAGGGTACCGGTGAGCCCCACCTGGTGGTCCGAAGAGATCCAGCCCTTGTCCACGGCCACACGGCTGCACCCGATCATCACATTGTCAAATGATTTACCCAGGGCCTCCGACAGCTCTTCAAGAAGTTCAAACCCGTCCTCTTCGCCCAGGCCCGCGCCACCGGCCACCACCACACTGGCCTTATCCAATGCCACGGACGCTTCTTCAACGATTTCAAGAGATTCCACCTTGATCATGGATTCATCAATTTCCGGTGCGATTTCCTCGATTTCGCCTGCGACATCACCCGGTTCGGCAGCCGCAAAGACCTTTCCGCGCACAGTCGCCAGTTGCGGTTCCCCCTGGAATTTAAAAACGGAAATGGCATTGCCGCCGGAAACCGGCTTGGTCCGTAGCAGCAGGCCGTCTTCCGGATCGATGGAAAGATCAATGCAATCGGTGGTCAGCCGGCTGTTCAAACGGGATGAGAGCCTTGGCCCCAGTTCCATACCCACAAAGGAGTGGCTCATGAGGAGAACTTTCGGGCCGATCTTCCGGCAGGCCTGCTCCAGGGCAGCCATCCACAGATCAGGCTTAAATCCTTCAAGCAGCGGATGTTCCATTTTATAAACCCTGGCCGGACCATGGGAAAGGGCCTCATCGGCAACCTTCGAAACCGAGTCTCCCATCAACAGGAGGGAATATTCACCGTTCATTTCACTCGCCAGCTTCTTTCCCGCCCCCAGGAGTTCAATGGTCTTCAGATCCAAGGAACCCTCTTTAATTTCTCCCAATATCAATACTTCACTCATTATCAGTCTCCTTCTCTTCCAATGCCTGCAGCACCAGTTCATTTAAATCCATCACCCTGAAGGGTTCTTCAAACCCTGCGACCTTGCGCGCATCCTCCAGCATGATGAGACATAAGGGGCATGCGGTGATAACGATCTCCGCCCCCGTGGCTTCCGCTTCCCGAATCCGCACCTCACCCATCTTGACATCCCCTTGCAGGTCCTGCCACATTCTGCCACCACCCCCCCCGCAACAGAGGCTGTCTTCCCGATGATGGGGCATCTCAACCAAATTGATCCCGGGGATGGATCGAATAATATCCCTGGGTTCGTCAAAAATCCGGTTGTGCCGACCCAGGTAGCAGGGATCGTGGTAAGTAACCCTGGCTTCAATACCTTTCTTGAGCTGAAGCTTCCCACCCGCGATCAGCTCTTGAAGCATCAGGGTGTAATGTCTTGCCCGGAAAGTGGCTTCCGGATATTCATTTTTGAATGTATGAAAGCAGTGGGGTGATGAGGTCACAAGTTCTGTGATGTCGTATTTTTCAAAAAGTTCTTCACACCCGTCTTTCTGTTCCTCAAATAGCCCCAGTTCCCCAACGCGACGGGCAATGTCCCCGCAACAGGGCTCTTTCTTCCCCAGGATACCAAAACTAACCCCGGCCGCCTTGAGAATCTCTGAAAAGGATCGGGCGATCACCTGGGCCATATCGTCGAAAGAGGTGGTACACCCCACAAAATAACAAAGATCCGCTTCTGCGCCCCTTTTGGTGAGATTCACAATTTCAAGCTCATCGGCCCAGGCCCCCCGCTTCCGCTTGGAAGATTCCCAGGGATTATTGTATTTGAAAAGCTTCTCGAGGGTCTGGTTCAACAGCTTGGGCACCTGGGTCCCCTCTTCCACGGCCAGCACTCTTTTCTTCGTCACCACCTCAAAGGTGGCACCGTAAACCGGGCATACCTCCAGACAGGCCCGGCAGGTGGTGCAGTACCAGAAGGTTTCATCCACCATTTTCTCTTCATGGCGGCTCATAAACCGGATGTCTCCCACGGGCGAGTGTTCCTGCCACAGGGCGTGCCGCATGGCCTGAACAAACTCCCGGGGGGCAAAGGGTTCGCCGGCCCCTGCGGAAGGGCAGGAGGCCACACAACGGCCGCATCGCATACAGCCGTCAAAGAAAATGGCATCACCCAGGTCAAATTCCCCCGCGCCGTCTTCCATGCCCAAAAGGACAGGTTCGGCTGCGCTCTGAAAATAAATGCCCGCGGGTGCGCCCAGGATATGAAACAGTTTGGTATAGGGAATGAGTGCGATAAAGCTGAGACAGAAAAGGGTGTGTATCCACCAGCAGGCGGGATAGAAGGC
>CAYSFQ010000056.1:0-13805 GCA_964430575.1 uncultured Desulfobacteraceae bacterium
TTCTGCGGTTCAAAAGCAACCCTTCAATGTGAAGCTCTAAATGCCTACAACCCCAGATAGGTCTTCCGGATATGCGGGTTTTCCATGAGCCATTTCCCATCGCCACTCAGGGCGATCTCTCCATTTTCAAGGACATATCCCCTGTCGGAAATGGTCAGGGCGTGAAAAACATTCTGTTCGATGAGAAGGATGGCGGTATTCTGCTCATTGATTTTACGGATAATCTCAAATATGGTGGTGACCAGCAGGGGCGCAAGACCTAAGGAAGGTTCATCAAACATCATGAGCCTGGGTTTGGACATTAGCCCCCTCCCGATGGCCACCATCTGCTGCTCGCCACCGCTCAGGGTCCCCGCCCTCTGGCTGAGCCTTTCCTTTAAACGGGGAAAGAACCCGAACACTTCCGCCATGGTTTCTCGTCGAACCTTCTTCATTTGGGGAAACTGCGCCCCCATTTCAAGGTTCTCCTCCACCGTCATGGTGGGAAAAAGCTGCCTTCCTTCAGGAATATGGCTGATTCCCATTTCAACTATCCGGGTAGTGGAGGCCCGGCAGACATCCTCACCCTCAAATTCAATGGTTCCTTTCCTGGGACGGAGGATACCGGAGACGGTTTTGAGGGTGGTTGATTTTCCGGCGCCGTTGGAACCGATAACGGACACCACCTCCCCTTCAACTGCCTCAAGACCGACACCTCTCAAAGCCTGAAGATCCCCGTAAAAGACGTCTATCCCGTTAACTTTGAGCATTGAGAAACTCCTTACCGAGATAGGCCTCAATCACTTTCTCATTTTTTACCACTTCCGCAGGCGTCCCTTCGGCGATTCTGCTGCCGTAATTGATGACCAGCACCCGCTCCGAAAGGGCCATGATTCCCTGCATGACATGTTCTATGAGCAGGATGGAAACCCCTTTTTTGTTGACCTCCCTGATCAGTTCAATAATCTCCGAAACTTCTGTGGGGTTCAGGCCCGCCATGACCTCGTCAAGAAGGAGAAGTTTCGGCCGGGTCGCCAGGGCCCGGGCCATTTCCAGCCTTTTCCTTAAGGGGAGGGGCAGCCCCTCGGCCTCCTTGTGGGCCATGGCGCCGAGGCCGGCCCACTGGATAATCTCCATGGACGCTTCACGGGCCTTTTTAATGGACGTTTCCCGTGTTAGCGCCCCCACCATCACATTATCCAGAACCGATATGGTCAGAAACGGCTTCACAATCTGAAAAGTTCGGGCAAGACCCGCCTGGCACACCTGATAGGGCTGCATACCCAACAGGGATTTCCCTGAAAACATCATCTCCCCTGTATCAGGCGTGTGAAAGCCGCTCAGGCAGTTGAATACGGTGGTTTTTCCTGCGCCATTGGGACCGATTAATCCCAGGATCTTACCCTGCTCCAATTCAAAAGAGAGTTCCAAAATGGCCGTCAGGCCCCCGAATCGTTTGCTCAGCTTTGTTACCTTCAGGATGCTCACGATTCTGCCTCAGCCTCTTCTGCTTTTTCCGAATAAACCATTGCGTTCTCATTCAGCCGCAGTATTGGATTTAACCATCTTTTCACGTAATAGATGATGCCTTTGGGCATAAAAAGCACCACGAGAACAGCAATAACCCCATACAGAATCAAATGAAGTCCTTCAAACCCTCCCTTTGCAAAGTAGGCTCTGGAGATCTCCGAAAGGGGTGTGAGGATAAATGACCCGAGAACCGGCCCCAGAATGGTTCCCAGCCCCCCGATGATGGGGCGCAGGATCAGTTCTATGCTGAGGGCCATACCGAAGAGCGTGTCGGGATGAAGATAGAAAATATAGTTAGCGTAAAAGGTGCCGGCAAGTGAGGTCATGAATGCACTTAATGCGATGGCAATCATATTGTACTTAAACGCGTTAACGCCCAACGCCTCGGCGGCTTCTTCATCTTCCCTGATGGCCACCATGAAACGTCCGGCCCTTGAAACTTCCAGAATACGAACCACGATGATGGAAAACACCATGAAACCCAGGGCGATGTAATAGTAGGGAACATTTCCCCTGAACTGAAAATTCCAGAAGGACGGTTTGAAATCGAGAAAGATCCCAGAAAAGGACCCTAACGCTTCCACATGGCTCACGATCAGGCGGGTGATTTCCGCAAAGGCGATGGTCAGGATCACAAAATAAACGCCCCTGAGCCCGAAACGAAATCCCAGGTACCCAAGGAACAGGGCGATGGCCACCGCGAAAACGCCGCCTGCCAGCATGCCGATCCAGGGGCTGAGCCCATAGTTCTGGGCTAGGTACGTGGAAGTGTACGCCCCCACCCCCACATAGAGGGCGTGTCCCAGAGAGATATGTCCCGTATACCCGGTGAGGATATTCCACGACTGCCCCAGGTAGGCATAGAAAAAAATCATGACAAAAATACCCAAGACGTACTTCTCAAGAAAAAGCGGGAGCAAAAGAAGAATGGAGAGCACGATGGCTAAAAAGATATAGAGCCGGGTCATTTCTTCCCCCCAAGAAGTCCCTGGGGACGAAAAAGCATGATCACAACCAGTATCCCGAAGCTGACCACCTGTTTGAGGGTGGCAGGCAAAAAGAGGGTGGACATGGATTCGGCCACGCCTAAGATGAGTCCCCCCACCAGGGCGCCCACAAGATTTCCCATGCCGCCCAGGATCACCACAATAAAGGCGGTCAAGGTAAAATCGTGTCCCAGATTGGGAGAAAGGGGCATCAGCGGCAGCAGCAGCGCCCCTGCCGCCCCGGTTGTGGCGGCGCCCAGCCCGAAGGAAACGTTATTAATGCGACCCACATTGATGCCCACGAGGGTCGCGGCCATCCGATTATCCGCCGCCGCCCGGATCCGTTTGCCCATATTGCTCTTTTTAAGGAAGATGAAGATGGCAAAGGTAATGATAATGGCAAAGGAAAATGCAATCAGGCGCGACACATCGATCATGGCGCCCCCCAGCCAGATGGTATCCAGACTCAGGGCCGTATGCGGGCTCCGGTGATCCGGGCCCCACAGCAGGAGCGCCGTGTTTTCCAGAATAATCCCGATGGCCACAAGGGGAAGCACCTGCATGGCTTCAGGGTAATCGAGGATCCGGTTGACCACGGAAGACTGGATGACATATCCCAGGACAAAGATGGCGGCGGAAACGATGATCAGGGACAGGTAGGGTTCCACACCCAGCAGAACGAATATCCAGTAAGAGATGTACATGCCGATGACCATCATCTGGCCATGGGCGAAATTAATGACCCCCATTACCCCGAAGATCAGGGAGAGCCCCAGGGCGATGAGCCCGTAGAGCCCTCCCAGCAGAATCCCCTGGATCAGAAGCTGCAGGGCCAGGGTGGAATCCATTATCCTCTATCCCAGATCTGGGGGGCGGGAAACACATAATCCGCCTGGGCGAAACTCTTGGGCAGGACCACCTTGACCCTTTTTACAGGATCAGGATCCGGCAGGACCTGGACCATGGCCGTTGCGGCATTGATGTTATCACCGTTCGCAGCAAAACGGATGGCATCTCCCACCATGGGCTGCGCTTTCAGGTCTGTAGTCCTGATGGCGGCCAGGAGCTTATCGCTGTTCGCGGACCCGGCCCTTTCCAGTGCATCGGCAATCACCAGGATGCCCGTATACGCATAACCGGAATTGGTATCGAGGTACCCTCCGTACTTCTTGTTAAACAGGGCATTGGCTTCCTGGTACACCGGGCTGGCCGTGTTAACCCAGGGGACATTGTCCATGACGTAATAGACCAGCTTGCCCAAATCCTTGATCACCTTGGGCTCATACCACCCCGGACTTCCCGGGCTGATGATCCCCATGAGGGGCACCCGCTGTTTAAGAAGCTGCCGCGTCAAAATTATGGAATCTCCCGGTCTGCACACAGGAAAGAGCAGGTCCGGCTTGGCGGCCTTGATTTTCGCCACCTCGGAGGAAAGGTCATGGATACCTAAGGGGTAAGTGATATGCTCCACGATCTCCACCGGGATACCGGATTTCTTGAACCATTTGATGAAATTCCCACCCTGGCCTTTTCCAAAAGGGTCGCCCGTGTTGGTGACCACCGCCCTTTTTGGCGTCACCTTTTTCTCTGTAATCATCTGTTCAATATATTTACAGGCCGTTTTTCCAAAGGTGGTGACCGTGGGGAAAATGCGAAAGCTGTATTTGTACCCTTTCTGGGTGATGACATCCAGGGCGGCCACATCCATCACAAAGGGAATCTGTCTCTGTTCGGCCAACGTGGCGATGGCCATGCCTGTACCGCTCTGGAAAGCGCCGATCAGAACTGATGCGCCGTCCTTGATCAACCGGTCCGCCTCGCTGCGGCCCACCGTCGCTTTGGTTTCGCTGTCGCCAAGGAGGAGTTCCAGCTTCGCTCCTCCCATGGATTTGATGCCGCCCTTGGCGTTGATATAATCCACCGCAAGCTGATTTCCCCTGCGCTGGCCCTGCCCGATCACCGCAAGGGGCCCCGTGGCCGGCTGAACAGACCCGATTTTAATGGTCGCAGGCGCAGCTCTAAGCAGGGTTGGAACACCAAACGAAGTTGCGGTCAGGCCCAAACCCACAGCCCCCGTGACTTTCATGAAAGTCCTTCTATCCATCTCTCTTTTTTTCAGATCTTGCTTGCCCATCATAAACCTCCTATGTTAGTTTGTCGGTTATCAGTTATCAGTAACAGCATAATGATCACTATTGCTGACAACTGATAACTGACAACTGCCCCCTACTAAGTGAGCCACCGCTTCCTTCTCCGGTAATGCTTCACGTCCCGGTAGCTCTTTTTCTTTCCCACTTCGGTGAGCCCCAGGTAAAACTCTCTCACATCGGCATTTTTCTTGAGTTTTTCCACGGTGTCGTCCAGGACGATGCGGCCGTTTTCCATGACGTAACCATGGCTTGCGATGGAAAGGGCCAGGCGCGCGTTCTGTTCCACCAGCAGGATGCTCACTTTTTCTTCCTGATTGATGCGCTGAATGATCTTGAAAATCTCCGAGACCAGCAGGGGGGAAAGGCCCATGGAGGGTTCGTCCAGGAGCATGAGGATGGGAATGGACATAAGCCCCCGGCCGATGACCAGCATCTGCTGCTCACCACCGCTGATATACCCGGCCAGAACATTTTTTCTGGCCTTCAGCCTGGGGAACATGCTGTAGACTTTCTGAATGTCTTCTTTCATTTTTCGCCGGCTTCGATTGGTATGGCCGCCTGCGATGAGGTTTTCTTCAATGGAGAGATCCTCAAAAACGCGCCTCCCCTCCATGACCTGAAAGATGCCTTTTCGAACGATTTCTTCCGGGTATTTGCGGTCGATGCGTTCCCCTTTAAATTGGATCTGGCCGTCGGTGACGGCGCCGTCCTCGGATTTTAGAAGCCCTGAAATGGCTTTGAGGGTGGTGGTTTTGCCGGCCCCGTTATTGCCCAGGACCGCCACGATGCGCCCTTCATCCACGGATAGGCTCATGCCTTTCAGTACGAGGATCACATTATGATAGATGACTTCGATATTGTTTACGGAAAGCAATGGTTCCAACGGGTTTTCCCCTGGTTTGTTCTGCCATGGTGTTATGCCCCGAGCCTGGAGTAGGTGATATCCTCTTCTCCCAGGTAGGCCTTGATGACTTTTTCGTTGTGCCGGATCTCTTTCGGTTCCCCTTCAGCGATCTTTATGCCGAAATCGAGCACGCAGATGCGGTTACTGATATCCATGACCACGCCCATGTCATGTTCGATTAAAATGATGGTGATGCCCCACTCTTCGTTGATATCCAGGATGAAGCGGGCGATATCTTCGGTTTCCTCCAGGTTCATGCCCGTGGCCGGTTCATCCAGCAGGAGCACCCGGGGGCGCATGGCCAGGGCCCGGGCCATTTCCACCCGCTTCTGAAGCCCGTAGGGAAGGGAATGGACCACATGTTTACGGATGGGCTCGATTTCCAGAAGATCGACGATCCGCTCTTCGATGTCTTTTCTGAGAGCAATCTCTTCGGCCCTGGTTTTGCCATAATAGATGCCGCCCGAAATGGACCCTGATTTCAAATGAACGTGGGCCCCCAGTTTGATGTTGTCCAGTACGTTCATGTGGCCGAAAAGCTCCACGTTCTGAAAGGTGCGGGCTATGCCTAAGCCCGCGATGCGATGCGGTTTCAGGTTCGTGATGTTCCGGCCTTCAAAGATAATCTTGCCTTGGTCCGGCTGGTAAAACCGGTTGATGCAGTTCAATAAACAGGTTTTGCCGGCGCCGTTGGGCCCGATAATGGAAAAAATTTCTCCCTTTTTGATGCCGGTACTGACCCCATGGAGGGCTTTTATGCCGCCGAAACTGAGGTGGATGTCCTTGATTTCAAGCTGATATTCGTTTTTTTCGTCCATTTTTTGTGCCGGTGAATGGGATGTCATCTGTTATCGAGGCGGTTCCACCTGTTTTATTCGAACGGTTGTTTTCATGCGGAACCCTTTACCGTCTTTGTAGCGAATGTCGGCTTCCACAGGAATTTCCTCACGGTCGCCATACAACCCCTCGATCAGGTCCTTGTATCTCTCCTCAACGAACTTTCGTCGTACTTTGCGGGTTCTGGTCAGTTCGTCATCATCAGCATCCAGTTCCTTATAAAGCAATACGAATCGGTTTACTTTGGCCACTTTGGGAAGAGACTCATTGGCTTTGGCCACTTCTACGGCAATGATGTCGTAGACCCGCTTTTTCTGGGAAAGATCCGTAAAGGTGGTGTAGGCCAGTTGATTGTTTTCGGCCCATTTGCCCACGTTGGCCATATCGATGGCAATCATGGCGGTGATGAACGGCCGATCTTTGCCCATGACCACGGCGTCCACAATATAGGGGCTGAATCGCAGTTTGTTTTCAATGAGCTGAGGAGAGAATTTACCGCCGTCAACCAGTTTCATCACGTCACTCATACGGTCGATAATAATGATGTGCCCGTCATCTTCAATGATGGCCGCGTCTCCCGAATGAAACCAGCCGCCTTTCAGAGCTTCGGCGCTCGCTTCCGGATTCTTATAATACCCCTTGAAGATGGTATCGCCCCGAGACAACAGTTCCCCTGAATCTGAGATTTTGAATTCAACGCCCGGGATGGGTTTTCCCACCGTATCCAGGCGAATGTCGCCGGTCCGGTGAAGGATGGAACCCGCGGTCTGCTCCGTCATGCCGTAGACCTGTTTGATGTTGACGTTCAGGGCCATGAACATGTTGAAAATCTCCTGCCCCAGAGGCGCCCCGCCCGTATAGACATGGCGCAGACGAGCGAGACCCAGATAATTCTTCAGGGACCTGAACAGAAAAACGTACCCCAGCATGTTCAGGAATTTCAAGCCCATGGGGAGCGGTTCTTTGTTCAATATGTGGTCGGCAACCTTATATCCAACGGACAGAAACATTTTGTAGGCCATCCGTTTGATCCATACGGCATCCTGTATTTTGACCTGAATGTCCGAACACATGCGCTCCCATATGCGTGGCGGCGCCAGCATGATGTGGGGGCCGATTTCGCGAATGTTTTCCTGGACCGTTTCTACCTTTTCAGGAAAATTAACGGTGAAGGCCTTGTAAAGGGCCCAGTAGACGCCGAATTCCTGCTCGCCGATCCAGGGAAGTGGCAGGAAGGAAACATATTCAAAATCATCCTGGGCTTCATCCACGTCATCCTGGCCTTTGGCCACTGAGTACATGTTTTTGTGGGTGATCATGCTTCCCTTGGGCAGTCCCGTGGTGCCTGAGGTATAGTTGATCATGCCCACGTCATGGGGTTGGACCGCCGCAATCATTTCATCAAAGAGATGGGGCTCCTTTTCGTGCAATTCCCGGCCCAGGTTTTGAATATCCCTGAAGTAGGCGAGTATGGGTTCGTTGTAGCGCCGCATCCCCTTGGGGTCGTCCACGATGATCTTGATGATATGGGGACACTTATCCTTGATATCCAGGAGCTTATCCGCCTGTTCCTGGTCGCCGGCCACCACGAAAATGGAATCGGAGTGGTTGATGATGTATTCCACCTGGTCCAGGTGGCTGTCCGGATAGATGCCCACGATGGCGCCGCCTAAAGCTTGAACCGCCAGTTCCGAATAGAGCCCTTCCGGCCGGTTGTCGCCGGCATAGGAGAGCTTATCCTCACGTTTAAATCCCAACTGGTGGAGTCCCAGGGCAAAATCCCGCACATTTTCAAAGTACCCTTTCCAGGTGACGGGCTGCCAGATGCCGAACTCCTTTTCACGGATGGCCACCCGGGTGTCTCCCAGGCGATCGGCATTCCGCTTCAGCAGCATGGGCATGGTGATGATGTCGGTCATAAAGGTTAAACCTATAAGCAAAAAAAAAGAATATCGAATTTCGAACAAGGAATTTCGAACCGAAGAAGTGGTAATTGGGAAACCTTCGACCTTCGATATTCCTTGTTCATTATTCTGCGGTTTACTCGGTCTTAATCCAGTCCGAAATGGGCTCAAAGACCTTCTTTTTCACATTTGCCTTGTAAACCCTTCCATAGGGGATTTTGTTGTCAACGACCGTGTAGGGGCACATGAGCCCGCCGGTATCAACGTTTTTGAGGGTCTGAAGTGCTTTGGCCAGACCCGGTCCATTCAATTCTCCGGCTTTATCGGCCCGCTTGAGGCATTCCACAAAGACCAGCCCCGTGAAAAATCCCTGCATGTAGGAGGTGGGTCTGTATTTGATCTTGGGGTAATTCTTTTCCGTCCAGGCCCTGATTTTTTTGATCATGGGGATTTCCGTCTGCGAGTAAAAGGCATAAGGCATGACGCCCAGATACCCCTCGGCCAGAGGACCCAGTTTATCCAGGAGCATCTTGTGGGTGCCCCAGAAGGTTCCCATGAACTTGGCTTTGAGCCCGTAGTCCTTTGCCTGCTTCAGGACCGCCGGTATGGGGGAGAGTACAAACCCCTGAAAGATAACGTACTCCGCCTTTTTCCGTTTCAGGTCCAGCACCTGGCTGGTAATGTCCACACCCCCCACCTTGGCCACTTCTTCCGCCACCAGGTTGAGCCCCAGCTTTTTGCACATTTTTCGACCATAGGGGACCGGGTCTTTTCCAAATTCGGTGTCGCTGTAAAAAAAGGCCACATTGGCACCGGGCTTTTCCTTGGCGATGTATTGAAGCAGGATGCCGAACATGTCGCTGTAGGTGGGGCCGGGCACGAACACAAAGGGGTTCTTGGCCGTATCGGCCAGTTCGCTGGAAAAGGAGGTGGAGCTGTACAGGATTTTGTATCGATCCTTGATCTCCGGGGCCATGGCTTTGCCCAGCGCCGTGCTTTCGCCGTACATGGCCACCGGTTTGTCCCGGGCCATGATGCGCTTGAACGCGGCCACCGCCACATCCACCTTATAGGTTCCGTCTTCCATGATGTATTGGATCTTTTTTCCGTTGATGCCCCCTTCAGCGTTGGCCATCTTCAGCGCATCTTCCAGGCCCGCATTGATGTGGACCCCTGCAAAGGCAAATCGACCGGTGACCGGCTGAACGGCCCCGATCTTGATTTCATCGGCTGAAAAGGCGGTTGGTGCAAAACTCATTATGAATAGAATTCCCAGAGCTGCCAGTCCCAATGATGCAAAAACGTTTTTTTTCATGGTTGTCTCCTCCTGAAATTTCTGATGGGGCCCCCGGATCGGGTGCCTGTTTCCGGCCTCGCCTGTTTTCCATAAAAACGGGCATTGATGTAAAATCGGGCTGAACGGCATCACCTCCCTTTTCTTTTTGAGATATCAGTATGAAAAAGGCCACAGAAGAAAAAAAGCCTTGATACGTCGCCAGATTTCCGCCAGGCCGCGGGGTTCAAAAATAAGAAACAATACGATCATACCCCCGAAAACCACTTCTTTAAAGGGGATGAAAAAGTGGGCGGCGCCCGCAAAGACACTGGTCAGACTGCTGCTCAGGACATTGAGCAATTCAGGAATAAGGGTCATGAATACCGCGCCGAAGATGGATCCCATTACGCTTCCCATTCCCCCCACAATGACCATGGCCAGGTACTGCACTGACAGGTGGAAGGGAAAGTGTTCCGGGGTGACAATGCGGATGAAGCCCACCCACAGGGCACCTGCAATGCCCGCATAAAAAGAGGATATGGCAAAGGCGGTCAGTTTATAGCGAAATAGGTTGATGCCGATGATCTCAGCCGCCAGATCGCGGTCCCTGATGGCCACAAAGGCCCGCCCCACGCGGCTGCGAACCAGGTTGCGGGCATATGCAACAGCCAGTATCACCACAAAGAGCGTGACAAAATAGAACCGTTTTTCCGTGTTGATGAGAAAGCTTCCGATGGAAGGCGGCGGCACGTTGATGCCGCGAATCCCATGGGTCAGGCTTTCCCAGTGAACAAAGATGAACTCAAAGATAAACTGGGCCGCCAGGGTGGCAATGCAGAGATAGAGCCCTTTGACCCGAAGGGAAGGGATGCCGATGATGAGGCCGGAAATGGCGGCCATAATGCCGGCGCAGGGGAGGGCTAACCAGAAAGAAAACCCCAGTTGGGTGACCAAAATGGCGGATGTGTAGCCCCCTACGCCGGCAAAGGCCGCGTGCCCGAGGGAGATTTGCCCGGTAAACCCCGTGAGGATGTTGAGACCTACGGCGGCAATCACCGCAAAACCGATCATGTTGGCCACATACAGCAGATAAGCATTGGCCACAAAGGGAAAGATCAGCAGAAAAACAAAGAAAAGACCCAGCCACCATTTGACGAACAGGGATTGAAAAATTTCTTCGTCCTTGATGTATGTTTCTCTAAAGTCCCCACATCTCATGGTTTTGTCCCGATAATATTGCGGTTGAATGGATTCGCCGCGGATTGTTGATGGTTCAAGTTTTAACCAGGAAAAATTTATCTCACGCAAAGGCGCCAAGGCGCAAAGAAACACAAGTAAACAGCTCTTAAAACTTTGCGGCTTTGCGTGAGACTTTTTGGTTGCGGCTACGCTGCCTTATAACCCTAGACTCTCTCTATTATCTTTTTTCCGAACAGACCATAAGGGCGGATCATCAGGATGATGACCAGAATGAAAAAGGGTGCGACGGCCTTTGCGCCGCCGCCCACCAGTGGGTCTATGTAGAGGCCGGTCATGTTTTCCAGGATGCCGATGATAAACCCGCCGATGATGGCGCCACCGATGCTGTCCAACCCTCCCAGTATGATCACGGCCAGGACCTTGAGACCGATATCACCCATGTAGATGCTGATGCCGCTGATGTTTCCGATGACGATGCCGCCGATAACCGCGGCAATGGCCCCGAAACTCCAGGACAAGGCGAATATCCACCGAACGCTGATGCCCATGGAGAGCGCCGCCTGCTGGTCGTTGGCCGTTGCCCGCATGGCCACGCCGGTACGGGTAAATTTGAAGATGAGGATGAAAATGATGGTGCCGATAATGGCAAAGACAAATCCCCACAGGAGTCCGGAGGGGACAATGGCAAAATTCAAATCAAGGGGTTCGGGCGGGAAAATTTCGGGAAAGGAACGGTATTCAGGGGACCAGATGATGTGGGTGATGCCCTGGAGCATGAAGGCCAGACCGATGGTTACCATGATCACCGAGATGATGGGTTCTCCGATGAGTTGCCTCAGTACCAGTTTTTCAATAATCAGGCCCAGCAGAAAAGCGAAAACAAGGGTTCCGGTAAAGGCAGCCCAGAAGGGCGCACCGGCTTGGGTGAGGATGGTGAGGCATACGAAAGCCCCCAGGGACATGAAGGCGCCCGTGGCAAGATTTAAAATGCTGGTGGCTTTATAAATGAGCACAAACCCAAGGGCGATGAGACCGTAAACACCCCCGGTGGCCAGACCGGAAACAACAACCTGCAAGAGAATATCCATGTAAAAATGCTCCTCAGAATTGTCTTTTCACTATGAGTAGCATCCATTCATGAAGAGTGTCAATACCAAAGGCTCATGAACCAATTTTTGAATCCCGCTATGGCTTTGATTAGAATAAACCCATAAGGGCCTCATCCAGGTCTTTTCGCATATAGGGTTTGGCAATAAAGCCACGAAAACCGTATTCCCTGAAATGGATCAAAACCGGGTCATTGCAGTAGCCGCTGGTAACAATCGCCTTAATGTCCGGATCGATTTGAAGGAGTCTTTTGATGGCCTCCACGCCGCCCATGCCCATGCTATTGGTGAGATCGAGGATGACCGCGTCATAAGCCTTCCCCGATGCCATGGCGCCCTTATACATCTCGATGGCTTCAACGCCATCCACGGCAACCTCCACCCCATACCCCATATGCCCCAGGAGGGCAGCTGTGACATCTCTCACCATCTCTTCATCATCCATCACCAGGATCTTTCCACTGCGGGTAACCGGTTTTTCTGCAACGGGTTCCTTTACGGGGGCTGCTTCGACAATCTCTTTTTCAGATGCCGGGAGGTAGATGGAAAGAACTGTCCCGGTCCCCAATTCAGATTTCACACTGATCAGCCCGTCATGTTGTTTCACAATTGAATCGGATACCGCAAGCCCCAGTCCCATGCCTTTTTGAGTACCCATCTCCTTGGTCGAAAAATAGGGGTCAAATATCCTCTCACGGTCTTCTTCAGGTATGCCGGGTCCCTGATCTTCTATGGAAATCTTGATATATTTGCCTTTCTTTAATGTCAGAGGGTCTTTCACCCCTGTATCAGCATTTTCACAGGAGACATGGATTGTGCCTTGCCCGGCCATGGCCTCCCGGGCATTGGTCACAACATTATGGATGACCTGCCTTATCTGATGTTCGTCAGCTTTTATGGGTGAAATATTGTCAGGAATGGAAACCTTACAGATTATATCAGAGCCTTTCATTGAATGGACCACGGAATTCCTCACCAGATCACCGAGGGGAACTGTTTCTTTAACCGGCCCCCCGCCATCGGAAAAGATAATCAACCGGGATGTCAGCTCCTTGGTCTGAATGGATGCCTTTTCCGCCTCGATCAGGTTTTTAAATCCCTCACTCTCCGGCGGTATCTCTGTTCTGGCAAGGGAAATATACCCCACAACGGCGGACATGAGATTGTTGAAATCGTGGGCAATGCCGCCGGCAAACACACCCAGGGATTCAAGTTTTTTGGCTTTTAAGAGTTCTTCTTCCACTTGCTTGCGTTGAGTGATGTCGCGGTTACTGGCCCGCCGGCCGAGGTAGGTCCCGTCGGCGCCAAATACCGGCTGACAAACATGGTTGATCCACCGCTTTTCTCCGCCGCGAGTGGTGATAGCAAAGTCCATGGAGGGCAACCCGTCCAGACGTTGCTCTTCAACAAGATGATTGATCACGGTTGAACGGTCGTCGGGATGGACTATATTTTTAAAGAGGGCGGGATCATTGATAAATTCATCAGGGGCATACCCGGTAATCCGTTCGCATGATGGCGAAACATAGAGAAGTCCCCCGTCCGGTGAAATCCAGTATTCGGCGTCGTGGGTAAAGTCTGCAACGGTGCGGTAGCGTTCTTCGCTCTCCCGCAGGGCCTCTTCCATTTGCTTACGTTCATTTATGTTGCTTACGGCTGCACGAAAGCCGTTGAGATGGCCCTCATTATCCTCTACAACCAAACATTCCAGTTGGACATGGAATTCTGTGTTATCCTTATTTTTCAGTTTCAGCTCGCATGTTCGCGGGGACTTGGTTTCAAGAAGCTTTTTGCGGTGAAGATAGAAGATGTCCTGTGTATCCCTGGTAACAAAACGAGAGAATGGCTTGCCCATAAGCAAACTTCTCTCCAAGCCTAGTAACCGATCACGGGGTGAAGCAATAAAAATTTGATAAAAAGTCATTTTTTTCGG
>CAYSFQ010000057.1:0-3001 GCA_964430575.1 uncultured Desulfobacteraceae bacterium
TGGTAGGCCTGAGAGGGTTCGAACCTCCGACCAATTGATTAAGAGTCAACTGCTCTGCCAGCTGAGCTACAGGCCCGTATCTGAATTTTTTCCTGGCGCGCCCGGCAGGACTCGAACCTGCGGCCTACGGGTTCGAAGCCCGGCGCTCTATCCAACTGAGCTACGGGCGCCAAATGGAAAAACTGATTTAGCAGGAAATCCAAACCATGTCAACAAATTTTTTTCGAAAAATCCCTTGACATACGTGCCAAGTTGACCTAAAAGAATCTTTTCATATTTTGTTGAACAGGATAAAAGAAATGAAAACATTTGTTGCCAAAGAACAGAAAGTCGACAGGAAGTGGTACCTGGTAGACGCCGAAGACAAAATTCTGGGGAGACTTGCCACACAGATCGCCACGAGACTGCGCGGGAAACATAAACCCATCTTTACGCCCCATGCGGACACCGGAGATTTTATTGTTGTCGTCAATGCCGAAAAGGTTGCCCTTTCCGGCAAGAAATGGGACAAGAAGATCTATTATCGACACAGTGGTTATATTGGTGGTTTAAAAGAGATTTCCGCACGGAAACTGCTGGAGAAGAAACCGGAGGATGTTTTGCGGTTTGCGGTTAAAGGCATGCTCCCTAAAAACAGCCTGGGAAGACGTCAGCTGAAAAAGTTGAAAATCTACGTCGGCCCCGAAAATCCTCATGAGGCACAACAATTGGAGGCTTTGGAGATATAAATGGCAGAGGGACTATTTCACGCCACTGGGAAACGAAAAACGGCTGTTGCACGGGTCTGGATGAAGCCCGGCACCGGCGAGATAAGTATAAATAAGCGGTCTTTGGTGCAATACCTGAATAGGGACGCGGATCAAAACGCGGTTATGGAGCCCCTTGAACTGACCGACCTGGGGGAAAAATTTGATTTTTACATCAATGTCAGGGGCGGTGGAATCGCGGGCCAGGCCGGCGCCATTCGGCACGGCATCAGTCGGGCGCTTGTGGATACAGATCCTGCACTGAGGGACCCGCTCAAAAAAAGCCGGATTCCTGACCAGAGATTCCAGAATGAAAGAACGGAAAAAATACGGACAGCCGGGCGCGAGGGCGCGTTTCCAGTATTCAAAGCGTTAACTCCAAGCCCATATTCAAGGTATCAAAAAAGGAATCTGTTTCAGGTTCCTTTTTTTTTGAGAACAGATGACGTTGAGAAATATCAGGCTTGTGGTCGCATACGATGGTACCCGATACCACGGGTGGCAGCGGCAGAAAAACGGGCTGACCATTCAGGCGGTAATCGAGGAACGCCTTCAGCTGATGACTCAATCGCCTGTCAAGCTTTTGGCCTCCGGCAGAACTGATGCGGGTGTTCACGCGTTAAACCAGGTTTGTAATTTCAAAACCCCTTCTCAAATCCCCATTGATACGCTTAAGCGAGGGCTCAATGCCCTTCTTCCCCCAGACATCCTTGTCAAAGAAGCAACCGTCGTTCCTTTGGAATTTCATTCCCGGTACCGGGCCAAGAGCAAAATCTATGAATACCGAATCCTGAACAGGCAGAATCCGGATATTTTCTGCCGCAATGTTTTGTGGCATATCAGGTTCCCTCTTGATGTGGAAACAATGTCCGAATGTCTGTCCATTATAAAGGGAACCCATGACTTTTCCGCCTTCAAGTCATCGGGAAGCGCCAATACTGATCCGGTAAGAACCCTCCTGAGCACCTGTATCGAGAGCGATAATGATGGGGTTTTGAGGATTGTCGTAGAGGGGGATGGCTTTTTGCGGCACATGGTTCGAAACATCGTAGGGACCCTTGTGGAGACGGGAACGGGTCGAATGGACCTGAAACGATTTGCGGAAGTTCTGGAATCGGGAGACCGGCAAATGGCCGGCAGGAAAGCACCGCCCCAAGGGTTATTCCTTGTGGCGGTGAAGTATTAGTCCTCCGGTTCTTTCGTCTCTTTCATTGAATGGCTGACGGTTTGATGAATATTGTGCCATACTTCCTGAAAGGAGCTCACGCTCAGGCGGCCTGCTTCAATAAATTTGACCACGATTTCCTTGGTCACCTTGATTGCCAGTTCATTTTCTTTTTTCATGGTGTTTCTCCGGTTACAGGGCCTCACAAAACCCGCTTTGGCGTCAACTATTCTGACACAGGGGGGCGGTATTGCGTTTTTTGGAACCCCGCTGAACAGAAGAAGGCCATCTATACGATTCAGCGGGGATCCCGGTGAAAAAAGAACCCATAAAGCCCTTCTCGACACCAGGTATCTGTTTAGCACCAGATGCTGAAAAAATCAAACATTCCAACGCCCGGGGATATTTTTTCCGCAACTGGTGCACCGATTGTTCTTGATTCTGTTTTCACTTACAAAAAATCCTGTTCGGTTGATCAGCAGTGCTTTGCAGGAATGACAGAAGGTATTTTCACCTTCGTCTCCATGAATATTACCGGTGTACACATATTGCAGGCCGGCGTCATAGCCCAGATCCCTGGCCCGTTGAATGGTTGCAACGGGTGTTGAAGGGATGTGCATGAGGCGGTAGGTGGGGTGAAAACGGCTGATGTGCCATGGGATACCCGGATCCAGATCCACCAGGAACCGCGCAAGATCTCTCAGTTCCTCCGGTTTATCATTCAGCCCCGGGATCAATAGGGTCGTTACTTCCAGCCAAACCCCCATGGCTTTCAGGATTTCCAGGGTTTTCAGAACGGGTTCCAGTTTTGCACCGCACTGTTCCTGGTAAAACTTTCGGTTGAACGCCTTGAGGTCCACGTTGGCGGCTGCCAGATTTCCGCCCATTTTTTCGAGACAGGCCGGCGTCATATAGCCGTTGGACACAAAGACGTTTAACAGGCCCCTATCTGATGCAATCCGTGCGGTCTCAAACGCGGTCTCAAAATAGATGGTCGGTTCGGTGTAGGTATAGGAAATGGACATTGCCCCTTGGTTAATGGCTGATTGTACGATGTCCTCGGATGCCGTATCCTTACCCACGATACGGG
>CAYSFQ010000057.1:3101-13796 GCA_964430575.1 uncultured Desulfobacteraceae bacterium
TTAATGGCTGATTGTACGATGTCCTCGGATGCCGTATCCTTACCCACGATACGGGTCTGGTCCAAAGGCATCTGGCTGATGTCGGCGTTTTGGCAGAAAAGACATCGAAAATTGCATCCCACCGTGGCAATGGAATAAGATAGGCTTCCCGGAAGAAAGTGAAACAAGGGTTTTTTTTCGATGGGGTCGCAGTGCCCGGCAATAATTTTTCCATAAACCAGACTGAAAAGGGTCCCTGCTTGGTTTTCCCTTACGCCGCAAAGGCCCCTTTCACCCTCTTCAATGATACAGAAATGATTACAGAGTCGGCACTGGACTTTATTGTTGCTCAGTTTTTCATACAGGAAAGCCTCTTTCATGGGTTGCTCCTGTTTCAATTGTTATTCCCCGTTAAAGTCCTGTGGGTCCGTCTTTTCAAGTGTTTTTATCTCCATGAGAGACTGACCCGCCGTTTTGAGCCGGACTTTCAGGGGAATTTTGTCGGTTTCATAATGGTACACAAGGGTCGCTGACAGGCCCAGAAAGAACCCGAAGGGGGAGTGCCCACCGACCATGGTTTCTTTATGGAAGGGGAGGGTGTCTTCAATAAAGGACGGTGTCATCCGAATGCATTGCCATGAAATTGGAACCGTCCCATAGGCCAGCTTGAGAAGGCTTTTGAGTTGCCAGAGGTTGTAGAATCTGGCCTGCCCGAAAAGCGGGTCCCCGAAATAACCCTGGATTGTCTTTAAGAATCCGTTCCAGGAGAAGCTGTTTAACACGCCGATAAAAATCTTCTTTTTGGCAACACGACCGGCTTCCCGCAACGCGGAAAGGGGGTTGTCCATGAATTCCAGCGTGTTGATCAAAACAGCCAAGTCAAATTCGTTGTCATCAAACGGCAGATCCTCAGCCATGCCCATTTTGAAGTCGGATTTATGTCCCAGTCGGGCTCTGGCTTTTGCCAGCATTTGTGGAGAGGCGTCAACGCCACTGACATCAAGCCCCATTTTGTTGAACATGATCAGGTGATTTCCGGTGCCGCAACCGATATCCAGAACCCTCTCCCCCGGCTGTGGTTCCAAAAGCGACACCACAAGGGGTTCGATGGACCTGTCGATGGTTCGGCTTTGACGGCCTTGCCGCCAGGAATCATAGAAACCGAGCGTGTTTTGATCAAATATAAGTCCCATGATCCGGCCCTTTGCTTTTTGACTAGCCTTAAACAAGTTGATTCTGATAAATTATGAAAATCCCTGCCGGTATTCAAGGAGAAAATTATCTATGCGGAAAATGATCCATGATCCTGAAATTCTTGCAGCCTATAATGAGGATGCGCTGGGCATTAAAGGGAAGTTCAAGGGCCTTTTTCGCCCCGATTCGGAAGCGGAAGTGATTGACATCGTGCGGTCCTGTGCTTCCAAAAAGTTGTCCCTGACGCCACAGGGGCTTCGTTCATCCCTTACGGGGGCGGCCATTTGCGAAAAAGGCGTGGCTCTTTCCCTGGAACGGATGAACCGGCTGATCGATATTGATGTGGAAAGAAAAGTTGCGGTCGTTGAACCGGGCATTATTTTATCCGATTTCAAGAAATCAGTCGAAGAAGCAGGGCTCATGTATGGGCCGGATCCCACAAGTGCCCAAGAGTGTACACTTGGTGGCAATGTGGCGACCAATGCGTCAGGTTCCCGTTCCCTCAAATATGGCGCGACCATCAACTGGGTACAGGGGTTACGGATCGTTGATGGAAAGGGAAGGGTACTTGCACTAAAGAACGGTCTTACTGAAAAAATGTGCGCGGGTTACGGGGCGCTTTACCGACCAACCCAACTGTTTGTGGGATCGGAAGGCACACTCGGTGTCGTGACCCGGATTGAAGTGTCACTGACTGAACTGCCCGCCAATCTATTTTTGGGGATTGTTTTTTTTCCCGATATCAAAAGCGCTATCGATTTTACCATTGAAGCCCAACATAAGCCCGCCTATAAGGCCGCCAGCATGGAGTTCCTGGACCAAATGTGCCTGGAGATTATTCGCCCGGAGGCGAAAGGAATTGCCATACCCGCTGATGCACGTGCAATGATTTATTTTGAACAGGAATATAACGACGATTCAGAAAAGGATTATTTTTTGAACCTGTGGTTCCCCCTTATCGAAAAGCACACACCATTATCTGATGATACTCAGATTGCCGCCAGCCCAAAAGAAAAGAAGCATCTTTATGAGTTGCGGCATCACGTCCCCTCAAAAACGAATGAGGAGAGCATCAAAGTGATCAAAACGGGGGGCTGCAAGGTTTCCACTGACTGGGCCGTCCCCCATAACCGTCTGCACCAATTGTTTGGGTATTTTGAAGAAATCAGAGGTCCATTGGGTGATATGATGATGATCCGTTTCGGGCATCTGGGAAGCGGACATCCTCATTTTAATTTCATGGCAAGAACCAGGGAAGAAAAGATTATCGCTTCGGAAATCGATGACCTCATGGCCCGAAAGGCCGTGGCACTGGGGGGTTGTGTTGCCGGCGAACATGGCATCGGAAAAATGAAACGTCGTCAGTTGGCACTACAGTATCCGGCTCCCATCATAGGCGCCATGAAAGCCCTCAAGAAAGAGCTGGATCCAAGGGGAATCATGGCACCGGGAAATATTTTCATGAACGATAACGATGATACCGTTCAACTTCTCCTTTAATCCAGTCGGGCCAGTACGCCTCATCAATGGGATAACTGGCATCGAGCGCCTGAAGGGAGCCGTCTCCGGCAACTTTTTTGATCCCTTCAAGTGTATTATACCTCACTTCATCAACGCCGATCAGGTTGGCCACGGCCACATTGATTTCATCCATGCTTTTGTCATAGGGATTGCCGTCGGGAAAAGCACGCCTGGCGGCCAGTTCATGGAGGCAATCCACGCCGCGATGCCATTCCTTGAAAGAAGGAAAAATCATGGGGCCGTAAGATATCCAGAATTCGACGAATTTTGAGCCGGCATTGTAAACCACCCAGACTGAGCCGCCTTCACTGACGGTGCCACGCACAATGCTGTCATCTCCCATGGCAATATTCTTTGCCTTCAGAAGGGAATCAATGCCGCCGAATTTCAGGCCTACTTCCTGGGACCTTGTTTTTTTGGCCCCCTCCTGAAATGTTCGTACCGCCTGGGGAAGTTTGATTAGTGCGGGGAGTAACTGTTTATGGAGACCTTCCGCAATGCCAACGGTCACGCCCCAGCCCGATTCAGGATTGGGAATGACCACATCGGCCCTTGAATCGGGATACTGTTCCGTTAACCCCAGGCCCAGTTCTCTTCGAATCTGAAAGATCTCTTTTCCACGGAACGTGGAAGCCACGTTGCCGAAATAAACACCCTGAAAAATATCCGGCATGGCAGGCTTGCTCATTAAATGTCGGGTTTCAATGCCAGCCGATGAACAGATTGTCATTTCGGCACTGTCGTACTCTTTTTCCGTGACCCCCCCCAATCGGCGATGGGAGCAGGATTCAGAGCACGCCACAAAAGCGCCGTCAATGGTGGCATAGCAGAAAGGCTCAAAAGCCTTATCGTCATTCAGTGCAACCAGGTGGATCTCATTGCCATCATGGACCAGCGCGGTCAGGGCAAAGGTTCCCCTGCCGCTCAGTTTATCAACAAGCCTTGCGCCGGCGGCAAAGCTGATCCCTTCCAGAAGTATATATTGATGCAGTAGTGCCCCCACGACTTCGGTTTTGTTGTTGGTTTGAAAACGGTAATGTTTTTCAAGCTCGGCCTTGAGGTCGTCTTCTTTGATGAGATACCCGTCCATGGTCAACACCAGCTTCAGCGTTGAACTATCTTTTGGCCGAATCTCGATGGGTTCCACGTTGATCTTTTCAGGAATCCGCGCTTTGGTGTATCCGATATTGCCAATGGCGGCTATGGGGGAGAGGTGCTGAAAGGTCCTGGCGATATCCCGGTCAATGACCTCTGCAATCCGGCCCAGGCCTTTGTAAACATAAATACCCTTGCTGTTTCCCACGGCCAGCCCCGTGCTGGCTTTGCCCCGATGCTGACAGGCGCCGGTTGCCAGAAAGGTCTTGTTTACCAGCTCATCATCATCAGGGGCGTAAATCCCCACAATTCCATCCATAACGTTCCCTCTTTTCTTTCTTTATTTGATATCCCGATGGTAGCTTTGAAGGGATTTCACCTTCCCGTGGCCCCGCTGTTTGGCGGCGATTCCCCGCGCGGCGGCCAGTGCGGCGGCAAGGGTCGTAATATAGGGAATCTTGAATTTGATGGCGTTTTTTCGGATATACGAATCATCATGCTTACTCAATTTTCCGCTGGGGGTGTTAATCACCAACTGAATCTCATTGTTCTTGATGGCATCGACAATATTGGGTCGACCCTCATGCATCTTCAAGATACGCCTGGATTCAATACCGCATTCCGTCAAAAACCGGTGTGTGCCGTTGGTGGCGATGATTTCAAAACCCAGCTGGTGAAGCTGCCGGGCCACTTCCCCCACGGCCGGTTTGTCGGCCTCCGATACAGTCATCAGAACGGCCCCCTGATCCGGCAGCACCAGCTGGGTGGCTTCCTGTGCTTTGTAATAGGCCAGGCCAAAGGAGTCCGCCATGCCCAGCACTTCCCCGGTGGATCGCATCTCAGGCCCCAGAAGCGGATCTACTTCCGGGAACATGTTAAAGGGAAAGACCGCTTCCTTGACCCCGTAGTGGGGGATACTTTTGGGTTTGATGTCCAGGTCCGCCAGTTTCTTGCCCAACATGAGCTGAGTGGCAATCCGTGCCATGGAAATGTTGCATACCTTGGAGACCAGCGGAACCGTTCGGGATGCCCTCGGGTTGGCCTCAATAATATAGACTGTATCGTCGGCAATGGCATACTGGATGTTCATCAGCCCCACCACATTGAGTTCAACGGCGATTCTTCGGGTATATTCATAAATGGTATCCAGGTGCTTGGCCGCGATGCTGATGGGCGGTATCACACAGGCGGAATCCCCTGAATGGATGCCCGCCAGTTCGATATGCTCCATGACCGCCGGCACATAAGCATCGGTGCCATCACTGATGGCATCGGCCTCGGCTTCGATGGCATTTTCCAGGAATTTGTCGATCAGGATGGGCCGTTCAGGGCTCACGTCAACGGCGGCAGCCACGTAGTGCTTGAGCATTTCCTCATCGTGAACCACCTCCATGCCTCGGCCCCCCAGGACGTAGGACGGTCTGACCATAAGGGGATAACCGATCCGCCCCGCGATTTCGAGGGCTTCTTCCATGGTGCTGGCCATGCCGGATTCGGGCTGCGGTATGCCTAATTTTCGCATCATGATTCTGAACTGATCGCGATCTTCCGCAAGATTGATGGCTTCCGGTGATGTGCCGATAATCTTAACCCCGGCTTCGGCCAGTTCAGCGGCAAGGTTCAAGGGTGTCTGGCCGCCGAACTGAACAATCACCCCTTCCGGCTTTTCTTTGTCGTAGATGCTGAGCACATCTTCCACGGTCAAAGGTTCAAAGTAGAGTTTATCGGACGTATCGTAGTCCGTGGATACGGTTTCCGGGTTGCAGTTGACCATGATGGATTCGAACCCTTCGTCCTTAATGGAAAAGGCGGCATGGACGCAGCAGTAATCAAATTCGATACCCTGCCCGATCCTGTTGGGGCCGCCCCCCAGTACCATGATCTTTTGTCGGTCGCTGGAATCCACCTGATCCGGGGCGTTGTAGGTTGAGAAATAATAGGCCGCATTTTCAACACCGCTGACGGGGACCGGTTCCCAGCCCTCCACTACCTCCAGGCTGATCCTTTTTTCCCGGATCTCCTTTTCAGAGGCCTCCAGGATTTGAGAAAGATACCGATCTGAAAACCCGTCCTTTTTAGCCTGCACCAAGAGTTCATCGGGTAATGGGCTTCCTTTATGGGTGAGAATCTTCTCCTCCAGCGCCACCAGTTCCTTCATCTGTTCGATGAACCATTGTTTAATGTGGGTTTTTTCATGAAGGGTGTCCACACGGGCCCCTTTTCTCAAGGCTTCGTACATAATGAACTGGCGTTCGCTGGTGGCCTCCGACAGAAGATCCATGAGGTCTTCCAGGGATTTTCCGTGGAAGTCCTTCGCAAAGCCCAGCCCATAACGGCCGTTTTCCAGAGACCGGATGGCTTTCTGGAAAGCCTCCTTGTAGTTTTTGCCGATGCTCATGACTTCTCCCACGGCGCGCATCTGGGTGCCCAGTTTGTCCTCGGAGCCTGCAAATTTTTCAAAGGCCCACCGGGCGAATTTTACCACCACGTAATCTCCCCAGGGGGTATATTTTTCCAGGGTCCCTTCACGCCAGTAGGGAATCTCATCCAGGGTGAGGCCGCCTGCGAGCATGGCGGATACCAGCGCAATAGGGAAACCCGTGGCCTTTGAAGCGAGGGCTGAAGATCGGCTTGTTCTCGGGTTGATTTCGATGACCACGACGCGTCCGGTTTTGGGATCGTGGGCGAATTGAATGTTGGTGCCGCCGATGACTTTGATGGCATCCACAATATCGTAGGAATATTTCTGCAGTCTTTTCTGAAGTTCCGGATCAATGGTCAGCATGGGGGCTGTACAGTAGGAATCCCCCGTGTGTACACCCATGGCATCCACATTTTCGATAAAACAAACCGTGATCTTCTGGTTCTTGGCATCACGGACCACTTCAAGCTCTAGTTCCTCCCAGCCCAGCACGGATTCTTCCACCAGAATCTGGTTCACAAAACTGGCGGAAATGCCTCGGGCGGCGATGATTCGAAGTTCTTCCACATTGTAAACGAGTCCACCGCCGGTGCCGCCCATGGTGTAAGCGGGCCGGATCACCACGGGATAGCCCAGCTGGTCGGCGATCTTTTCCGCTTCTTCAACACTGAAAGCAGGCTCACTTTGGGGCATTTCAATGTTCAGCTTGTCCATGGTGGCTTTGAAAGCGATCCGATCTTCGCCCCGTTTAATGGCATCAATGTCAACGCCGATGATTTTGACCCCATATTTGTCCAAAACGCCGGCTTCCGCCAGTGCCGAAGAAAGATTGAGGCCTGTCTGGCCGCCAAGATTGGGCAACAGTGCATCGGGCCGCTCTTTTTCGATGATCTCGGTCATGGTTTCTACATTGAGGGCCTCGATGTAGGTGGCCTCCGCCATGCCCGGGTCCGTCATAATGGTGGCGGGGTTTGAATTGGCCAGAACGATTTCATAGCCCAGTTTTCGAAGGGCCTTGCAGGCCTGGGTGCCGGAATAGTCAAATTCACAGGCCTGCCCGATGATGATGGGTCCGGAACTGATGATCATTACCTTGTTGATGTCGTCGCGCTTCGGCATACGAGGCTCCTTTGTTTAGTCTGTGGGTTGGTCTTCTTTATGACGTATTGTCGTGAAATTTGAAACGATCCCTGGATTGTTCTGTCAAAAGATCGGAGGTTTCATTTTAACTGAAATTGGACTGCCGGATATTAGATAAAATGGAACCTCCGTGTCAAGTTGAAAACCGGGCCTTCAGTATTTGGAGCAGGCAAAGACTTTTCTTTCGAAATAAAATGAGGTAGACTTTTCCCTGAGTCGAGCACAGAGGAATGCAAAATTGAATATGAGGAGAAAAAAATGGATAAATACCTCCTGAAACGGATACGCACCGAAGCCAAAGCCATATTCAGGGAGTCGTTACGCCCTGTGAATCCCGCCGGGGCCGTGAAAAACTTTGTGCGGATTGAAAACGACCAGCTCATTCTTGGTAATGATGGGGAAGACCAGAACACGCTTGATCTGAAACAATTTGACCGCATCTCCCTCGTAGGCGGGGGGAAGGCCACCGCACCCATGGCCAGGGCCATGGAAGCGCTTCTTGGGGGCAGAATAGACAAAGGTTTGATCAACGTGAAATATGGATTTACTGAAAAGCTCTCAGCGACACGGACCGTTGAAGCCAGCCACCCCCTGCCCGATGAAAACGGGGTCAAGGGAACAGAAGCCATTATGAATTTTCTGGCAAAAGCGAGCGACAAAGACCTCATTGTTTCACTCATATCCGGCGGCGGGTCCGCCCTGCTTTGTCAACCCGCCCAGGGGATCAGTCTTCGAGAGAAACAGGCTGTAACCGGCATGCTGCTTGATTGCGGGGCCAGCATTGACGAAATCAACGCTGTCAGGAAACACATATCCGCCGCCAAGGGCGGGCAGATGGCCCGCACCGCCTTTCCGGCCACCGTGGTCAACCTGATGTTGTCTGACGTGGTGGGGGACAAAATGGATGTCATTGCGTCAGGCCCTTTTGTGCCGGATTCTTCCACCTTTGAAGACGCTTTGGGAATCTTGCGAAAATATGATTTACAAGACGTTCCCGGAAGTATCGTTCAGCGCCTGGAAGATGGGGCACAGGGCCGGATTCCCGATACCCCCAAAGAAGGTGATTCGGTTTTTCTGAATGTATCTAACATCATTGTGGGTAGCAACATCCTGGCCCTTGAAGGGGCAGAGAAAAAGGCCAGGGAGTTGGGATATGACACCCTGATCCTCTCATCTTTGATTGAGGGGGAAACCCGGGACGTGGCCCGGGTACACTGTGCCATTGCGCGAGAGATATGCCGAAGTGGCAGGCCCACCCAAAAACCCGCCTGTATTATTTCAGGGGGAGAGACCACCGTGACCATGCGGGGCAATGGGTTGGGGGGCCGGAATCAGGAGTTCTGTCTGACATCGGCCGTTGAAATCGCCGGACTTCCCGAAAAAATAGTTGTTTTAAGCGGAGGGACTGACGGCAATGACGGCCCCACGGATGCGGCGGGGGCCGTTGTGGACCCCTATACGGTGGAACGGGGCAGGAAAGCGGGGTTGTCGGTCGTTGATTTCCTAAATAACAATGATGCCTACCACTTTTTGGAAAAAACCGAAGATCTGCTCATGACCGGTCCCACCAATACCAATGTTATGGACGTGAGACTTTTGTTGGTTCGTTAGCCTGACAAAGAAACGCAGCACTATCTTAAAATTTTGAGCAGGTGATTTCATCAACTGTGCTGAGAAAGCAAAACATGCAGGATATTAGAGGGGGCTGAGGGATACGTAAAGTTATGTCAGTTTTTTGTGGTGCTGATTCTTTGGATATCCAAATGAAATCAAACGTGCCCGTGGCGTGAGATGTGGGCACTCATTTAACAATCGTTCAAATCCCCCGAATCGAATATATTAACAGGTTTTTGACGTGCTAAAATCATTCTATATCGTCAAGATATAGTCAGTTCTTCAGATCGCGATTTCAGTTATTGACAACTCCTATGACCTGGAATTTTTCGAGGCCATATCTATCAGCCTCGTATAAACTGGGCATGTCAATTTTCAAAGTTATGATACTCATGGTCTCGATCTCTCTGCATGTTTCGTATGTTTTAGAGGAAACAGCGGTCGCATGAAAGATTTTGGAATCCCTTAAGCCAATCGAAGGCTTGGGATTCTATCAAGTAAAGCCCCGCCCCAAAAAAAGAGTAGGTGCCCCCAATGGCTTTTCCATGCCCGATTTGCTAGCGCTTATGCGCCAAGGGCAGCGTTTGGAAAATCCTTAACCGAACTTCATGATTCTTAAAAAATAGTTTTCTATTATTAATTGCTTACGTCTTTAAAAATTTGTTTTTGGGTATTACACATTTTCATTTCTCAGATAATCGCTTTTTGTATTTTGCCGATGAGTATCAAATGAACTCGCCTAGCCATTGCCAGTCCCAGTGCATTATGTTGTTCGAGATCCAAGTGTACTCCGTCTATTTGACTAGTGTTCGTGACTGTTCCAGCGTCGAAGAAATGGCAGCCTGATTCTTCAGCAACCAACTGCATGGCAGAATTCAGTCCTTTTGCTTTATTCTCGGCGTTCTGAAATCTTGGGGCCATGATGCCTTTGGCCTTTTGGATGGGAGGAGGCGCCACAACCAGAATTTCCGGGATCAGCATTCCAGGCTCGATGGGTGTCTGACGGATGGCGTTAATGATGGAGGCAATGCCTTGCGCGCAGTGCCAGGCATTGAATTGATGCATGGATTGAAAATCGTTGGTGCCCAAAATAAGCAAAACAATGGATAATGGAGAATTAGCCTCAACACACTGTTGGATGCTTGAAATACCCTTTCTTCCAGCCTTGAATGGGTCTTCCAAAACCGTACGACGCCCATTTAGGCAGTCTTCGATAACGCGTACGGACTGCCCCGCTCGAAGGAGTGCGGACTCCATAACTCCCGGCCACCGCTGTTGGAAACGAAGACGATTCCGTGTATCCGGGATAATTCCCCAGCTAAGGGAATCACCGTAAACAAGTATTTGATACATATCGGTTCCTCCTATTTTTGCTTCCAGCTCCATCCACCAGGGCGATCAGATCGTTTACAAAGTTTTTCATCTCCCCGGCCTTAGCATTCATCTCTCCCGCACCCGCCTCCCCGGCCCGGGCTGTCTCGACCGCTGCATTCAGCGCCAGGAGATTTGTCTGAAATGCGATCTCATCGATCGTCTTAATGATTTTTCCCGTCTCTTCACTGGATCGTGTGATGTTTGCGATGGCCCCAAGTATCCCGCCATTCCCACTATCACCATTAATAAAAGCATGATTGCGATTCCCGCTGCAATCCTTTTCCCAAGCGTTATTGTCAGCAACTTACATTTCGCACGATTAGAGCATAGGTTTCCGAATTACGTGGAATCAAGAT
>CAYSFQ010000058.1:0-13622 GCA_964430575.1 uncultured Desulfobacteraceae bacterium
TTTCAGCATATCCGCTGCCTTTTCCAGCATTTCAAAATCCATATGGTTTCCTTTTATTTGAATTAAACAATAGTCTAATATTATAATACAACGATGTCAAGATATAAAGTTGGCAGTCGTAAATTTTATTTGTAAAGGAGGAATGAATAATTAATTGTGTCCCCGGAATTTTTCGATTTTCGATTTTTTGGTTTACAAGTGCTTGAAAACCGGTTTAAATTGGCCCGCGTTCCCACATCCACAAAGGAAGTAATATAAATGAATAAAAGCAATTTCAGAACCACACCGCAGGACCGATATCTGGAAGACTATGTGACGGGAGATATTCATGAGTTCGGGCCTGTTACCATTACAGAAGATGAGATCGTCCAGTTTGGCAAACAATTTGATCCACAGCTTTTTCATACGGACCCGACCGGCGCCAAGGAAACGGCTTACGGCGGTCTCATCGCCAGCGGTTGGCACACTTGCAGTCTGTTCATGCGGCTGTTTGTTGAGAACTACCTGGCAGGCCGAGCGAGCCTGGGAAGTCCGGGGGTGGATGAGCTGCGCTGGCTTAAACCGGTGCGCCCCGGTGATAAACTTTCTTTGCGCATCACTGTGCACAAAGTGAAACCTTCAAGCAGCAAGCCGGATCGGGGCGTGTTATTCTCCTTTTGCGAGATGCTGAATCAAAAAAATGAAGTTGTGGCCACAATGATGGCCTTGAATTTGATCAGGTATCGTGACAGAGGCTGAATTTCCGATTGATGCCGGAACTCGACTGGCGTTGGGGTTATTACTTCACGTGGGCTCTTATAGTGGCGACGGTCGTTGGCATGCTGATCTACTTCAGGAGAAAGAAGTGGTTGTAGAAGTTATAGGCACCCCTTATTCTTCTCAGGGATGTTGCTTGTAAATTATTCAGTTGTATTTCGTGATTGGGATATGTGAAGGCCTACCAGCCTGGCAACCAGAACAACCATATAAATCTGTCCCATATATTGTTTTACGTACAAGGGCCTTGAGTATCAACCGCGCAAAAATCCAGAATAACGATCGACTTGGCAATTATTTTAATCTTAAATAGTATGAATGATTAGGATTCATTTCGGGTTTATAGTAATTTAAGCTAGCTCTATTTTTCAACAGAATTTTTAAGCGCCACAACTTTCCGGATCAACCGAAACGATGATCAAAGGCGGAAAAATAGTCACCCTTGTAATATTCATAGGGATATTTCTTCTGACTTTCATGACAGGAACTCCGGTACACGCGGCTTCCTCCCTGTTTAACAAAAAGATAGAAGATACGCTGCATGGGGACTGGGGCAAAATCAATTTCAATATCCGTTGGCGTTTCGAACATGTCTATCAGGAAGGTAAAGAGTCTGCAAACGGGGATCCCATACGTCTACGCCTGGGCTATCTGACGCCGGAGCGGTTTGGTTTTCAGGCCTTTGCTGAATTCGAGGGCAACACCCCGGTCTTTTTTGACGACTACAACAGCAACCGCAACGGCAAAACCCAGTTTGCTGTTATTGGTGATCCAACCGCAGCCGAACTCAATCAGGGATGGCTTGCATTTTCGGGAATACCGGATACCATTGTTAAGGCAGGTCGACAAACAATTATTTACAATAATCAACGCTTCATCTCGAACGCGCCCTGGCGCCAACTGGAACAGACCTTTGATGCAGCAGACCTGGTTAATCGGTCGATCGGGAATGCGGATCTAAATTTCGCATTCATCTGGAACGTCAGAAATACCAATAGTGAGAATGTGAACATGACTTCTCCCATTCTGAATCTCGGCTACACCTTCCCCAATGTTGGAAAACTAACAACTTACGGCTACTTGCTCGATTACGCTGATGCATACAACAGCGGCCCCTTTCCTTTTGCATTTTCCACGCAAACATATGGTATCCGGTTTAACGGCGCAACTCCCGTGGCCAATAACCTTGACGCAATATACACAGCGGAGTATGCTTTTCAGGCGGATTTTGAGAATAATCCAAAAGACTATAATGCGGATTATCTTCATCTTATCGCCGGCTTCAGAGTCCCCGAGGCAGGGGCGGTGTTTTCCCAAGTCACCGGAAAGGTCGGGTGGGAGTATCTGGGGTCTGATCATGGGGTCAGTTTCCAGACCCCTTTGGGCACCAAACATCCCTTTGAGGGCTGGGCGGATCAGTTTGCAATCACGCCGAAGGATGGTGTGATGGATCTGTATGCTGATTTCAGTGCCATGCTTTTTGGCGTAAAAATGAGGGTCTGTTTCCATCAGTTTAATGCGGCCGCAGGTGGGGCGGACTATGGACATGAGATCGATACCCTGGTATCCAAAAAGTTTGCCGATCATTACACCCTGTTGGTCGCTTACGAGAACTATCTGGCAAAGGATTTCGATACCAATACCAGGAAATTCTGGCTCCAGGTGGTAGTGAACTTTTAGTGCATGATGCAGTCCTGAAAACCCTATCCCTGGCAAAGGTGGGTCTTGCTGTTAAGGAAGAATTGGAAAAATAGCTTAAGTTGAATCAGGAAATGTGGTAGGAGAATCAGGGAAGGGGGGCGAATGGTGATGAAAGAGACTCTTTTACCGCAGGAGTTAAGAAAATTAATCCGAGAGGGTCAATGGCAGACCCCCACATCCGGGCTTGCCCCCGGCTACGTGCAGGGCAACCTGGTTATGCTGCCAAAGCGGGAGGCCTTTTCTTTTCTGCTGTTCTGTGTCCGAAATCCAAAGCCCTGTCCTGTTCTGGATGTTCTGGAAGCGGGGGCCTGGGAACCGAAAATCGCCCCGGGTGCCGATCTTCGAACCGATCTTCCCCGGTACAGGATTTACGAAAAAGGTGAATTTAAGGAAGAAGCCGTTACGGTCACCGATTTTGTTCAAGAGGATCTGGTCAGCTTTCTTTTCGGTTGCAGCTTCTCTTTTGAGAGTGCACTCCTGAGTGCCGGGGTTCCTGTGAGGAATCTTGAGGAAGACTGCAATGTTTCCATGTATATTACCAATCGCAACTGCATTCCGGCAGGTCCCTTCTCCTCACCGCTGGTGGTGAGCATGCGGCCCATGACACGGGAACGGGCCATTCGCGCCATACAGGTCACCACGCGGTTCAATCAGACCCACGGGGCTCCCGTCCATATGGGTTTCCCGGAAGAAATCGGCATTCACAATCTCCATGAGCCCGATTTTGGAGATCCTGTGACGATTCTTCCCGGTGAGATTCCCGTATTCTGGGCATGCGGGGTGACCACCACCCTGGCTGCCATCTCGGCGGATCTGCCCCGGGTCATCACCCATGCACCGGGGCATATGTTTGTTTCGGACCTCAGGGATGAAACCCTGACACTGCTTTAAAAAGGCGAATATCCAATTTCGAACAAGGAATGTCGAATATAGAAGTTAAATGGCGTGTAAAATTTGAGAGATAAACTCTCGATGTGAAACTGTAAACCCAATAATTGAGGAGGTATCAACACATGAAAGCATTGGTCAAATCCTGTTTTTCCGTCCTTTCCGTAATGTTGATGGTGGCTTTTCTGGTGCCCGCAGGCGCCATGGCCGCTGAAGAGATCAAGATCGGCGTCATATACCCGCTGACCGGTGGTGCCGCGGCCGCCGGTCGTGAGCTCCGAGCCGGGGCCGAACTGGCGGCCCAGATTGCCAACAGCAAGATGGATCTGCCCATGACCATGGCGCAGAACAGTGGCATCAAGAGCCTCGGCGGTGCCAAAATCAAGCTCATTTTCAAAGATCATGAAGGAAATCCCACCCTGGGTGCGGACCAGGCCAAGAAGCTGATTTTAGACGATAAAGTGGATGGTATTTTAGGGTGTTATTTCAGTTCGGTCACCAAGACGGTCAGCGCCGTATGTGAACAGTACGGCATTCCCATGATCAATGGATCCTCCACATCCCCGGCCCTTACTGAGAGGGGCTTTAAATGGTTCTGGCGCACCACGCCCCATGATAAATGGTTTACCAAGGACCTGTTTGAACTGCTGGTGGGCCTGACTGAAGGGAAGGTCAAAGGGGTTAAAGCCATTCCTAAAAAGGATATCATCAATGTGGCATCCGCCTGCGAAAAAACCGAATGGGGAAGCCATGTATCCGCACTCATCAAGGATTTTTGTAAGGAATATAAATTTAAGTTAAGAAAATCATTTCTCTATGCTGCCAAGTCGGCCGACCTTTCAAGCGAGGTGCGATCCCTCAAGGCATCGCGTGCGGATGTGATGCTGTTTGCTTCCTACACATCCGATGCCATTTTAATGGTCAAGACCTTGAAGGCCCAGAAGGCCCATCCCAAAATCATCTGGGGACAGGATGCCGGATTCGAAAAGCCTGAATTCCGCCAGACACTGGGGGACAGCATCTCGGGGATACTCACACGAACCGTATTCCTGCCCAAGGTGGTGGAGATCAAGAAACTGGCGGGCCAAGTGAACGATATGTACAAAAAGAAGACCGGCAACGATCTGGGCGGTGCTTCAGCCCGTGCCTTTACAGGACTTCAGACCTGGGTGGCTGTCCTTGAGAAGGCGGGTTCCAAAAAACCGGCCGATATCCAGGCGGCGGCCAATGCCATTTATATCCCCGGTAAGGAGCTGGTGGTTCCCTGGCAGGGGATCAAGTTCGCCACCACGGGAAATGAAATGGGCCAGAACGTCCTGGGAAGCGGGCTCATCGGCCAGTATCAGAAGAACAAAGAGGGAAAAATAGAGCTGGAAATTGTTTATCCCTTTGATGTTTCCTCGGCGGATATGATCTTCCCGTTTGCAGGGTTTTAAAAAAAAGCCATTAGCGGTTAGCCGTTAGCAACTAGCTGTACCATACAGCGGAATTTCTTAGCTAACGGCTAATAGCTAACAGCTAATAGCTAATTTCAGATATCATATGGATATTCTCGTTGGTTCCCTGTTCGCCGGTTTGCTCATCGGCATGATTCTGGCCCTGGTGGCTTTAGGTTTGACCATCATTTTCGGGGTGATGGATATCGTCAATTTCGCCCATGGCGAATTTTTGATGATCGGTATGTACACGGGCCTTCTGACAGCCCAGGGGTTAGGCATAGACCCGCTCTTCACCCTGCCGGCGGCGGCGCTGGTGGGATTTCTGCTGGGCATCATCTGCTATTTCGGGTTCATCAAATTCCTTTTAAGAGGTCCCATGGTGGCCCAATTGCTGGGGACTTTCGGGCTCATGCTGTTTTTGCGGAATCTGGCCCTGCTGATTTTCGGTTCCGAGGACCGTGCCGTGCATACCGGTCTCCTGGTGGGTAAAAGTTTTGACATCGGCATGGGCATCATCGTGCCGGCCACAAAACTGGCGGCGGCAGGGTTATCCGTGGCCGCCTTTTTTGCCGTATGGCTGCTCATGAACCGAACCCGCATGGGCAAAGCCCTGACCGCCACGGCCCTGAATGCGCAAGGGGCCCGCTACATGGGGATCCCTACGGAGCGGATGAACGCCCTGGCCTGGGGTATCGGGGGTGCATCGGTCACCATTGCGGGCGCACTGCTCGTTAATTTCTGGTCGGTTAATCCTTTCATCGGGCTGCTCTTCACCATGATAGCTTTTGCCATTGTGGCCCTGGGGGGGTTCGGGAGTATCCCGGGCGCCTTTTTCGCGGCACTGGTGGTGGGCCTCATCACCGAAATTCCCGGGTTCTGGGATTTCTTTTCTTACACCTTTGATGCGGAATGGATGATGGATGTCCCCATGACATCCTTTAAATATATGTGGGTCTATGTGGCGTATTTTCTCATCGTCGTGTTCAGGCCGCGGGGGCTCTTTGGATGGAAGCAATAAAGAATGCCCTCGATTTTTCGGATTCCCCCCGCATTGACCTGATTGTGGCCGGTGCCATCGGCATTGCCATTATTGCTTTTCCCCTGTTCCCCCACTCCTCTTTTGCCATGAGCACCATGATCCAGTTCCTCATGTTTTCACTCTACGGCATGGGGTGGAACACCATTGGCGGGTACGGTGGTCAGGTGGATCTGGGAAAAGCCCAGTACGTGGGCATCGGGGCTTATACAACGGCGGTGATGCTCATCCGCTGGGACGTGCCCTTCTGGTTTTCCATGCCCATCGGCGTGTGTCTTTCCGTGGGATGGTCTTTCATCATCGGTTATCCGTTGTTCCGTCTCAAGGGGCACTATTTTGCCATTGCCACCATTGCCACCTCCCTGGTGTTAAAGGACCTTTTTGAGGTCTGGGACTATGTGGGGGCCTCCAGAGGGATAGAAATTTCGCCCATAGAATTTCCGCCGCCGGATTTTATGCGCCTCCTCTTCAGGGATGATATCTACTATTTTTACGTGATCTTAGGGTTTTTCTTCCTGGGCATCCTCTACATCAACTGGTTTCGCAGATCCAGGCTGGGGTTTCAGCTTCGTTCCATCAAGGATAATGAGGACGTGGCCCGTTCTCTGGGAATTAATGTTCACTGGGCCAAAATCAAGACCTATGCCATTGCCACGGCATTTGTCAGCATGGTGGGGTCATTTCATGCTTGTTATGTGAAAAATATCGAGCCCGAAGACACCATGAGCCTGGACATATCCATCCTCATCGCTCTGATGGCCATGCTGGGGGGTGCCGGTTCTTTGTGGGGTCCCATCATCGGGGCCGGCATCCTGATTCCCCTCAAGAGCTATCTCAAGGAATGGCTGGGCGCTCAGGCGGGCCTGGTGGGAATCGATCTGATCCTTTACGCCATTATTATCATGCTGATCTCGGCCTTTGAACCGAGAGGCGTGTGGGGTATTATTGAAAAAATCAGGCGAAAGAAAAGAAAGTAGACATGGCATTTCTTGAAGTCCATAACCTGGTCAAGGATTTCGGTGGTCTCCGGGCAAACAACGATATCTCCTTTTCCGTGGAACGGGGGGAACTCATCGGCCTGATCGGTCCCAACGGCGCCGGCAAGACCACCCTGTTTAACTGCATATCGGGGCTTCACACCATTACGTCCGGCGGAGTCATCTTTGACGGGGAAGATATTACGGCCCTCAAGGCCCATGAAGTGGCGCGCCGGGGGCTGGCAAGGACTTTCCAGGTTTATGTGGCCGCGGGGGATTTAACGGTTCTTGAAAATGTCATGGTGGGGTGTTTCATGAAAACCCACTCCCGAACCCGTGCCAGAAATAAGGCCATGGAAATTCTGGAAGACTTGCGTATCGACGATCTCTCCCACGCTTTGGTGAGTGAGCTTCCCGTGGCGGCTCAGAAACGGGTGACCATGGCAACGGCCATCGGTTCCGGACCCAAAATGCTGTTGTTGGACGAGGTGGCTGCCGGCTTGAACCCCAGTGAGATAGACGGCATCATGGCCAGCATACGGCATGTGCACGACCAGATGGGCATTACGGTCATTTTGATCGAGCATGTTATGGAACTGGTTATGAAAGTGAGCCATAAACTGATCGTTCTGGATTACGGCGAAAAAATCGCTGAGGGGGATCCTGATACGGTTTCGAAAGACCCCCGGGTCATCAAGGCCTATCTGGGAGAACGGTATGCGAGAGAACATGGGGAATTGAATTCAGAGGGGCAAAGCGAGACCGATCCATGAGCCGGTACATTCTTGAAGTGGAAAACATCAAAGTCCGTTATTCAGGCCTGCCCGTGCTGCAGGGTATATCCGTGAGGGTGAAGCCGGGGGAGACGGTCTGCGTGGTGGGCGCCAATGGATCGGGGAAGTCAACATTGCTTCGGGCCATCATGGGAAGTCAGCGCGTTTTTGAAGGAACCATCAAATTCCAGGGGAATGAGATACAGAAACTGCGCACAGAAGAAATCGTCCGTATGGGGATTATCTATGTGCCGGAAGAAAAAATGCTGTTTAAACCCCTGAGCGTGGAAGAAAACCTGTCCCTGGGCGCGTATGTTTTAAACAACAAAGAAAGAATTCAGGAAAACCTTGACCGGGTGTATCGTCTTTTCCCCCGCCTGAAAGAACGTCGCGCCCAGGCCGCTTCAACCCTTTCAGGGGGTGAGCAGCAAATGGTGGCCATCGGCAGGGGGCTCATGAGCAACCCTGATGTCCTCATGCTGGATGAACCTTCCCTGGGGTTGGCGCCTATTCTGGTTGATGAAGTCCTGGATACGGTGAGACGTCTCAAAGAAGAGGGCATCACCATTCTGTTGGTGGAACAAAACGTCCGGGAGGCTTTGGATCTGGCGGATCGCGGCTATATTCTTCAAACGGGAAGGATTACGGGCGAGGGGACGGGTCAGGAGCTGCTTGACAGCGATATTTTTCGTTCGGCTTTTCTGGGGATCTAAACTGGTCTTTGGAAGACGTCCATTCAGGTTTATGTTCTCAGGCGTTCATCAATCAGACTTTCATAAGGAATATCCATGCCGTGATGCAGTCTGACAATCTGTTTCATTGAAAGACTCCGTTTCCGATTCAACACGTCGCTTACCCGGCTTTTGGGGCCGGGGTAACACAGGCTTATCCATTCTTTGGTACTAATCCCCCCTCGATGTATCGGTGAATCATACTGGAGATTAGCGTTTGATACGGGATACCCATTTCCAATGCTTTTTTTTGAATTCCTTTAAAGTCATGGTCGTAAAGTCGTATGGTGATTCGCTTGTCCTTTTTAAAAGTACTTTTTGCTGCAGCTTTAATATTTTCCAACTCTTTTTTCGATGGTGCAGAAAGTTTCATTTTCCCACTTTCATAAGCATCTATAATGTTTTTTTCTTCTTTATCGTATTTCATGTTTATCCTCCCTGCTTTTTTCATAAGCCTTTGTGGCTTTTCTGCTCGGGATAATTGTCTTTAAAAATATGTATTCTTTTTGAATCACATGCGGGACCATATAAATAAAATCTTCAATGATAACAAAGTAGATTCTTTGACCTGGATATTTCTGTTGATCTGGATGGTTTGCGATTTTCCATACATCACCTTGTGATAAATGGAAAATCACCTGTTCAAAAGATAGTTTTCTTTCCCTTTTCAGCCATTCATTTTTTTCTGGATCCCAATCGTATTTCATGCCTGTAGTGTACATCTTTTGCATGTACAAGTCAAGGGTATATTATTTCCCTATTGGGCCTATGCCGCAAACACTGGATCCGGCAGTTTTTCTCTCAAGGGGGTCAGCAATTAGGCGGCAAACCCGGAGTCCGAACTCACTTTGCATTTCAAAGAACATATTAGAGAGCGAAAAGTGGTCATGGTCGGCATGGTTCTAGCCGAAATACTCCAGGTCATCGGGACAAGAAAAGAAGCCAGCAGAGATTATCCCCGGAATTACTCCCTGAATTTTCTTTATTTATGTTTTGCCATATGTTATAAAACACCATATGAAGGCTGAACTGATCTATCAGGAAAAATATATTTACGCTGACGGCGCTGTTCGTGAGATGGTTCTCTGGCAACTTCCAGACAAGACTTCTGATAGACCACATGGATTGAAATACCGCCTTTATTACGGAATTAAAGATGGGACCTGCTTGGTTCGGTACGATAATGAATCAGGCAAAGGTGATCACAAGCACATTTTAGGCAGAGAACAACCCTTTCAGTTTAAGGAAGTGGAAACGTTGGTAGCGGATTTTCTTGAAGAGATCGAAAAGGCAAGAAAGGGATCGATATGAAGAAGCAAATTAGAGTGGGGGTGGGTGATGCGGCAATCACGGCCAGGGGTTTTATTGAGGCTTGGAAGCGAGCCGAAGGCCGGGAAAAACTGGAGGTTGATCAGCGGCTGTACTTTGAAAACCTGGAGACGCTCCTTAAGACACTTACCACAGGACGGTGGGTATTGCTGAGAAAACTGCGCACAAACGGACCCATGAGTGTTCGCGCTCTAGCGAAAGCACTGGACCGTGATTACAAGAACGTTCATACAGATGTCCGTCGATTAGAGACTATAGGGCTGATCGGTCGGAGCAAAGAGAGCAAAATAGAGGTGCCCTGGGATATTGTGGAAGCTCAACTCAGGCTGGCGGCCTAAGCGGGATAATTCGGGGGACAGTGTATTTATTTTTTGCCGAGGCCCTAAGATCGGTCCTGTGCTTTTTACATGGCAAAAATTGCGGGAGCGGCGGCGGAAGGCATTTGTGATGGATGAACGTCATCTGCTGGCGTGTGCTCGGTACCCGGTATGTTGAAAACAACCCCCGTCCGCGTGAACCTGACTGCGAATTGTGCCCCCGGAAACCCGGGAGAAAACCAAAGAAGAGTGATAATTAATACACTGTCCCCAGAATTCTCCAGCAAAAGATCTTGACTTCCAGTGATTGAATCCATAAACTAAGTCTACTAAACTTAATTCGATGGGGTGTGCCATGCAAACTGTCAATATCCACGAAGCCAAGACGCACCTTTCACGCCTTGTTGATGAGGCTGCGAAAGGAAATGTTTTTATCATTGCCAAGTCAGGAAAGCCTATGGTCAAGGTTTTGCCCTTGTCCGATGGAGCGGTTACTGGGGCTGAAAGGTTGGGGTTCATGTCCGGTGAGATCGCGGTGCCAGAAGATTTTGATTCCCTGGGGGCAACGGAAATCGTCATGCTTTTTGAAGGAAAGCTCTAATGAAACTGCTGCTGGATACGCACGTTGTCCTGTGGGCAGCAGGTCAGCCTGAAAAGCTTTCCAAATCAGCCCGAACTCTCTTGACAACACCCGAAAACGATTTGTATTTCAGTGTGGCCAGTATGTGGGAAATTGTGATCAAACGGGGTCTGGGACGGGAAGATTTCAAGGTGAATCCGCGGCGCTTGAGAAAAATGCTTACAGCAAATGGGTACATCGAATTATCTGTCGATGCGGAGCATGTTTTTACGGTCGAGACGTTGCCTTTGCTTCATAAAGACCCTTTTGATCGCTTGCTGCTGGCCCAGGCCCGTACAGAGGGGATGCTGTTGCTTACGGTTGATGCATCCGTTTTGCAATACCAGGAATCTGTGTTGGCTGTTTAGATCTGCGTAGATCTGCGGGACGACCATTTGTAATTCACTAAGGGTCTCGGAAATAAATAAATCCGCCAGATCGCGCCGTAATTTGGTTCGTATACAAGGCGCATTCGTCTGTGCATATTTGTGGATATGTGCTGGCGGGTGCAACGCAGTAGACGGGCCAAAGGACAAGCAGGATGGTGGAAGTATTTCTTTCCGAGGCCCTAACTTGCGCCCATCCATTAATGATACTTTGACAAATTCCGGGGACACAATAAACTTTTAAAGACGAACTTCAGAAAAAATTTGTCTGGAACTCCGGATGACCCTCTTCAACATAAATTCACAGCATTCATTAATGATTGTTCTATTTTCACAGCATCTCCCTTCGTCTTCACGGTATATCTTTGGGAATTTTTTATTAAGAATATGCAACCAGATTCAACGCCATGTATTTTGCAGGTCATTTGAATTTCATCTAGCATTTTCTTGCTTGCCTTTCCATACAGAACTGAAACCCTTCCATGCTTGATAGTTACAGCGATTTCTGCTCCAATAAGCTCCCCATATATTTTATTGATAATGTCCATTTACTACATTCCTTAATGATAATGGATTGACCCATATCTTATTCCGTGAGATAAAAAATTGAGTGACAAAGAAAGCTACTTAATTGTAAAGCTTTAATCAATGATTAGTTGGTTGCTCTTTTAATGAATGGGGCATTCCGGGGAAACAATATGCGCCGGTGGATGTGCCTTGCCTGATCTTATATAAAACTGGCAAGCCAAAATCCGGCGCAATCTTGCGCAATTATTTATTGCCGAGGTCCTGAGTCCCGCAGCAGGCGGGATTGATTGTGGGTTGTTTCTCGTTTCTGTTTGGAGATTCCTGGTTAAATGATAAATGATAAACGCCATAGGAAGGTCCATCCTTTGATAAAGTCACACTATGTGCCGCGGATTTTGGGATACCTTTTCACGGGATTCATTGCGGTTTCCGTATTCTATGGCAGTGATAATTTTCTCTTGTGGAGCGCCATTATCGGTCAAACTGTGGTGTGGCCTCATCTGGCCTACTTGCTTGCTAGGAAAAGCGCACGACCCAAAAAAGCCGAATATGCCATTTTACTCTTTGAAGTCTTTTGCGGCGGTATCTGGATTGTTATCTTTTCTTTCAGCCCATGGCCTTCCATTGCCTTTTCCATCGGATGCATGATCAACGTCATCGGTTATGGCGGCATTAAGATGTTTGTCAAGGGAGTCATCCTGTTTGGCACGGGCATTCTCATTGCCGGGTATTTTATCGGGTTCCATTTCGTCCCTGATGCCAGCCTCCTGACCACGTCTCTCGGTATCCTGTTTCTGTTTTTCTACACCGGAATCATTGCCTATACAGATTATATCGTTGTTCGCAAAATCGGTAAGAGCAGGAATCTGTTAAAAGAGGCCAAGGAAAAAGAGGAACGTATAAACACTGAACTCCAGGCGGCTGTGGCGCGCGAGAGGAAACTGACGGAGAAGGCTGACCTGGCCACTAAGGCAAAAAGTGAATTTCTGGCAAATATGAGCCATGAGATCCGTACACCCATGAATGCGGTAATAGGCTTTACCGATATGATGCTTGATACCCAATTAAATGAAGAGCAGGCAGATTATGCGATAACAGTCAAGAGGAGCGGATCTGCGCTCCTCTCTTTGATCAACGACATCCTTGATTTTTCCAAGATTGAAGCGGGGGAGTTGGATATTGAAGACATTGACTTCGATCCCGAACTTCTCGCCTATGATATCTGTGAACTGATCCGCCCCAAGATTGGATCAAAACCGATAGAGATCTTGTGTCGTATCGAAGATAATGTCCCCTCATATACAAAAGGAGATCCGGCACGGTTCAGACAGGTATTGACCAATCTGATGAGCAATGCTTCCAAATTCACCGAATCAGGAGAGATTGAACTCTCCCTCCATGTTGAAGAGGAAAATGATAACACTTTAAAGCTTCATACTACCATCAGGGATACCGGTATTGGGCTTCCTCCAGACAAATTGTCCACCATCTTTGATCCTTTTCACCAGGCAGATGGTTCAACCACGAGAAAGTATGGCGGTACCGGTCTGGGTCTGTCCATATGCAGGCAGATATCGAATCTCATGCATGGTGATGTCTGGGCCGAAAGCGAATTAAACAAAGGGAGTATTTTTCACTTTACTTCGGTCCTTGGAAAAGTTGAAGACAAGCAGGCCAAGAGATTTTCGCCGGCAGCCCTCTCCGGTAAAAAAGTCCTCATTGTCGATGATAACCAGACCAACCTGGATATCTTAACGCATGTTCTGAAATCGGTGGGCATGGATGCCGTTACACTAAGAGAGGGTAAGGAGGTCATACCTACTCTACAGAAGGCCATTGAGGCCGGGAAGCCTTTGGACTTTTGCATCCTCGATATCCAGATGCCCGGCATGAGCGGGTATGAAGTGGCCAAAGCAATCCGCAATTTCAAATCAACAATCCAATCCCTCCCCTTGATCGCCCTCTCCTCTCTAATGGAACGGGATGCCAATAAATGCGAGGAAGCAGGATTTGACGGCTTTTTGAGCAAACCGATTCAGAGAGAAAAGATGTTTCAGATGTTGGAGGGGATCTTGGGCAAGCTGAGCGGGGGTGATCCTGAACTCCGATTTTCCCGTGCTGAATCCCAGGCTCCCATCATGA
>CAYSFQ010000059.1:0-13593 GCA_964430575.1 uncultured Desulfobacteraceae bacterium
GTTCTGATCCTGGAAGCGGCTTTTCCTGACGGCTACCCGGTGGAAGGGCACCTCACCCCATCGCTGGCTGGCCGGATGGCCCGCCTTGCAGGGGTCAAACGCCTTGTCTTGACCCATTTCTACCCGGAGTGCCTGAAAACGGACATTGCTGCCCAATGCCGAAGGACCTGGCATGGTGAACTCACCCTTGCAGAAGATCTCCTGCAAATCCAAATCTAATGGCGCCGTAAAAGATCCCATCTACGGCGTTGCAGTAATTTTCCAGACTCTCAACATACTACATGTATGCCTTCGATCCCGAAAAATCACTGCGCCTTGTATATGGAACCTTTTACAACGCCATCTATAGCTAGATTCGTGACTTTTTTACGAGACCCTCAAATCTGATGGTGATGGCAAACACCGTCATCAGTAGGTTCGGTGAATAACGTATTGAATAAGCGTGAGCAGGTTTTCTTTAATTGCTGAATCCGGAAAGCGTTTCAGACACTTGGCCGCGTCATCCACATACCCCTGGGCTTCTGATCTGATATTTTCCAGAACCCCGCTGCCCCTTACCCGGTCTAGCAAACTCTGATAGACATCCTTGTCAGTCGTGCGGTTTTTGAACAGTTCCGAAAAACTCTTTTTCTCATCTTTATGGAGCTGAGAGAGTGTATAGATAAGGGGAAGGGTGATTTTGCCTTCCCAAAGGTCCTTTCCCACCGGTTTTCCAAAGATCGCCTCAGACGAGGTGTAGTCCAGGAGATCATCCACCATCTGAAAGGCGATCCCCACAGAGCGGCCGAATCGGGTCAGATCGCTCTCCACTTCCGCACCAGCCCCCGAAATAATGGCCCCACAGCCACAGGCTGCCGAAATGAGAACCGCGGTTTTCCCGGTGATGATATTCATGTAATCTTCCCGAGTGGTTTCCAGGTCTTCGGTATGGACCAGTTCCAGAATCTGCCCTTCAGACATCTCCATGGTGACTTCTGTAATTCTTCCAATAAACGGAATACTGTTGGTGCCAACCGCCAGGGACAGGGACTTGGAAAAGAGGAAGTCCCCCTCCAGAACAGCCGCCTGGTTTCCCCAGATTCGATTGCTGGAAGGTTTTTTTCGCCGGGTCTCAGCGTTGTCCAGCACATCGTCATGGAGAAGGGATGAGGTGTGAATAAATTCAAAAATCGTTGAGAGAGCATATAAATCCTCATCCTCAAAACCGCACAACTGGCACGAAAGCACGAAGATGAGGGGCCTCAAGCGCTTTCCCTCCCCCAGAAGTGCATACTTCCCAATTTCCTTGACAAGCGGCACCCGTGAATCAAAAATCTTCTGCAATTCACTGTTTATTTTTTCAAAATGCGTTTCAAACAACGCAAGATCCGACATTTCCACATTCATCTTCGTGTTTCAAAGTCCCTTATTTTGTGGCGCGTGATTTTAATTCGGGGACGCTGCCATTATCCCACATCGCCTCGCAAGTGCAACACTTAATAGTAGTTTACCCGCATGAATAATACAACCTAATTTTCCGCCGCAAAAAAGGGGTCAGTTGACAATGCCGCCCACCAGATCGTATTCGTGGGCTTCGGTAATCAATACCGGCATAATTTCGCCCACAGCCCCTTCGCCTTCGTTGATCAACACCCGGCCGTCCACATCAGGCGCCATGCTTGCCGTTCTTCCGGCGAGGAGCAAATCGGTCTCAGGGCTTTCACCTTCAATCAGGACAGGCAACACCCGGCCGACCATCCGCTGGTTCTTCCGCTTTGAAATGCCGGCTTGAATTGCCATAAGCTTTTTTCGCCTTTCACGCGCAATGGCGCTTTCAACCTGGTCAGGAAGTCGGGCTGCGGACGTCCCCTTTTCCGGGCTGAAGGCGAATACCCCCAAATGATCAAATTCAGACATTCTCACAAAATCACACAACCCTTCAAACATCTCTTCCGTCTCACCGGGAAACCCCACCATCAGTGACGTCCGTACATAAATCTCTCGCCTGCGGTTCCGGATCATGGTCATCAGGTCCCGGGGCGTTTTTTTCCCGACTTCCCGCCTCATGGCCTTCAGAAGATCCGGGTTCGAATGCTGAAAAGGCAGATCCAGATAAGGGACAACCGCCTCATTCGCGTCCATGAAATCCAAAAGCGCCTCCGTCAGTCGGTTGGGGTGAAAATAGAGCAGGCGGATCCACCGGATTCCTTTGATTTTGCAAAGTCCCTTGAGTAAATCCAGAATGCGGCTTTCCCCATAGATATCTTCCCCGTACCGGCTTGTATCCTGGGCCACCAGATTGATTTCCTTGACACCCTGAGCGGCCATGTTGGCTGCTTCCGCAAGTAAAGCCTCCAGTAAACAGCTTCGAAAGGGGCCTCTAAGGCTGGGAATCAGACAGTAGGAACACCGGTTGGCGCACCCTTCGGCAATTCTCAGGTAAGCCGTATAAAATGGTGTCGACTGAACCCTGGGAAGGCCATGATCCGCTGGAAAAACCGGGCGGCTGATCAGCATGGGTGCAGTGGTTTTATCCAAACCCTTCAGGACATCCGCGATCCGATGAAACTCACCCGTGCCGAGCCAGCCGTCCACTTCGGGTATTTCGTTTCGCAATTTATATCCGTAGCGCTGCACGAAACAACCGGTGACCACCAGTCTTTCAAGTGTTCCCGTCTCTTTAAAGCGGGCTGCATCCAGAATGACGTCAACGGCCTCCTGGGCAGCTTCTTGAAGAAAACCGCAGGTGTTGATTACCACGGTCCTGGCCTTTTCAATATCATCTACGATCTCGTAACCATCACGGTTGAGGATACCCAGCATGTGCTCACTGTCAACCCGGTTTTTGGCGCATCCGAGGCTGACAAGAAAGAGGGATTGGGTCTCGGTCATGAAAAAATTTCAGGGCCAACGGTTGACCCCGGCTCCAATTCAAGTTATGGATGGATCTCTTTGATCGCATTTTGTGTCGTAGGGGCGAATAATTATTCGCCCGTACCATGATGATCGTAGAAAACCTTAGAAATCCAACAGGGGATTTTAATCTATCCCACCACAGATTTATGTCAAGCAAAAGCCGTAACCCAAAGCCCCCGGCGACGCACACGATTCTAACCGTGGAAGATCAGGCCCTCTTTGTCGAAGCCTGGCGCCTTTCCAGAAAACATCATGGGGAAAACCCTGAACAAAGTTTGGATTTCTGACATTTTTCTTGACAGCCAAGCGGTTGATATGGCAAGTAACAAATTTCACAAAACACATTATTGAGTCAAAAGGAATAATGGATAGACGGTCGGACCATAATTTTTTTCCCTGATGCCCGACCCATAATTTTTCTGAAAACCATTAGCTCAAAATGCAGGAGACGATTGTTATGAGTGAAGAAAAACCGAGAGGCCCAGTGATGATCATTGGAGGGGGTATTGCCGGAATTCAGACAGCTCTTTCCCTTTCTGGCGCAGGCTATGGTGTACACCTGGTTGAACGCGCAGCATCATTGGGCGGTATGTTACCCAGCCTTCATCGAATTTATCCCCTATGTGTATGCTGCAAGCTGGATCCCCGAATTGCCGCCTGCGATCAGGATCCCAACATTGAGGTCTTACTGAACTCCCAACTGCTTGAATTATCCGGGAAGATTGGTGATTTCAAGGCGACCCTGGAAACGGGGGGAGAAAAAAAGCAGGTGGAAGTGGGTGCCATTATCCTGGCAGCGGGAATTGAAGCATTTGATCCCACAGGACAAGTTACCTACCCCTATGGGTTGAACCCCAATGTGGTAACCAGTGTTGAATACGAACAACTCCAAAAACCACTGGGGCCCAACGGGGGCATTTTGAAAAAGCCCTCTGATGGCAAAAAACCGGAGAAAATTGCCTGGCTTCAGTGTGTGGGCTCAAGGGACATCAACCATTGCGATGCAACCTATTGCTCCAGCGTCTGCTGCATGTATGCCCTTAAAGAAGCGGTGAATACCAAGGAATTCGACGAAGACATTGAAACGACCATTTTTTATATGGATATGCGAACCCACGGCAAAGGGTTCGAAGACTATTTGAACAATGCTGTTAGTAAAGATGTCCGGCTCATCCGAAGTCGCGTCCATACGGTGGATAACGATGCGGGCAGCGACAATCTCATAATTGACTATGCTGACGAAAAGGGGGAAGGCCACAGTGAAGCATTTGATATGGTGGTCCTCTCAGTGGGGCTTAAGCCCAGCAGCCAAACCGAACAAATCGCAGACATGATGGGACTCAACCTGACCCCTGATCAATTTATCGGATGCGAACCGTTTAAGCCCACTTCTACAAACATCCCCGGCATCTTCGTCTGTGGAGGCGCAATGGGACCCAACGATATCGGTCAGTCGGTTATTCAGGCGGCGGCGTCTGCCGCGGAAGTGGCGGCTGTTATCAACCCCGAGCCCTTTTCATCACCCGAAGAATACCCGGAAACCGTGGCCGATGACGGACAGGCTCCCGCCATTCTGTTTGCCTATCAATTGTGCCCTGATATGGCATCAGGCATCGGTGAACAAATAGACGCTTATGCATCCAAGGCGCCAGGAGTTACAGCCACATTCAGCGTGAACGGGGACATACGGATGACCCTCGGCGCTAAAATCAAGGAGGCCGGCGCCAACCGGCTGGTCTTCGCTTCCTGCACACCGGTCATTCACGAAAACCTGCTTCAGGAAGCCCTGAAACTGGCGGGGATGAACCCCTATCTCTATGAAATGGTAGATCTGCGGAACATGGATGAAGACGCCCCGGCCGCTCAGCTTCAGGACCGGATTCGCATGGGTGTCGCGCGTGCCGGTTTTCTCACCGCACCGGCGCTTAAGCAAATGCCGGTTACCAAGAGTGCCCTGGTGGTGGGCGGTGGTATTTCGGGGCTTGAAAGCGCCCTGGCACTTTCCCGCGGAGGATATCCCGTCACGGTGGTGGAAAAAGAGCAGGCACTGGGCGGCAACGGCAATCACATCCGCAAAACCTGGCAGGGGTATGATGTTCAGGCGCACTTGAAAGGGCTTGTGGACGCTGCCCTGCAGGATGAAAACATCACTGTGATGACAGAAACCACAGTTAAAACCAATCGGGGATTCGGCGGCAGTTTTGTCGCTACCGTGAATCAAAAGGGATCGGAGAAGGAAATACCCTGTGGCGCTGTCATCCTGGCCCCCGGCGGAACAGCCCGCAAACCGGATACCTACCTTTATGGCCAGCACAAGAACGTCCTGTTGTGGTCCGAACTGGATCAGAAGCTCATTGAAGACCCCGCCTCCCTGGAAAAAGCCGATACAGCGGTGTTTATTCAGTGTGTTGGATCCCGGGGTGATCTGGATTGTGCCCATTGCAGCAACGTCTGCTGTTCTTTTTCCGTTCGCGCGGCCATTGATATGAAAGCCAGGAATCCGGACATGAACATTTACATCCTGTACCGGGATATGCGAACCTTTGGCGAACGGGAACTCATCTATCGGGAAGCCCGGGAAAAGGGTGTTGTTTTTATCCGTTACGAGCTGGAAAGCAAGCCTGAAGTTCAGGCGGCGGGTGACAAGCTGAATGTGGTGGTGTATGATCAGGTCCTTCAGAAATCAATTCTACTGGAAGCCGATCTTGTTTCACTTCAAACGGCAATCCTGGGCACGAACAATGCTGAACTGGCCGATATTTTCGGCGTTGATCTGGATGAAAATGGATTTTTCGCTGAATCCCCCGAAAAGCTGAGACCCGTGGACACCACCAGGATGGGTATTTTCATTGCCGGAATGGCAGCCTACCCCAAAGGCGTATCCGAAAGCATTGCGCAGGGCAAGGCCGCTTCAGCCCGGGCTCTGGAATTGCTTAGTCAGGATACGGTCCAGGTGGGCGGCATGGTGGCGGATGTCAATGTTGAAAAATGTGCCGTCTGCTGCACCTGCGTCAGGACATGCCCCTTTGATGTTCCGGTAATTGACCGTGAAATCGGGGCGGCCCTCATTGACGCTTCCCTCTGTCGGGGTTGCGGCATGTGCGTCGCCGAATGCCCCGGAAAGGCGATATTCATGGCCAGCTGCAGCGATCAGATGCTGACCGAAGCGCCTTCAGTGCTTCTGGCCACCCAATAGATCATCCGCTGACGGCCGCCGGTACATGGGCCGTCAGTGGAGAACAGAACAATTGTCAATCATTCAAGGAGATGGTTATATGGATGACTTCAAACCTCAAATTGTCGCCTTTTGCTGTTCGAATTGCGCATCATCCGCTGCAAAGGTGGCCCATGGCATGAAAAAGGCGTTGCCGGAGAATATTAAAATCATTCAGATCCCCTGCACGGGCAGAATTGAAACCCTGCATCTTCTGAAACCCTTTGAAGAGGGCGCGGACGGTGTTTACGTGGCAGGATGTCAGGAGGACAGCTGTCAATATATCAGCGGCATCACCAAAGCCGCCAAACGGGTTTTGCAAGTCAAGGGTATCCTGGAAGGCATCAGCATCGAACCGGAAAGGATTGAAGTGTTTCATCTGAGTGCCGGAAAAGGCCAGGAATTTGTGGAAGTGGCGGACCGGATGCTCAACACCGTCAAGGAATTAGGTCCGGTCCTGTCGGCATAGAACTCATAAAAGGCTGCGAGGGATAACAATGATTGTTGCAGAATCAAAACCGACCAAGGAACTGCTTGAAATGGTAAAGGATTTTAAAAAAATCCTTGTGGTTGGATGTAAAGGTTGCGTAACGGTGTGTAATGTGGGGGGTGCCAAGGAAGCGGCAATCCTGGCTTCCACCATCCGAATCTCCAGAAAAAAAGAAGGTCTGGATGTGGTGGTGGGCGAACACACCCTGGAGAGACAGTGCGACCCGGAGTATATTGATGAACTAAAAGATGTCATCGGGGATTACGACGGGGTGATCAGCATCGCATGCGGTGTGGGCCCACAATTTCTTTCTGAAGGATACCCCGGCGCAAAAGTTTTTCCAGGCGTCAACACTAAATTCATGGGTGGCGCCGTGGAACACGGTGTATGGGAGGAACGTTGTGCCGGTTGCGGTACATGTGCCATACACCTTTTCGGCGGCCTCTGCCCCATTGCCCGATGTTCAAAAAGTCTTCTGAACGGTCCTTGTGGAGGATCTTCCAACGGAAAATGTGAAATCAGCAAGGATGTGGATTGCGTCTGGGATTCAATTGTGACCAAAATGATGGAACAGGATCGCCTGGACGAGCTCACTGTATTCAGACCGCCCAAGAGCTGGACCACAGCACGCGATGGCGGACCGAGGAAAATGATCAGGGAGGAACTGGTAAAATGAGCGAGCACAAAGCAGGAAGCAATCTGGAGAAAGTTTTGAGCGCGGGTCATTTCGCTTTTACCGGTGAATGCGGGCCGCCGCAGGGCGCAAACGTGGAACATTTGATTGAAAAGGCGAACCATCTGAAAGGGTGCGTGGATGCCGTCAATGTCACGGACAATCAGACTGCCGTGGTGCGCATGTCCAGCTGGGCCGCCTCTATTATTCTGCTACAACAGGGCCTCGAACCCAATTTTCAGATGGTTTGCCGGGACAGAAACCGTCTGGCCATTCAAAGTGACATTCTGGGCGTCTATTCCCTGGGCATTCGAAACATGCTCTGTCTTTCCGGGGACCACCAGTCATTTGGAAACCACCCGGAAAGCAAAAATGTTTTTGACATCGATTCCATGCAGCTGATTCACACCGTCAAAACCATGCGGGACGAAGGCAAATTCCTGAACGGTTCGGACGTGGATGTAGCGCCTAAGCTTTTCATCGGTGCTGCCAGCAACCCGTTTGCAGAACCCTTTGATTTCCGCGTCCACCGCCTGGCCAAAAAGATTTCAGCAGGGGCGGATTTTATTCAGACCCAGTGCATCTACAACATGGATAAATTCAGAGAATTCATGAAACGTGCCGTGGATATGGGCCTGCATGAAAAATGCTATATCCTGGCGGGCGTCACTCCCATGAAAAGCGTGGGTATGGCGCTGTATATGTCAAAACAGGTGCCGGGCATGGATGTGCCCCAATCCATGATCGATCGATTGCGGGGCGCCGGCAAGGGCAAGGCGGCCGAAGAAGGGATCAAGATTGCCCTGGAACAGATCGAAGAATTCAAAGAAATGGAAGGGGTTGCGGGCGTACACCTCATGGCCATTGAGTGGGAACACAAAGTGCCCGAAATCGCCGAAAGGGCGGGAGTTCTACCCAGGCCCGTCGTGTAAGTCAACCATTTTTTCATTCAAAATCAAGAAACCCGAAAGAGGCCGCTTCCCGGTGCCTTTCGGGTTTTTTTCTTGAATTCAATTCATTATCCCCTATAATAGCCGAGCTCTGAAATTACTGCGACGAGAGAACCCACATGATTATCGAAACGAAAAACGGCAAGCGTTTTGATACGGATCGGGACCTGACGGCCCCCGAAAGACATATTCTGCAGAAGCTTTTTGCGTGGGAAGCCATGTCTGAAAGCGTTTTTCAGTTTAGAGAAAAAAAGAAAAAAGCCCTGGACGATGGATGGAACGGTTCAGGTCCCGTCTCGGCAAGTCCGGCCTTGAAGGCCATTTGCAAGGATATGGAAAAGAAGGTAGCGGCGCGATTACAGAAAACATAATTCAAGCATTATCTTTTACGAAAACGTTCGGGTGAAACGGCAGGCCCTGTTCATTGAGGTCCCATGAATTCCAAAATTCCCGGTCCCAAACCGCCGGTAATAATGCCTGATCATAAAACGGATCAGCACAACGTCGCCCCACTCACCACAGCCATTGTCGGTGGTGGAAACGCGTGCTATGAAATCCTGAAACAATACCGGGAAGGACAACTTGATCAGATGAACATGAACGTCATGGGTGTTTCAAGTACGGACCCCCATGCCGACGGCTTTATCTATGCCAGGGAACTGGGTATTTTTACCACCGCCGACTACAATGACCTCTATGCCATCGAGGGCCTAAACCTGATAATTGAACTGACTGGGTCCGAGGACATAACGAAGGACTTGCTTCGGACCAAACCCAGGGGCGTAGCGCTGCTTGATCACAAAACCACCCGAATGCTCTGGATCGCCGAGGCCCATTTACGGCAGGAGGAAAATGCGAGGCAGCATACCCAAACCATTCTGGATTCCCTGCCCTACCGGCTCATGGTGGTCAATGAGGACATGACCATCAGCATGGTCAACAAAACATTTCTCAAAGAAAACAATCTCACCTACGAAGAGGCCCTCAAGAAGAAATGTTACAAAGTACGTTATCAGCGCCAATGGCCCTGCTATGAAATGGGAGAGCGCTGTTATCTTAACGAAGTCAAGAAAACAGGCAAAACCGTCAGCACGATCCTTGAACTCAAGGGTGCCAGCGGGGAGACTCGTTTCGACGTGGTCACGGTTTCCCCCATCTTTGACGATCAGGGAAATATCGTCCAGGTTCTGGAAGCGGCCAGGGATATCACCGACAGGATCACACTGCAACGGGAAGCGCAGAAATCTAAAGTATTCTTCCAGAATGTCATTCAAAGTTCGGTGGACGGGATCGTGGTGACCGACACCAAAGGCCATGTCCTGATTTTCAATGAAGCAATGGAGCGGTTGACCGGATATTCCGCCGAGGAAATCATGAAGTACGGTCATCTCAGAAATTTCTACAACATTGACATTGCCAAGAAAAACATGCAGAAAATGCGCAGCGATCAACACGGTCCTGAAGGCAAACTGCATCCCACCAATATGTCCATCATCACAAAATCGGGGGAAAAGATCCCGGTTACCCTTTCGGCGGCAATCATCAGAAGCGAAGGAAAGGAGATCGGAAGCGTAGGGGCATTCACCGATATGCGTGAAATCCTTCAGATGCGCAAAGAGTTGGAAGACACCCATCTTCAACTGGTGCAGTCGGACAAAATCGCTTCGGTGGGGCGGATGGCGGCCGGTGTTGCACATGAAATCAACAACCCCCTGGCCGGCGTGCTGATCTATGCGGAACTCCTTAAAGAAAGCTTCAAAAACAATCCACAACACCTGGAGGATATCAACGAAATCATTAAACAAACCCTCAGGTGCAAAAAAATTGTTTCCGAACTGCTGGAGTTCAGCCGGCAATCCATCGGCAAGGAATCCGCCTTTGAACTGGAAAAGCTCATTGACACCTGTTTAAACCTGCTGACAAAACAGGCCGCTTTTCAGGATATTCGCATCGTCAAAGAAATAGAACCCGGCATGCCCACCATGCTGGGAGACATGGGACAGCTGCAGCAGGTCTTTACAAATCTTTTCATCAACGCTTCCGATGCCATGAAAGGGGTAGGGAAGCTGCATATCAACGCTGAATACCTCTCTAAGGAATCCAAGTTTGTGATTCGGGTTTCTGATGAAGGGCCGGGCATACCCGTGGAAATACGGGACAAAATATTTGATATCTTTTACACTTCCAAACCGGTGGGCAAAGGCACGGGCTTAGGTCTCAGTATTTCCCAGAACATTATTAACCTGCATGGCGGCAGCATTCGATTTGAATGCCCTCCGGAAGGCGGAACCACTTTCATCATTGAATTACCGCTCGAATCCGCCGAAGCCTCTGTTCAAGAACCCCTCTTTATTGGATTGGATGAATAATGGCCGAAAACACACGTGTACTGGTTGTAGATGATGAAGAAGTGGTCCGGGAAGGATGCCGCCGCGTACTCACGGGAACAGGATACGAGATTGCCACCGCCGAAAACGGCAAACAAGCGCTGGAAATTCTCGCGGAAGAGAAAATCGATATCATACTGCTTGATCTGAAAATGCCGGTCATGGGTGGTGAGGAAGTCCTTGAAAAAACCCGCACCACCTACCCTGATATTCCCGCCATCGTGATTACCGGTCACGGCACCGTGGATACAGCAGTGGAATGCATGAAAAAAGGTGCCTACGATTTCATTACCAAGCCTTTTCAGATCGATCAGTTCCGGATCACCATCGCAAGGGCCGCGGAAAAAAGGCGCCTGGAGTTAAAGGCCAAACAGTTTGAAGCAGAAAACATTCGAAACCTCTATGACCTGAATCTGGAGAAAAGTCGGCTGAAAACTATCATCAATCGCATGGCCAACGGAGTGATGGTGACCAACCGCAATCTGGAAGTGGTACTCCACAATCCCGCGCTCATGCGATTGATGGAGATTACTGAAAAACAGAAAGCCCCTGCGCCCATCAGGGAAATCATAAAAGATAAAGACCTGGTAGATACGCTCAAAAAACTCTTGAGCGGCGAAACACCTGAGGAGGAGTCCATTTCTCAGGAAATCCAGATGAAAAAGAACACCCTTCGGGCCCTCTCTGCGCCGGCCATGGATCCGGATCGGGCCATCGCCGGAACTGTTACAGTCCTTGAAGATATTACCGCATTTAAGCAGCTTGACCAGATGAAGTCCGATTTCGTTAATATGGTGGCCCACGAACTCCGCAGCCCGCTTGTGGCCATTCGACAGATCAACAGCGTCCTGCTGGAAGGCCTGGCAGGCCCCCTGAAAGAAAAGCAGCAGGACTTTGTCAAAAGGGGCATGGGTAAAATCGATTCACTCTTGAACCTCATCAACGATCTTTTAGATATTGCCAAACTCGAGGCGGGAAAATTTGTTCAACACCAGGTGCCGACGGATATGGGTAAAATCATCGAAGAAATCGTTGCTCTCATGGAACCGAGGGCCCAGGAGCAGGGCATTGTCCTGACCCATATTTTTGAGAACCTGAAACCGGTGCAGGCGGACCCCAAGAGAATCGAAGAAATCTTCAACAACCTCATCAGCAATGCCATTAACTATTCTCCCGAAGGAGGCCGGGTCACTGTCTCCGCTAAAGGTTTGGGCGAATATATGGAGATACGGGTTGAAGATACGGGGGTCGGCATAACCCAAGAGGAATTGCCCAAGATCTTTGATAAGTTCTACCGGGTCAAAAACCCCAAAACACGCCAGGTCGTCGGAACAGGACTTGGGCTGGCCATCGTCAAAGGGGTTGTGGACGCCCACCAGGGGTCCATCCAGGTGGAGAGCGTCCCGGATGCGGGAACGACTTTCAAGGTATTACTCCCGGTGATTGACACCAAGGGGTAAGGGCCTCAGCAAAAAATCGAGCTGATAAAAGAGCACTGAATGATCCGAAAAAAAAAGATAGAACATGTGCTGATCGTCGATGATGAATCAGTGGTCCGGAAGGGGATCAGTCGTGCGCTTGCCAACCGCCACATACAGACCACCGAAGCTGAAAATGGAAAAGAGGCACTGGCACACTTGAATACCCGCGAATTCGATCTGGTCCTTCTGGATATCAAAATGGAGGATATGGACGGTGTTGAAGTCCTTCAGCAGATCCGTCATAAGGACCCTGAAACCAGCGTGGTCATGATTACTGGGTATCCCACCATTGCAACGGCAGTCCATTGTACAAAACTGGGGGCACTGGACTACTTGACCAAGCCCTTCAGTCTGGATGATCTGGACGCGGCCCTGGGAAAGGTCCGCAATATAAAGACTTTGGAGAAGGAATCATCAGTAACATCCATCGGGATTAAACAGGATTCGCCCAAACACCTCATTGTGGGTCAAAGCCCGCCCATGATAAGAATTTTTGAAAAGATCAACAGGGTTGCACCCACCGAAAGCTCTGTCTTGATATCCGGCGAAAGCGGCACCGGGAAAGAACTGGTGGCACGCGCCATACATGCCAACAGCAATCGTAAAGACATGAAATTTGTGGCGGTGGACTGTTCCGCTCTGGTGGAAACGCTTCTTGAAAGTGAGCTTTTCGGCCATGTAAAGGGTTCATTTACAGGTGCCCATCAAACCAAACACGGACTCTTTGAACTGGCCAACCACGGTACTTTTTTCTTTGACGAAATTACAAACCTGAGCCTTAAGATTCAAGCCAAACTTCTGAGGGTCATACAGGAACGTGAATTCATGAAGGTGGGCGATCAACATCGCATAAAGCTGGATGTTCGCATCATCGCCGCTTCAAATACGCCCCTTTCCCAAGCCATTCAGAATGGTACATTTCGAGAAGACCTTTTCTATCGACTGAGTGTGGTACCCCTGGAGCTCCCGCCCCTCAGGCAAAGGAAAGAGGATATTCCGCTTCTGATCGAACACTTTCTGGAAAAACTGAGCCACAAAATGAAAAAGCCACCCCCGGAGATATCACCTGAGGCGGTTGACGTTTTAAAAGAGTACCCCTGGCCGGGCAATGTCAGAGAACTTGAACATGCCATCGAGAGGATTCTTATCCTTGAAGATACCGATATTATTAGGGAAAGAAACCTTCCCTCTTACATTATCCAGCAACAGGGGGATGTGCAGATTTTCCCTGAAGACCCCATCACCCTCGAAGAACTGGAAAAAAAATACATCGCCTTTGTGCTTAAGAAGACGGAAGGGAAAAAGATTGAAGCGGCCAGAATCTTAGGCATCAATCGTAAAACCCTTTCCGCAAAGATCAACAAATACGGGTTATAAGGAAATGGCATTCGATGAAGGATTGGCACAACGCGTTACGGAACTGCTGGAAGAAAAGCCGGGATTTAATGAGAAGAAAATGTTCGGCGGCGTATGCTACCTGCTTAACGGAAACATGGCTTGTGG
>CAYSFQ010000060.1:0-10043 GCA_964430575.1 uncultured Desulfobacteraceae bacterium
ATCATCAAAACCCTATGATTCATCAACGGATACAAACACGTGCTTCAGCACTGTCCGGCAGGGCGCCGCAGTTGATGGCCACAAAAGGTTTGTTTCGGCGGGGGCTCAAGTCGTGAAGAGCCCGGGCCAGAAGTTCCTTGCCGGTACCGGTTTCCCCCCGGATAAGCACTGTGCTGTTGCTTTCCGCCACCAGGGGCAGAATCTTGAAGACCCGGTGCATGGCGGGGCTGCGGCTGACCATATCTCCCACCTGATAGCGTGCATCCAGTTCCTTACGCAACTCCTCCACCACGCTCATATCGCGAAAAGTTTCCACTCCGCCCAGCACCGTATCCCGGCCATCTTTTAACAGACTGGTGGATACCACCACGGGAATACGACGTTTATCGCTGTCCACTATATAAGTGGACGTATCCACAAAGGCTTTACCCTGTTTCATGGTGCGACGAAGGGCACAGTCCGTTTCACACATGTTGGACCGAAACACCTCCCAGCAATGTTTCCCCAAGGCCTCTTCCCTTGGGATCCGGGTGATCCGTTCCGCAGCCCGGTTAAAGGAGGTGATACGCCAGTCATGGTCCACCGTGAACACCCCGTCGGATATACTGTCCAGAATGATTTCGGTGACATGGGAAGGGATGCGATAAGGTTTTTCCTTTTTCATGATCTCCTGATTTTCAAACAAGATGCCTTTATGTGCGGGTGATATTGAAATGGCAGTATAGTTTATTCAGCCTCTAAGTGACAACAAATACCGGTTGTGCTAATGAAACCTTATAAATGATTGGGCATGGGTAAAGTTTTGAACCGTTAGCCCAATAACAGATAATGGAGGTTAAGGATGAATTTAAAGACCTTTCTGCCGGAACTCAGAAACTGGTTTGAACAATATGTCGAACGATTTGCTTCTCAGGACCCCAGCATTCAGGCGGCCCTGGATTTAAAACGGGTTCATACCCACCGGGTTTGTGAGAATATCCTTGATATCGGTGAACACGAAGGACTTAAAGATGAAGACCTTCATATGGCTGAAGCCACGGCTCTCCTGCACGATATCGGCCGGTTTGAACAATTCATACGGTACAAAACCTTTTCCGATGTGCGGAGTGAAAATCACGCCATTTTAGGTGTTAGGGTTATCCGGGAAAGCGCCATTCTGAAAGGTATCGATTCGCAAATTGCCCGAACCATCATTCGTGCGGTTGAGTGCCATAACCGTGCGGCTCTGCCAAGTCGGGAGAATGGTCGCGATTTGTTTTTCATGAAGCTTTTGCGAGATGCGGATAAGGTGGACATCTGGCGGGTGGTGTCCGACTATTACGGTGATGCTTGTCATGAACGAAATCCGACCATTGAATTGAATCTTCCGGACACGCCTGACATTTCCGATGCGGTTTGCAAGTCCCTTTTGAAAGGGGAAATCGCTCAGATGAAGGATCTCGGGACATTAAACGATTTCAAGCTGCTTCAGATCGGATGGATTTACGACGTGAACTTTCGCAGGACCTTTCAGATGGTGCGGGAGAAAAGGTATCTTGAACAGATTCGAGAAACACTTCCCACTGATTCCCTTCCCATAAAGGCGGTTTATGAAAAATCACTGGCTTATTTGAACCTGAAAGCAAACGAAAGTCAAAGCTGATGGCCGAAAGCCCCGATATTGTGGTGTCTGAAGAAAAATTCCAGATTTTCATGCCCTTAAAGGGGTGGTGACCACCGACTGTTGAAACCATCATAACTCCAGCAATCCTGAAGGGCTTTTCGGGAAGTGTACTGGGGATTTTCAGCCCACAACAGCATTTGTTCGTGGGCGGAGTTCAATTTTTTGAATTGGTCTTCATCGCCGCCTGCATCCGGGTGGTGTACCTTTGCCATCTTTTTATAGGCGGCTTTAATTCTGGCTTTAGACCCGTCATTGGACAAATCATTTCTTTTCAGTTTCAGGACTTTCAGGCTTCCTGTTTCCTGCCTGGAAAGCCTGGGGCTCGATTTCCGGTCGGGTTTGATCTGTTCCAGAGCAATGGACTTCTGGTGATTCCGGTTCACCAGGTGAAGGGATGCATAACTCATTGAGCGGTTGTTATCTACCATCTCATGCCATTGTCTACCAAACTCCAGCACCATCCGTTTTAGATCCTCCGCAGGTTTATTACCCCGGGTACGAGACCGGGAAAACCTGGAAATATTCTTGCTCCAGATGGGAAATACATCCAGGATGACCTGGTCACTGGTGAAGGAAAAGGCGGCATATCGAGTGTTGAGGGCTCTGAGTAAACCCTTTGACAGGGAAAGGACCCACTGGATATAACTGCGGCATCCATTTGAGCAATAGCGCCTGCGAGCTCCGATATTATCCTTCCCACAAGCCACACAGGTATTTTTTCTAGGCGGTATCGGAACTTTTTGGATTTGGTTTTTTGCGGTCTCTTGCATCACAGCTATCACAAAGTTAGTTTAGACAGACAGTGTTTGGCGGCCAAGGCGTCAAGAATAAATGGTTCTTTTTTGACCTATGATCTCCCTGTGGCTGTCTTCAATATCTTTTTTGTAACCCATACGCCGGGTATAATCAAGCGAATCTTCCTTGTTGTATCTGATACGGTTTATGTCAGGAAAGATTGAATTTTTAGAGTGAGCTGTGGTATTGCGGGTTTCGTTATTCTAAAATGTCCCGGTTTGCTGCTCCCATTCCCCGGATCAGAGGAGACACTATTATTGGAATTGACCATGCCGGAATCCACTCATGCCCTTGTCAACGCGCTGCATCAGAGTGTGGTCCATATTGAACCGTTCATTCAGCATTATGGATATCTTGCACTTTTCGTCATCATATTTGTGGAAGGGTGCGGCATTCCATCTCCGGGCCAGACCATTCTCATAGCTTCAGCCATTATGGCGTATCATGGGGACCTGCGCATCGGATGGGTTCTGTTTGTTTCTTTTACCGCCACTTTCCTCGGTAATTGCACCGGGTACACCATTGGTCGCAGTGTCGGTAAACATTGGCTTAAGCGCCTTCTACCCGGAGAAGAAAGGTTGAACAAAATTGAAAGACGACTCAACCGGTGGGGTCTTTTATTGCTTGTTGTGGGTCGCTATATCGAGGGCTTGAAACAGACCCTGGGTCTCATTTCGGGTGCGCTTCGTATGGCGCCGGCCCGTTTTGTTCTGGCAAACGCCACGGCAAGCCTTTGCTGGGCCGTACCGCTGGCCCTGATTCCCTATTGGATAAACCAGCACGGCCATCAGTTTCTGCTGTTCAGCAAGGAATATCGATTGGTGGCATATTTGTTGGTGGCGGGAATAATCTGTTCGGTGGTGGGCGTGGGAGTTCTCCGTTATCGAAAGTTAAAACCATAAAAGAAACCCATAACCGTTCACGGTTGTAAGAACCGGGAACGGTTATGAAATAAGCGGGCTCTATTTTTCAGGGGGCATGGGGACCTTGGAAATGGTTAACCTCAGCTGACAGTGTAAACACCGGTTGGCTTCTTCCAGGGCCTTTTCCTCATCGAACACATGTTCAACTTCGTCAAATCCCTTTAAACATTCATTTACCGGCATCATCTCTTCATGTATCCGTTGCCGGTGGGCAAATTCTTCATCCCGGCCAAGGAATGGATTTTCCGGTTCTTCGGGAATGAAGCGTTGCATAATGTTGCCGTCGCCGCCCAAGTATTTGTCAATCTCGGAGGCTGCTACGCGCCCGGCATGAATCGCCTCAATGACCGTTGCCGGACCACTCATCACGTCGCCGCCGGTAAACACTCTTTTTCGTTTGTGCGCTCTGGATTTATCGGCCTTGATGTACCCGCGCCTGTTCAGCATGATCTCAAAGCCCCTGGGAATGATTGCTTTTTGTCCGATGGCCATGACGAATCGATCGACCTCTAAAATAAACTCGCTCCCTTCAACGGGAACGGGGCGACGACGGCCACTGGCGTCCGGTTTTCCCAGTTCCATGCGGATACATTGGACCTGCAGACAATCTTCCTGAGCAGTTATGCCAATGGGCGCCACCAGAAAATCAATGTTAACCCCTTCATTCAAGGCGGCTTCGATTTCCTCTGGTGAAGCGGGCATCTCTTCGCGGGTTCGCCGATACAGCATGGAGACCTGGTTCGCACCCGTACGCAAACCGCAGCGCGCCACATCAATGGCCACGTTGCCGCCGCCCACGACGGCTACCCGGCCTTTCATATCAGAGGTGCCTTCGAGATTAATTTTCCGCAACACCGACAGACCGTCCAGTACGCGCGGGTCATCCTCGCCGGGGATCCCCATGGTGGTACCCTTTGTGGCGCCCATTCCCAGGAAGATGGCGTCAAAGCCCTGTTCAAAGAGATCATCAATGGATACGATCCGGGTGTTGTAGAAAAAATCCACGCCGATATCTTCAATGTCCTTAATTTCCTGATCCAGTACGTCGCGTGGCAGGCGGTATTCAGGGATGCCGATCCGCATGGTTCCGCCACCCTTGTCCAGGGCTTCGAACACCATGACCGCATGGCCCTTTTTTCGGATGAACCAGGCTGCGGTCAGTCCGGCCGGGCCTGCGCCCACAACGGCCACTTTCTTGCCGGTGTCAGGAAGAATTTCCAATTTTTCACGCCAACGTCCATTATCCCGTTCCGCCACGAATTTCTTCAGGGCACGGATGCTGATGGCTTCATTGACCTCATCCCGCCGGCACTCATCTTCGCAGGGATGGGGGCAGACACACCCTAAGGTGTGCGGTAGCGGTACGGTTTCGCGGATGACCTCGATGGCATCCTGATAACGGCCTTCGGCAATCAAACGAACATAGCGGGCCACGTCGATCCCTGCCGGGCAGGTATTGGTGCAGGGGAGAATGAAGGCTTCGCGGGTCTCTTCGGTGAAAGCCTCTTTATCCCGCAGGGCGCCGGAGGGACAGACTTCAACGCAGGCTTCACAGAATTTACAGCCGGAATCCATGATGGGGACATTGGTTTGGGTTCCCACATAGGTTTTGATGCCCCGGTCGATCAATCCGATGGCGCCGATACCACGGACTTCCTGGCACATGCGGACGCACCGTTCGCATAAAATACAGCGATCAAGATCCCGGATATAAACCGGTTCATCCTGTGGGATCTCCGGAAGTTTTCTGGGTTCTGAAACATGGTCGGGCAGGACATCTTTGATCCCCACCCATTTGACCACTTTCTGAAACTGGCTTGATTCAGCCAGTTTTTTGGGATGGTCGCTTAACATGAGCCAGATAATGTTTTTTCGAAATTCCTGAAGTTGCGCCGTATGGGTCTGCACTGCCATCCCTTCGGATACGTAAGTGGTGCAGGCAGGTGGCAAACCCCGCATTCCATCAATTTCAACCAGACATAAACGACATGCCCCTAAAGGAGGCAAATCAGGATGATAACATAGATTGGGAATATATATGCCGGCATCAAAAGCCGCTTCAAGGACGGTCTTTCCCTCTTCCACCTGTAACTGTCGGTCATCAATCGTTATCTGTATCATTGTATCGCCTCAAAGTTACATGCATCAATGCAACCTTTGCATTTTATGCATTTGGTCTTATCCAGAACAGGATATTGTTTCTTTTCCCACGAAATGGCCTCCACCGGACAGGCTTTGGAACAGAGCCCGCACTTGGTGCAGTTTTCTTCCACGAATTCAAATTTTACTAGTGCCGTACACACATGTGACGGACAGATGCGGTCTTGAATATGCGCCTGATATTCTTCCGGAAAATAACGCATCGTGGTCAGAACGGGATTGGGTGCGGTGTTGCCGAGCCCGCATAAAGCCGTATTTTTAATGGTGTTTCCCATCTCTTTTAGAAAGGTCAAATGCTCTTCTTTGCCGTCTCCCGCGGTGATTTCATCCAGAACTTCCAGCATGCGTTTCAAACCGACGCGGCAGGGTACGCATTTTCCACAGGATTCCGCCACAGTGAAGTCCAGGAAGAACCTGGCCACATCCACCATGCAGGTGCGTGTGTCCATGACGACCATCCCACCGGATCCCATAATGGCACCGGTCTTATTGATGGATTCGTAATCAATGGGTGTATCCAACAATCTTTCCGGCAAACAGCCGCCGGAAGGGCCGCCAAGCTGGATGCCTTTGAATTTTGCCTTTTTCTTGAGCATGCCACCGCCCGGGCCGAAGACCAGATCTCGAATGGTCATGCCCATGGGGACTTCCACCAGGCCGGTATTCTTAATCTTTCCGGCAAGAGCAAAAACTTTTGTTCCTTTACTTTTCTCGTTGCCGATGGATGCAAACCATTCCGCGCCTTTCAAAAAAATATGGCGGATATTGGCAAGGGTCTCCACGTTGTTGATGGTGGTGGGTTTCCCCCACAACCCCTTCTGAGCCGGAAACGGCGGCCGGGATTTGGGCATCCCTCGCTTCCCCTCGATTGAAGCCAGCAGTGCGGTTTCTTCTCCACAGACAAAGGCCCCGGCGCCCTGTTTGATGGTCAGATGAAACGAATGATCACTTCCCAGTATGTTTTTCCCCAGATAACCCCGGTCTTCCGCCTGATCAATGGCTCGGGTCAAGCGTTTGATGGCAATGGGATATTCCGCCCGGCAATAGACGTACCCTTCGGTGGCACCGATGGCATAGCCAGCAATAATCATCCCTTCGACAACAGCGTGAGGGTCTCCCTCCAGCACGCTGCGATCCATAAACGCGCCGGGATCCCCTTCATCCGCATTACAGACCATATACTTTTGATCGCCTTTCGCCTGTCTGCAGAAATCCCACTTCATCCCCGTCGAAAATCCGGCCCCGCCACGTCCCCCTAGTCCGGAGGTTTTCATGTCTTCAATCACGGCATCAGGGGTCATTTTGAGCACGTTTTCCAGCGCTTTATAGCCGTTTTGCGCGAGATAATCATCAATACTCATGGGATCGATTTCGCCGCAATTGGCCAGGACGATGCGGGTTTGACTGGCAAAAAATTGCTGGTAATCTTCTCCCGCCAGCCGTTTTTTGACCGGTTCCCCTTTCACCAGGTGTTCTTCCACAATTCCCGGCACGTCTTCAGGTTTGATATATTCGTAGGTGATTCTTTCGGCATCCGGGCTGACAATGTCCACAAGCACATCCCTGAACAGGCCCCGGTCGCCGGTCATCACCACATCATAGAGATCCTCTAAATCGTGCTGTTTCAGCCCTTCTTCAAAGAGCTCTCCGACTTTTCCCGCTCCGGCTGAAATTCCACTGGTTCCATTGCATATGAGTATTCTATTTTTCATGATCCCGCATTCTCCGATCGATATTTTTCCCATGTTCCCTCAACATTTTGAATGGTGCAGCGTCCATAAAAGTCTTCATCGATCATAATGGCGGGCGCCATCCCGCAGCATCCGAGACATGCCACGCGCTCTACTGTGAACAGGCCGTCTTCCGTTGTTTCGCCTTCTTCGACTTCCAGCTTGTCCAGAAGATAATCAAACAAGCCTTTGGCCCCCATGACATGGCATGCGGTTCCCTGACATACCCGGATGGTGTGTTTTCCGCGTGGGGTCAGATAGAATTGGGTATAAAAGGTCAGGACGCCGTAAATTTCAACGGGAAAGATGGACAGTTCCCGTGCGACCAGTTGTACAGTCTCATCGGGAACATAACCGTAAGCGGCTTGAATGTCCTGTAAGAGCGGAATTAACGCGCCCTTTTTCTGGCTGTATTTTTCAATAAGTATCCTGGTGGGCGACAGATCTACATTCATGAGCGAATCCTCTTTTTTGGGGCGTCAGGGCCTGTAGTCTTTAACAAAGTGTTCTTCAGAGAAATGGAAATTCTCAAAAATTTGTGATAACATGTTCAAAAAAATTTTTTTTGTCAAGAAATATTTCTTTTGCATCAAGGGGATGCTTAGGTGGATAAATTTGAGAGCGTAACGGATAAAAAATACCAATCTTTTTTTCAAAATGTGACGGAATATGTCGTTGCCATCAACAGGAACTTTGAGATTGTTATGGCCAATGATCTGTTCAAGGAGCAATTCGGCGGGCATCCGAAAGGTTTCTGTTATCAAGCCTGGAAGAAAAGCAATTTTAAATGCGAGAATTGTATCGTTGAAAGATCATTTCAGGACGGAAAAAGCCACCAGCGCGAAGAAACGGTTGTGATGAAAAACGGAAAAATGGCGCAAATGCTGCTCCGGACCACACCGGTCAAGATTGCCCATGACAGGGTTACCTACGTGTTGGAAACAGCCGTTGACATTACTGAAAACAGAAATCTGAAGAAGGAACTGTCTCAGCTGACGGGTAACCTTGAACAGGTTATAACAGATCGGATGAATAGCCTGCGGCAATCGGAGGAGAAATACCGGACAATTTTTGAACGCTCGGGTGACGCTCTCATGCTGACGGATCCAAAAGGGGGCGTCCTGGAAGTGAATCAGGCGGGTATCGATATCCTGGGGTTTTCCAAACGGGAGGAATTGCTGGAAATATCCTCGGTAACGGGATTTTTCGAGCATGAGGACGACCTTTACCAATTTCAGAAGAAATTGTCTCGAGACGGCTTTGTAACCGGTTTTGAAGCGCCCCTGCTGCGAAAAGACGGTTCTGTCTTCTACGGGCTTTTGACAGCCAATGTCATACTGGACGTGGTGGGGCAGATTACCGGTTATGTTTTCATCATTCGGGATGTGAGCAAACGGAAAAAGGCCCAGGAGCAGATCGAATGGCGCAACAAATGGCTGGGCATGCTGAATGCCACATCCATGGCGATTGGCAGCAGTCTGGATCTTGATGAAATCGTCAGCAACACCATTGAAAAAATTCTGGGGATTCTTGAGTCCGTAAGTGTCAGGATTTATCGCCTTAACAAGAAAAAGCAGACTTTGGATTTGTTGGCCAGCAAAGGCCTGTCTTCGCGATTTGTGGAGAATGGGCGCATTAAAACCCGTGAGGTGGGACGGGGCCTTCTGGGCAGGAGTTTTATTACATCGGAAACAAAAGTGTTAAATGATTTGTCGGATCTGCAGAATGATCCTTATGCCGATCTGCTGACTGAGGAAGGAATTCGGTCCGCCATCTATGTGCCGTTGGTTTCAAAGGGTAAGCCGGTGGGAGCCATGGTTATTACCAGTCAATCTACTTTTGATTTGTCCAATGATTACCTGGAGTTCCTATCGGCTATTGGTAACCAGATCGGGGTGGCGGTGGAAAACGCGGCCCTTTATGAAAACCTGAAAAAAGCGTATCAGGAGCTCAAGGAGGCCCAGGAACAGGTCATTGCTCAGGAAAAACTCGCATCCCTGGGTAAATTATCCGCCACCATTGCCCACGAGATCAACAATCCCCTGGCGGCGGTGCTGACCTATAACCGCCTCATGATCAAGCAGAATCGAACCGGACGTCTCACACCGGAAAGAAAAGATGATATCGCCCGATACCTGAGCATCATGGAGTCTGAAACGGCGCGGTGCGGCGAAATCGTAAAGAATCTTCTGGCGTTTTCCCGCCAGTCCAAGATCAATATCGAAAACAAGAACATCAAAGAAATTGTGGACCGGACCCTGACCTTGTTGTCCCACGATCTGGGGATGAAAGACGTCAAGGTGGTCAAACACATTAACGCGGATCTCCCCGAGGTACAATGTGATTTTAAACAGATCCAGCAGGCCCTTCTAAATGTTGTTGGAAACGCGTCTGAAGCCATGGTCGGGGGTGGTGTCTTGACCATGGCGGCGAAATGTTCCAAAGAGGGGCGTAACATGGAAATCAAGATTTCCGATACGGGGTGTGGCATTCAAAAAAAGCACTTGAAAGATATTTTTGAACCGTTTTTTACCACCAAAGAGGAAGGAAAGGGCGTTGGCCTGGGACTCTCGGTGGTATACGGGATCGTGACGCGGCACCGGGGGACCATTGAAGTGGAAAGTGAACCGGGAGAAGGAACCACCTTCACCATTCATCTGCCTTTAGCTGTTAGCAATTAGCTGCTCGCTAACAGCCAACAACTAATCGCTGTTTGGAAGGAGCAAACAATGACAAAGATGCCCAACATTCTTGTTGTGGATGATGAGGCCG
>CAYSFQ010000060.1:10143-13398 GCA_964430575.1 uncultured Desulfobacteraceae bacterium
AAGGAGCAAACAATGACAAAGATGCCCAACATTCTTGTTGTGGATGATGAGGCCGCCATACGCGAGTCCCTCAAGGACTGGCTCATGGAAGATGGGTATAGCGTTGCCCTGGCCATTGACGGGGAAAATGCCATTGCCATGGTGCAAGAATCTCAATACGATGTGATCCTTCTTGATTTGAAAATGCCGGGGATAGATGGCCTTGAAACCATGCGGCGCGTCAAAGAACTCAGCCCGGATTCGGGGGTGCTGATGATGACCGCTTATGCTTCGGTTGATACGGCGGTCCAGGCCATGAAGGAAGGTGCCTTTGATTACCTGGTAAAACCCTTTGATCCGGATGAGGTAGAGCTCCAGATTAAAAAAATCGTGGCCCACAGGGAAATGCGCCTTGAAAATATCATGTTGCGCAAAAGACTGGAGGAACAATACCAATATGATGAAATCATCGGCAAGAGCGAGGCTATGCAGGAGATTTTTGATTTAATCGACCGTGTGGCGCCATCGGACTCAACGGTCCTGATCACGGGAGAGAGCGGCACCGGAAAAGAGTTGATTGCACAGGCCCTTCACGGAAACAGCAATCGCTGTTTTATGCCGTTTGTTGCCATAAACTGCGGTGCTCTACCGGACTCCCTTTTGGAAAGCGAACTTTTTGGCTATGAAAAAGGGGCGTTCACCGGGGCGGACCACACCAAAAGAGGGCGGTTTGAGATGGCTCAGGGGGGGACGATCCTTTTGGATGAAATCGGCGATATCAGCCTGAAAACCCAGGTGGATCTTTTGAGGGTTCTGCAGCAGAAGGAGATTTCCAGGTTGGGCAGTGAAAGCGCAATCGATGTGGATGTTCGCATACTCGCCGCCACAAACCGGGAGTTGAAAGCCTCTATTGCAAAAGGTGATTTTCGAGAGGATCTTTTCTATCGTCTCAATGTGATTGCCATTCATGTGCCGCCCCTTCGAGAACGAAATGAAGATATTCCACTGCTGGCCAATGCCTTTGTAAAACAACAGTGTATGGAAATGAACAAAGAGGTTGTTAAGATAAGCCATGGGGCAATGCGGCAACTGATGGGTTATCATTGGCCCGGAAACGTTCGGGAGTTGGAAAATATCATTGAAAGAGCCCTGGTAATTGGGACCGGAAGAGAGATCATGACAGATGATCTCCCGCTTTCCCGCGGCGAACCATACGCTTTCGATTCCCCGAAATCGCTCAAGATGATGGAAAAGGCTCACATTTTAAGGATACTGGCGCAGACGAACTGGAATATCAGCAAGGCCGCCCGTGATATGGATATTGACCGCCAGACCCTCTACAATAAGATGAATAAGTACGCTATTAAAAGGGGGGAATCCTGATTCGTCGTGTCCGAATGCATCTATGTTTGCCCTTTGGGTTTTGTTGATGAAGAAATCCTTGATTGCATTACCGCAAGCCTTGCAACAAGTTCGAAAATGGCTGTAAAGGTTCTGCCGGCCATGGGAGATCCTTCCTATGCCTATGATGAGGACCGTGGACAATACAGTTCAAAAAGGGTTTTAAAGCGCCTGGGTGCCTGTTGTCCCCATGAGACCTTCAAAATCATAGGCGTGACACGGGTGGATCTGTATGTCCCTATCCTTACCTTTGTTTTCGGAGCGGCTCAAATGTCCGGTCAGTGCGCGGTTATATCAACCCGGAGATTGGATCCCATTTACTATCAGGAACCTCGAGACCACAATCTGCTTATGGATCGTGTGAAGAAGACCGCCGTCCACGAACTCGGCCACAGTATGGGTCTGATTCATTGCCGCAACCGCCGATGTGTCATGTTTTCCTCTACCCGCATAGAAGATACGGATTTCAAGAAATCAGAATTCTGTCACACCTGCCGGGAACTTTTTAGATGGAATCTGGTTAAACGCCCGGGACCTGCCGAAGCTAAGCTGTAGTAAAATTCGACACCTGCCGAAAATTCAATCATGAATATATTTCTACAGATAAAACAATGCTTTATGTATATAACATTTTGGCTTTATGAAAAATTGTCGAAAATATAACCAAAATGTCTTTTGTTTTATGTGGGTCATCATTATCATTATTTCAAATAAATAAAACTGTAAAAACAAATGTTTATATCGTGTTTGGGCGTCTTTTTTTGAAAATGGCACCACATTTGCAATGTAGAGATCCAAACGGGAACAATCACAATATTTGCATATAAATTTTTATGACATCAAATTTTAACGTGAGGAGGAGAAAATGGGAGCCAAAAGAGAGTCCATGAAAATTGTACCGCCCGGAAAAAAGAAATGTGTGTGGATGGAAGCCAACGTGGTGTCTTACAAGCTCTGCGATAATAATTACGATTGCCCAACATGCGTGTACGATCAGGGCATGCAGCTCAAGGTCGCCAAACAGAAAGAAATGGCAGCGGCATCAAGGGTTGACATGAAACCTGATAAATTCACTGAAAGCTGGGTGGAGCGGATGATGAAACTGCCGTCTTCACAGCGAAAATGCCGATACATGATTACCGGAGAAGTGGGACGGAAGATCTGCCCCAATGTCTATGAATGCGGTAACTGTTCTTTCGATCAGATGATGCAGGCCCGTATCGAGAGTGAGGTATTGCCGGTTCATGCCGAAAAAGAGGTGGAAGGGTTTCAGGTGGCGGAAGATGTCTATTACCACGAGGGCCATACCTGGGCCAAACCGGAATACGGTGGCCAGATCAGGGTGGGCTTGGACGATTTTGCCAGAAAAATGCTGGGGAAACTGGGCAGCATTGATCTTCCCGACATCGGCCATGAGGTTAGACAGGGGGCAGCGGGTTTTGATGTGAGACGGAATAACGAAGTTGCCCGTGTTCTGTCTCCGGTGGATGGCATCGTGTCGCGGATTAATGATCGAATTGTCGAGAATCCGCAGCTGGTCAATGAATCTCCCTACGAAGAGGGTTGGCTGTTCATTATTGAACCCACGAAAATGCGAAAGAACCTCAAAAGCCTCTATTTCGGAGATCAGGCGGAAAATTTCATGGGTGATGAAGCTGAGCGTCTCTGGGCCATGGCCGACGAAGAATTCAGGATGGCTGCAGACGGTGGTGCTTCGGTGGACGATGTTTTTGATGCCATTGGTGGTAAGAGTTGGAAGGATTTTGTGAAATCTTTTTTGAGAAGCTGAAGCTTATGGTTGCGGGTCAAAACAATATTACCGTAAACATTGCAGACAACCGGGGGATGTGTCTTGAAATTCGGGGCATATCCCCC
>CAYSFQ010000061.1:0-6339 GCA_964430575.1 uncultured Desulfobacteraceae bacterium
TCATCAAAACCCTATGATTCATCAACGGATACAAACACGTGCTTCAGCACTGGGTCTATGAAACTACGAAAAATAACATCGCTGACCATGCTGGTCTCGTTTGTGCTGCTGATTTTGACCAGTGTTATTCTGTACATTGAACCCCAGGGGCGGGTGGCCTACTGGTCCGACTGGCGTCTGTGGGGGTTGAGCAAGACCCAGTGGGGAAACCTGCATCTCAACCTGGGGGCGCTTTTGCTCCTGGCCGGGATCTTTCATCTGGTTTATAATTGGAAGGTCATCACAGCCTACCTCAAGGATAAAGCCAAGAAATTGCGCGTTTTCACGCCCAATTTCAACCTGGCCCTGGCCATCACCCTGTTTGTCGCGGCAGGAACCCTTCTGAACATTCCCCCCATGAGTACCTTGATATCCATCGGGGACAGCATCACCGATCGTGCCAACCGGAAATACGGTGAGCCCCCTTACGGGCATGCGGAGCTTTCTTCGTTGAAAATGTTTGCCAGGAGAACGGATCTCGATTTGACCAAAGCCCGGGCCCTCCTTATGAAAGCGGGCATCCGAGTAAACGACAACCAACAAACCATCCTTGAAATTGCCAAGGCCAACGGAACTACCCCCAAAGCACTGTCCGAAATCATGAAACCGGCCGAAATCCGGTCGGAGGAAACCGCAGCCTTTCCCGACAACCCATCACCGGGCTTCGGTCAGAAGACCCTGGCCCAGATTTGCGCTGCCTACAATTTAAATCTTAAAGGGCTTTTGCGCGTACTGGCGGAAAAAGGCATAGACGCTGATTCTGAGAAAAGCATTAAGGAGATTGCCGAAAAAAACGGAACAGACCCCATGGCCTTGTTTGAAGTGATTCACGGGGCGGCCAAAGGGCAGGGCCATTGAAAGAACGTACAAGGCCCGGTCGGTATGGCAAGGTACTGATTATCCGGGATCATAAATCTCCAAAAGCCTTTTTTCCGTCTCCCCCTCGATTTTGGCCACAATTTCAACATAAGCGGCAATACTGGAATTTTTAAGTTTGTGGCGCAAAAGTTCATCCACCTGGTAAATACCCGCTGAGTTGGCCAGGGTAATGACCAGTTTTACCGGTTTTTTCTCTCCCTTTTCAATATCCACCGAATCCACGGCCTGGGCCGAAATGGAGTGAATGTTCACCCGGCCTTTTTCAAAAGGGATGCGGGACCTTCCTTCGGTCATATCGAGGGCATCGGCCACCTTGAGGACCCCTGCTTCAATGGTCAGACAGATCTCCTTGGCATTGTGGGCCACAATGGCGTGCAACACTTCCGACGTGATGGTGGTGAGATCCGGCTCTTCATAGATGCCTTTCAGCAGTTCCCGGGCCTTTGGATAGGCCAGGAAAAGGCTGTACCGCTCATGATGGCCGCGATGCACGGCGATGCCGATGTCGTGGAGGCATGCGGCGAGTACCACAATGAGCTCCGCATCATCCTGCTCCAGCCCATGGTTTTTCACCACGCCGGGTTCAACACCGCCCTGTATGAGCAACCGCAGCATTTTCAGGGCCGCATTGGCCACAATCCGGATATGAATTTCGCCATGATCACTGATGCCGCCCCGCTCCACAGCATTTACATTGGCGCATTTCCAGAGTTGCAGCAGCTCCGCATCTTCGTTGATATGCTGAACCAGCTGTTTGATTTTTCGATTTTTTTTGGCCAGAACAAAGAATTTCATGGGTAAACCAGCATTTTTCAAAGGTCTTTTCACCAACACGGACACTACCAAGCTTTTCCGATTCCTAAGATTTCACGGGCATCATGGGGGAGGGCTGCTTCAAAGCCCAGGGCTTCGATAATTCCTTTCATCTTCGCCACCTGTTCTGCATTGGATTTGGCCAGGCGACCCTTGCTCAGAAAGAGGTTGTCTTCCAGGCCGACCCGGCAGTTGCCGCCCAGGAGGGCTCCCATGGTGCAGATTTTGAATTGATCTTTGCCGGCCCCGATCACGGACCATTGGTAGTCCTTTCCCAGAAGTCGTTCGGCGGTCTGGTGCAGGGTCATGAGATCGTATGGTGTAGCGGCAATCCCACCCAGAATACCCGTCACGAACTGGAGGTAAACGGGCGCCTTTAGTAAACCTTTGTCCAAAAGATATTTCAGGTTATAGAGATGCCCTACGTCGTAAATCTCGAGCTCGGGCTTGGTTCCCGATGCCTTGAATAATCGGCAGATCCCTTCCAGATCCTTAAAAGTGTTGGTAAAAACCCAGCTTCTGGAAAATTCGAGCCATTCGGGCTCCCACTCATGTTGGAAATTTTCATATCTATCCAGAAGGGGATGCAGTCCGAAATTGATGGAGCCCATATTGAACGACGCCAGCTCCGGCTTGAACCGGGGCAGGACCGCTGTTCTTTCTTCAACCGTCTGTCCGGCGCCCCCACCGGTGGTGATGCAGATGAGTACATCGGATGTGGCCCTTATCCGGTTAACAATCCGATCATATATTTCAAGGTCGGGCGTGGGCTTTCCGGTTTCGGGATCCCTGGCGTGAATATGGACCACAGCCGCCCCCGCCTTTGCTGCTTCAATGGCCTGATCGGCGATATCATCCGGTTTATAGGGCAGATAAGGACTCATGGTGGGCGTATGAATGCCGCCGGTAATGGCTGCGGTAATGATGGCTTTTGACATTTAGGTGTTCCCTTTCTTTATTAATGTTCATGTTTGACGAAACGCATCCTACAGAGCAGAATGGCATTCGTCAATACTGGATAAGGGGACGTAGACTAAATATTGCATTTGTTCGCCTATTATAGGAAAATAGATCAGCTTTATAAAGGGAAAGCCACCATATGTCATCAAAATCATCCGTAAAGTTTTGTGGTCAGGTTGTTTCGGACGCACAACTAAAAGACATCATAGAGATTATCGAAACTTTTCCCAAACTGAGCCGCACTGAACTGGCCCATACGGTCTGCGAACTGTTTGACTGGAAAAGACCCACCGGAAAGCTGAAAGGGGTTGAATGCCGACAATTCCTTGAACGTCTGGACGTAAAAGGCCTGATCCATCTTCCTCCAGTCCAACAACGGCCAGCTAAAAAGAGTAAACCCAAAATATCACGGACCCGTGAGGCCGATTTTCAGGAAACGATTTCAACAAAAGTGCGGGAGCTTGCACCCCTGGTTCTGATCCGGGTGGAAACACAAGAACAGCGACAGCTCTGGTACCAGTATATTGATCGGTATCATTACCTGGGATATCAGTTGCCCTTTGGCGCGCAGTTGCGATATTTCATTCAGTCCGGCGCAACCCATACCTTGCTGGGGTGTTTTCAGTTTTCCTCTCCCGCGTGGATGATGATGCCGAGAGACCAATGGATTTCCTGGGATCACGAGCAGCGTCAACGCAACCTGCAAAAAATTGTCAATAACAGCCGGTTTCTCATATTTCCCTGGGTAAAAGTTAAAAACCTTGCCAGTTCAGCCCTGGCACTGGCCGTAAAGACCGTTCCCGATGACTGGGAGCGCAGCTATGGCTACCGGCCGGTTCTAATGGAAACACTGGTGGATGAAGAGCGTTTTAAAGGCACCTGCTACAAGGCCGCCAATTGGCGTTATGTGGGGAAAACCACCGGTCGTGGACGAATGGACCGGGAGAATAGGCGTCATGGCATGGCCGTGAAAGCCATTTATCTATATCCCCTTACAAACGGTTTTCGTGATGAGCTGGTTCGATAAATGACTTGACTCAGGGTTTAACCGTACTAATATTGATGCGGCTTGATGGTCACGCCCACTGTCAATTTTATCAGGAGATTCTTTCATGACCCGCTATCTCCCCCTCATACTGTTGGGGGTGCTTTTAAATGCCACGGCCCAGCTTTGCCTGAAACAGGGAATGCGGCAGGTGGGCCATTTTGCTTTTACCCTGGAAAACCTGTTGCCCATCGGCTTCAAGGTGGGCCTTAACCCGTTTGTATTTGCGGGCTTGGTGTGTTATGTGGTCAGTGTGGTGGTATGGCTCCTGGCCCTTTCCAGGGTGGACGTCAGTTATGCCTATCCTCTTTTGAGCGTGGGCTATATCGTTACCGCTTTTGCAGGACAGTATTTTTTCGGCGAGGCCCTGGGACCCACACGTTGGGCCGGAATACTCGTGATTTGTCTCGGCGTATACCTCATTACCCGGAGTGCCTGATGAGAAAGGATTTTCTGCCCTTTTCACGACCATCCATCACGGAGGAAGATATTTCAGCTGTGGGAGAAGTCCTCCGGTCGGGATGGATTACAACGGGACCCAATACCGCCGCCTTTGAACGTGATTTCTGTGAATATGTGGGATGCCCCCATGGGGTGGCCCTGGCATCCGCCACCGCCGGCATGCATCTGCTCCTGAAAGCCCAGGGGATCGGGCCGGGGGATGAAGTGATTACCCCGTCCATAACGTGGGTATCCACGGCGAACCTGATCGTTCTGGCGGGCGCCACACCCATATTCGCCGACATTGACCGGGATACCCTCATGGTGACCCCCGAAACAATCGCCCCCTGTTTTTCATCCAGAACCAGGGCAGTTATTCCCGTACATTTCGCGGGCGCTTCGGCAGATATCACCGCACTACGCGAACAGGCGCATCAACATGGCGTACCACTGGTGGAAGATGCGGCACACGCCCTGGGCACCCACCATCGCGGTCGTCATGTGGGAGCAATGGGGACATCCATTTTCTCCTTCCACCCCATCAAGAATATTACCACCGGCGAGGGCGGCATGTTCTGCACCGACGACCCTGAAATGGCGGAGCGGATCAGCCACCTCAAGTTTCACGGACTTGGCGTGGACGCTTACGACCGAAAGACCCAGGGCCGATCCCCCCAGGCCCAGGTATTGGAACCGGGGTACAAATACAACATGACCGATATTGCGGCGGTGCTGGGATTAAGACAGCTTCATCGGGTGAACCAGTTCAACCGCAAAAGAGAACAACTGGCCGCCAGATACCAGGAATGGCTGGCGGATATTGATGAACTCCTGCCGCTCTCCATCCCTGAGGATACCACACAACACGCCTGGCACCTGTTTATTGTGCGCCTTGACACAGATCGGGCCGGCATGAACCGGGATGAATTCATGGCGGAATTAAAAGAGAGAAACATCGGAACGGGTCTCCATTTCCGTGCCATACACCTTCAGAAATACTACCGGGAGTCCATGGGGGTAAAACGGGGCACGCTTCCCCATACGGAATGGAATTCCGACCGGATCTGTTCTCTTCCCCTTTTTCCTGATATGACTTTTGAAGATGTGGACGGGGTGGTGGAAGCCATCAAAGACATCTTAAACCATTAAATTAAAGTAGAGGCAGGCCCCCAGGCCGAATCAGTCGCCTGCCCATCAAAGAACGTTATGGAAAACCGACCATCAGCCATCAGCCATCAGCCATCAGCCATTTCCATTGTCATCCCCGTGTTCAATGAAGCGGCAAACCTGAGCGAACTCCTCGTTCGTTGTCTCAAGACCTGTAACCGCATGGACAGGGTTTTTGAAATCATCCTGGTGGATGACGGCAGTACCGATGGGTCCCGGGACATGATCGAAGCGGCTTCAAATCACTACCCCGGCGTCATCGGGATACTGCTGAACCGGAATTACGGCCAGCATTCCGCTATCATGGCAGGTTTTGCACAAACAAAGGGAGACATCATCGTTACCCTGGATGCCGATCTTCAGAACCCACCCGAAGAAATCATCAAACTGGTTCTAAAGGCTGAAGAGGGGTTTGATGTGGTGGGGAGCGTCCGTGTTCCCAGACGGGATACCCTCTTCAGGCGGGTGGCATCCCAGATGGTCAACAAAGTGGTTCAGATGTCCACGGGCATCACCATGCATGATTACGGCTGCATGCTGAGAGCCTACCGCCGCCATATTGTGTCAGCCATGATGCAGTGTCGCGAGCGAAGCACTTTCATTCCCGTCCTGGCCAACAGCTTCGCCAGGCATACCGCCGAGGTGGAAGTTCAGCACGCTGAGCGGTCCGCCGGGGACTCCAAATACAGCCTCTGGAAGCTCATCAACCTGCAGTTTGACCTGTTGACCGGTATGACCACATTTCCCCTTCGCCTGCTGAATGTTCTGGGGGGTATTATCTCCGCGTTCGGTGTAGGATTCGGGCTTTTTTTGTTACTGATGAGATTGATTTATGGCCCCGGGTGGGCCGCAGCAGGGGTGTTTACCCTCTTTGCCATTCTGTTTATTTTTATCGGCGCACAATTTCTGGCCATGGGCCTTTTGGGGGAATACATCGGGCGAATTTACAGCGATGTGCGGGCCCGTCCACGGTATTTTGTCGAGCGGATCGTGGG
>CAYSFQ010000061.1:6439-13309 GCA_964430575.1 uncultured Desulfobacteraceae bacterium
TGGCCTATCACAATATCGGCTGCACCGGCATCAAGGCGCTGTTAAACAACGGCTTTGATATTGCGGCCGTATTTACCCACAAGAATGACCCCAAGGAGAATATCTGGTTTGATTCCGTGGCTGAGCTGGCTGCACAACATAACATTCCGGTGTACGCGCCGGAAGACATCAACCATCCTCTCTGGGTACAGAAGATTCGAGAGATCTCTCCAGAAATCATATTCTCCTTTTATTATCGGAACCTGGTGCAATCTCCCATTCTGGATATCCCACCCCATGGATGCCTGAACCTTCACGGGAGTCTGCTGCCCCGTTATCGGGGACGAGCTCCCATCAACTGGGCGCTGCTCAATGGCGAAAAAGAGACCGGGGTAACCCTTCATTACATGACCACCCGGCCGGACGACGGCGATATGGTAAGCCAGAAGTCAATGGAGATATCAGAAGATGATACGGCCATTTCACTTCACAAAAAAGCCGCCGCGGCAGCCGGTGATATGCTGAATGAGATCCTTCCCGCCCTGAAGGCCGGCGAAGCCCAAAGGGCGCCTCAGGATCACGGGAAAGCCTCCTATTACGGGGGACGTACCCCTGCTGACGGGGAGATTGACTGGACCATGTCCGCCTTACGTGTCAGGAACCTGGTGCGGGCTGTTACACGCCCTTTTCCGGGGGCCTTCAGCCACATGGGCGATCGAAAATGCCTTTTCTGGACCGTCAGTGAGGTATCAGGGGAAAAAACAGCCAAACCGGGTACGGTGCTTTCAGTGGACCCCCTGGTCATCGCTTGTGAAACGGGGGCCATTCGCGTTGACGCAGCCCAGCAGGAGGGCGATGTGTTCATGGGGGGAGCGCAGCTTGCAGCCCATATGGGGCTTGTGGAAGGCATGCGGTTTGGAAAACGGGCCAGCGACCGGATTCAGGCCGCTCAGAAAAAGCGGGTGCTGATCCTGGGCGTGGACGGTTTCATCGGGAACGCCCTGAGCGAACGTTTGCTGGAGAGCGGGCGGTATGAAGTACACGGCATGGACCTGCATTCCAAGTATGTCCAGCGTCTTATGGGCACACCCGGTTTTCATTTCGATGAAGGGGACATTTCCATCCACAGGGAGTGGATTGAATACCATATCAGGAAGTGTGACATTGTCATCCCCCTGGTGGCCATTGCCACCCCCATTGAATATACCCGGAACCCCCTTCGCGTGTTTGAGCTCGATTTTGAAGAGAATCTGCGCGTAGTACGATACTGTGTCAAATATGACAAACGTGTCATCTTTCCCTCCACTTCCGAAGTCTACGGCATGTGCGACGACATGGACTTTGACGAGGATAACTCAAAGTTGATCCTGGGACCCATTCGCATGCAGCGGTGGATCTATTCCTGTAGCAAACAGTTGCTGGACCGGGTAATCTGGGCCTATGGCCGTCAGAAAGATCTGAAATTCACCCTTTTCAGGCCTTTCAACTGGATCGGCCCCAGGCTGGACAGCCTCATGAGCGCCCGCATCGGCAGCTCCAGGGCCATTACCCAGCTGATTTTAAACCTCGTGGAAGGAACCCCCATACAGCTGGTGGATTCCGGGGAGCAGAAAAGATGTTTTACCGACGTCTCCGACGGTGTGGAATGTCTTTTCCGGATTATCGAAAACAAAGGCGGCGTCTGCGACGGACAGATCATCAACATTGGAAACCCCGACAACGAATCCAGCATTCGATCTCTGGCGGAACTTCTGGTGGAAAAATTCAACCAGCACCCCCTTAAAGAAAAGTTTCCGCCCTTTGCCGGTTTGCGGGAAGTGGAAAGCCGCGCCTATTACGGTGAAGGATACCAGGACATGGAACATCGAAAGCCCAGCATTCGAAATGCCAGACGCTTGCTGAACTGGGAACCCTCCGTGGCCTTGGAGGCCTCTATTGAGGAAACCCTCGACTATTTTCTACGGGAAGCCATCCGTTCCGGTGAGTTTGATATCATTGGGGATGATGGCAACGGCAATCAGGATGTATAGGGGTTACGGCCTTATTCAATGGAAATCGGCCTGCGTGTTGACGTAGATACTTTGAGAGGAACCCGCTATGGGGTTCCCGCCCTGGGCGAGCTTCTGGCAAAATACGGCATTCGGGCGTCGTTCTTTTTTTCCGTGGGCCCGGACAACATGGGCCGTCACCTCTGGCGACTACTACGTCCGCGCTTCTTGTGGAAAATGATGAGAACCCGAGCTGCCAGCCTTTATGGATGGGATATCCTTTTAAGGGGGACGGCCTGGCCGGGACCGGTAATTGGCCGTAAACTGCCCCATTTGATCGCCGCAACCGCCCGGGCCGGGCATGAGGCGGGGCTTCATGGTTGGGATCATCATGGTTGGCAGGCAAAAATCGATGTCATGACCGCCAACGACATTTCATATTCCCTGAACCAGGGCATTTCCTCTCTGACGCAAATCCTGGGGCAAACCCCCACCTGTTCCGCCGTTCCCGGCTGGAAATGCCGGAATCAGGTGCTCGTTGAAAAGGCTGCATTTCCCTTTATCTACAACAGCGACTGCCGGGGTCGAAGCATCTTCTATCCGGTGATGGCAGGAAAAACCCTTTCTCAGCCACAGATCCCGGTAACACTCCCCACCTATGATGAAGCAATGGGACACGGGGGCATCGACGCGCACAATTTTAATGATTATATGCTGTCGCTGATCAGCCACATTCAGCTGAACGTCCTGACAATCCATGCGGAGGTTGAAGGAATCGTCTGCCTGGACATGTTTAAACGGTTCCTGAAATCCGTTCGATCCATGGGTGCGAATATGGTCCCTCTGGGTCAATTGCTGGACAGCACCCCTGAAATTGAAACAGCCGCCATTGAGCCTCGGGAAATACCGGGCCGTGAGGGCTGGGTGGCCTGCCAGGCCGACCGGATTGGCGGCGACTGCTGACCCATGAAAAGATCCGCCCTCATACTGCTGGTGCTTTTCTGTCTGGTCTATCTCCTCCCCCTGGGGCTTCGGCCCATGACCATCCCTGAAGAGTCGCGATACGGCGAGATCCCCGGGGAAATGCTCGCTTCCGGCGACTGGGTGGTCCCGGAACTGAATGGGTTCAAATATTTCGCCCAGCTTAGATATGGGCCGGTATTGGGATACTGGATCAACGCCTTGAGCATATCCCTGTTGGGTGAAACCCGGTTTGCCATCCGTTTACCTTCCGCTTTGGCGGCGGGCATCTCCGCCCTCATGCTTTTTTTCCTGTGCAGACGGTTTGCCAAGAGCCCTTTCGCAGGGATCCTTGCCGCCGGCATCTACCTCACGTGTCTGGAGGTGTTTGCCCTGAGCGTCATCAATATCCCGGACAGCCTATTCACCCTGTTTTTGACGGGGGCCCTGGTCTTTTTTTTCTATGGGCATCATGCGAAAAAATCCAAAACAAGGACCGTTTTTCTGGCGTTATTCGGGGGTTTCTGTGCTCTGGCCTTTCTGGTCAAGGGATTTCCGGGATTTGCCGTACCGGTCATCGCCATTTTACCCTTCCTGCTCTGGGAGGGCCGCTTCAAGGCATTCATCAAAGACATGTGGATTCCCCTGCTGGCAGCGCTGGTGGTGGCCCTGCCATGGTGTATCCTGATCCACCTTCGCGAAGGGGATTTCTGGCACTACTTTTTCTTTGTGGAACACATCAAACGGTTTTTTTCGCCCATTGCGGGCCAGCATCCCAAACCGTTCTGGTATTTTCTGCCCATCCTGGCGGGGGGGGCACTGCCGTGGTTCTTCATTTTTCCCTCAGCGGCCAAGGGGTTAAAAGGGCTAACCCTGAAGGACTCTTTTCCCCGTTTTCTGGTGTGCTGGTTTCTCTTCCCCTTTCTCCTTTTTTCAGCGTGCAGTGGAAAATTGATTCCCTACATTCTGCCCTGCTTTCCGCCCCTGGCCATTATATTGTCTGTGGGTCTGACCCGATATTTCGAGGCAGGCAAAAGAAAAACCTTTGATTTTTCAGCGTGCTTTTTCGGGGCAGTCACCGCTCTGGCAGCCCTTCTCCTTGCCGCGAGCCTGGGCGCGGATTTCCCCTGGAAACCCATTTACGATCCCGGGGAAACATGGAAAGGGGTGGCGGCCGTTATCGGCTTTTTCATCTGGAGTGCACTAAGCTTCTGCGCCGCAAGGGCTTCGGAGCCTACAAAGAAGCTATGGCTATACGGTTCGGCTTCCCTGGTGCTGCTGGCCGGTTCATCCTATATCCTGCCGGACCGCATTCTTGAGAGTGGCTTTGTATTTTCGGCCTATTAGAATCGGAACTGGAACTGAACGCCGTAGATGGCATATCTGCCATTATTCACCCGGTTGTCCCAGGCATCCCGGTTATCGTCCCCGTCATCATACCACATGAATTCGGGAGCTACCGTAAACCCCTTGGTCGCCTTTATGGGAATGCTGATGCCCCAGAACCAGGATTTGTACCGCATGGGATTCTTGTCGCCCTCGCTTTTCATCTGCCCGTACATGATGTGCGGCGTCACAATTCCCAGGCGGTAAGACCCATCCACCCACCAGCCGTAGGTTGTGGTGTTGTCCAGTTGGCGGTCATAGATCGTGGCGGCTGAGTTTCTGGCCGGTGGACTGACGCCCATGCCGCCCCCGGTATTGCTCCAGTTCTGCCCCCAGTTGCCTTCGGCACTGAACTGAAAAGGTCCGAATCCGGCCAGGACCCCCAGGGATCCGATGTAGGTATCGATATGATTGTCAATCCCATCCATATCCTCGGCAAGGAAGTCAACCGTGCGCCGCTGATAGAGAAAACTGGGATAAATGCTGACGGGGCCGGCATAAATGGGAAGCCCCAGGTCGATCCGGGGCAGTTTGGTATTGGTCTGATATAGATTCGGATCGGGATAGGGGGCGTAATTGCCCAATGCAGCACCGTTGGGGTCAACCAGGGCCACGGCAAGGCGTATGGTATTGGTAAAATGGTAGGTTCCCCTGATCTGAGCAAAACGTCCGGAATAGAGTTCGCCGTACCCCTCGCCGATAATATTCAGGCTTCCCGATCGCGTACCCACCATCTGGTAAGGCAAAAGCGGAGAAATGGGCGTTGTGGTCTTTCCGGCAAGGACCTGAAAGTTTTCTGTCAAGTCCCACCAGCCGTAAGCGTGCCTGAGCGTCACCCCGTCGCTGGCGCTTAGGGTGGTACCGCCACTGATCTGGCCGAGGCCCAGCTGTATGAACATGCCTAGGTTATCTTCATTGGTCCATTTTAAATTGAACCGGGTAATGTTGGGAACCTGTATGGCCGTGTTGGAAAATGGATCGTTACCGAGTTTTTTATATTGCGCGTTTTCCCTGTTTCTCTCCAGATAGTAGCAATCCACATATACCCGGCCGCCGATGGTGACCTTGGCCGGTGCGGTGCTCGAAGATACAGCCACCAGAAAGAGCGCTATGAACCATACAAATAACCGTTTCAATTTTCTCCCCTTAATAAAATGTTTCCCGCTATCGTGTCGGAGCACTTTTGAAATTTGAAATATGGTAACGTTTTTACATGATGTTTTCCCAAATTTCAACTTTCAATTTTCAAAAATCCTGTGTTAGGATGTAGGCTAAAAACCTGATCTGGAGCAAACTGAATGCCCGTTTATGAATACCGGGTCCTTGACAGGGCCGGCAAGAACCGGGACGGGATCATTGATGCCGACAGCCCCATCGCGGCAAGACAGAAATTAAGGGAAACGGGCGTTTTTCCCGTCAGCGTTAAGGCATCCGCTTCCGCGACCAGAGGATCTGCGGGAACCAAAACGGTTGGATTGTCTTTTTTAAAACGGATCAAACTGGGTGAACTGTCCGTCGCCACGCGTCAACTGGCAATTCTCCTGGGTGCCGGCATTACCCTGGTGGCATCCCTGGAAGCCATGCTCATGCAGGTTGCAAACCCGGCATTCAAGCGTGTGCTGGCCCAGATCAAGGAATCCGTCAATGAAGGCAACAGCTTGGCCCACGCCCTTTCGAATCACCCAAAGGTTTTCTCCAATGTCTATGTCAACATGGTCCGCGCTGGAGAGGCCTCGGGCTCTCTCGACCTGGTATTGCACCGATTGGCCGATTTGAGCGAACAGGAGCAAGCCTTGAAGGGGCGCTTGAAAGCGGCCATGGCGTATCCGGTCCTCATGAGCTGTGTGGGGGTGGTGGTGGTTTTTTTCCTGGTGGCTTTTGTGGTACCCAATGTCACCCGGATTTTCCATGAGATGCATCAGGCGCTGCCCCTGCCCACAGTTGTTCTCATAGGGGTCAGCGATTTTCTCATGAAGTTCTGGTGGCTGGTCCTTGCCATGGCGCTAGGCCTCATGGTTTTGTTCTGGCGGTTGAAAAATACAGAGAAGGGCCGATATACATGGGATCGGTTTAAACTTGCCATTCCCCTTGTGGGCGCATTTAACATCAAAACTAGCGTCGCACGTTTTGCGCGAACCCTGGGAAGCCTGCTCCAAAATGGCGTGCCGCTTTTGACCGCCCTGAATATTGTCAAAAATGTGGTGGGAAACACACTTTTTGCGGTAGTCATCGATGGCGCCATGGACGCGGTAGAGAAGGGCAACGCCCTTGCCGCCGCCATTACTGGGAACCGTTGTTTTCCGCCCATTGCGGTGCAGATGATTTCGGCCGGCGAGCAGAGCGGCCATCTGGAAGAAATGCTGGATAAAATTGCGGACATGTATGAACGGGAAGTGGAATCACAAGTCCTGACCATGACATCAATGCTGGAGCCGGTGATGATCCTGTTCATGGGCGTTACCGTCGGGTTTATTGTTATTTCGATGCTGCTGCCGATCTTTGATTTGAATCAGATGATCCACTAAGGCGGCAAGCCGCCATTTTAAGTTTAAAGTTT
>CAYSFQ010000062.1:0-13286 GCA_964430575.1 uncultured Desulfobacteraceae bacterium
CCGAGGAACTTGTCGTCGCTGAATGGGTTCACTTGAAATGCCGCTACGGCTGTAAACAGTATGGTACCAATTGGTGCTGTCCCCCGGCCACGCCCTCGCCCGAGAAGGTCCGGTCCATCTTGAGCGAATATTCCCAGGCCATCCTTCTGGTGGGAAATAAGAGCTGCACTGATTTTTACCGGAATAACACCAAGAAACGAAGCGTTCAGGTCCGCTGCTGGAAAGGTCCTATCAGTCTGGAAAGGATGCTCTTCCTCCGAGGGTTTTACAAGGCTTTCAGCCTTGTTGGTGAATGCTGCGCCCTGTGCAAAGAGTGTGCATATCCCGAGGAGTGCCGCTTTCCTCAAGAAAAAAGACCTTCAGTGGAATCGTTCTCAATTGACGTGATCAGCACCCTTGATAATCTAGGGGCATCCACCAATGTGGCAACCCGTAGATCGGACTCGTTTGATTACTACGCGATCATCCTTCTCGAATAACCGGTATTCTTCACAGCCACGACATCAACGGGTGTATTTCAACATTTCATTTGACTTTTCATGTAGTTCTGTTAATATTTTATTGTTCAGGTGCTTTTTTACGCTTAATAGGGAACGCCGTTAATACGGGACGGGCCCGCCGCTGTAATCGGGGACGAAACCGCCACACGCCACTGTTCTGAAAGATTCTGGAATGGGAAGGCGCGGGAAGTAGAGAGATCCGAGAGTCAGAAGACCTGCCTGAGCATCAAGATTTGCCTTCGTGGACTGTTGGCAAACCAAACAAACCTATGGATAAAAAAGGGTAATCCTCGGGTCGATCCGTTTCGGCTCGGGGATTTTTTTTAGGCCTCCAAAAGACCTATAGATACAGGGGAGTTATCAATGAAGGACTTGAATCGCGTTCTATTAACCGCAAGACGTCGTCTGTTCCATGTTGCATTCGCATTGCTTCTTCTGATTGCCCTTCCGGCGACTGCATTTTCTTTTCAATTTCTGGACGACGGGGGCAATACCATTGTGATCTCCAAGCCACCCGCGCGGGTGGTATCCTTGGTGCCGTCCATCACCGAAATACTTTATGAAATCGGCGCAGGCGATGCGATCAAAGCCGTAACCTACCACGACGTCTATCCTGCCGAAAATGGCACCAAACAAATCGTCGGAGGCTATTTTTCACCTTCCCTTGACATAATTGAGGCTGAAAAGCCCGACGTTATCTTCCATTCTGCCCTTCATAAAGGGGTTAAGGAACGATTTAAGAACAATAATATCCGGCTCGTTGAACTTGAAACGCGATCCATGGAAGACAGTCAGGAAAAGATCCTGCTCCTGGGAAAAATCTTCAATAAGGAAAAGAAAGCCCAGGCCCTGGTTCAGTCCATAAAAGATCAGCTGAAAACCATTGCTGAAAAGGTGGAAAGGATCCCCCCGGAAAAGCGGCAACGGGTCATTCGACTGATGGGCCGCAGCACGGTGATGACGCCCGGGGACGACTCATTTCAAAATGAAATGATCCGGGCCGCCGGCGGCATTCCGCCTCAGCTGGGCAGGAAGGGAAATGTGACCCCTATCACCAAAGAGGAGTGGATAAAATTCAACCCTCAGGTCATCTACGGGTGCGGCGGAGACCGAAAGACCGCTAAAGCCTTTTTCAATCGCCCAGGATGGAAGGATGTGGATGCCGTAAAAAACGGCCGGATTTTTTACTTTCCCTGCGCCCTCACCTGCCGGGCCGCGACCCACACGGGTTACTTCGTAAGCTGGCTTTCAGCCAGAATCTATGGGGAACAGTTTTCCAAAAAGGCGTTTCAGGTCCTGGACGAAAAGATATTAAGGACCCGAAAAATCGATCTTGACCTGAACTATGTCAAGGACGCAAGAATCATCTACAGCACCATCAATGATTTCCTGAACAAAACCCTGATGATTGATTTCACCCAACCCCAGGTCGTGGTTTCAACCCTTGAAGGAGAGCGAACAGGAATCCAGTCGGTGGGCAACCATTACTCCCCACCTCCCTGCTGGGCCATCGAACACCAAAAAGGACTGGCACAGTCGCGTGCACTGGTTTACAGTGTTCTCCAGGTCTCGGCTGATACATCTTCCTTTCTCTTTACCGGCGCGGATATGGACCATCTCGCCATCATCCAGGAACAATTTAAAGACATGAAAGTCTATGCCCTGGTGACGGCCGGGGTCAAATCAAATGCGCTCAGGATGGGCAAGGACGAAGGAAAATATTATGAGCCGGGAACCATTAATATGATTCTTCTCTCCAACATGAAACTCACCCCGCGCGCCATGACCCGGGCCATGATCAGCGCCACCGAGGCCAAGACGGCGGCTTTGATGGATCTGGATGTAAGGAGCAGCGTTGCCCCCCGGCGTTACCAGGCCACGGGCACGGGAACCGACAATATTCTGGTGGTCCAAGGAACGGGAATCCCTATTAAACTTGCCGGCGGCCACTCCAAGATGGGGGAACTCATCGCCAGGGCCGTCTACCGGGGGGTCCTGGAAGCGGTTTCCAAGCAAAACGCTCTTGTGACGGGGCGCAATATTTTCCAACGGTTAAACGATCGACACATCAGCCTCTATGAACTGGTTTCCGAGGCCCAGTGCGACTGCATGGCCGAAAAGGGAGAGGCAACCGTTGCCCTTGAAGAGATTCTTATGACGCCGCGTTATGCCGGATTTGTACAAGCCGCCTTTGCATTAAGCGACAATTACCGGAGGGGTCTGATCAGCGATCTTTCAAGCTATCAACTCTGGTGCGAAATCGTGGCCGAAGAGATTGCCGGCAAAGAAATTCCCCTGTTCAGGGACCTGGTCAGGGCGGAGGACATACCCGTGCCGCTTAAAATGTCCCTGAATGCTTTATTAAACGGTATCTCATTTAGAGGTGTTAGCGATTAGCTGTTAGCTTTTGGTTCACGTCTCATAACACCTGATACCTAACCGCTCAGATATAAGGAGCAGCTCTTATGAACCCTTTTTTCTGTTTTGCACTTTCCTTACTGTTGTCGATATCCCTTGCCCTGTCTTCAACGTCTGCCCCCGCCGAAGAACCATCGCCTAAGACCTCGTCGGCGGCCAACGTAAAACAGACCGCTGAAAAGGCGGTTGAAGTGCGGCGCGAAAGCCAGAAGCTGGCGGACAGTTGGGCCAAAGAGGAGGCAGATCTCTTCTTGGAGATCCAAACCCTCGAGCAGGAATTGGCGACGCTTAAATGGCGAAGAGAAAAAACCACCGCCTATATGAAAGACCTTGAAGATAAGATGACCACCCTCCAAGCAAAAGAACAGGCGGCCCATGAAATCCGAAATGAGTTGGGGCCCTTTCTGGATCAAACCCTTCAAGAACTGAAAAGTTTTGCGGAAAACGACCTCCCCATGCTGGCGGAAATGCAGGCCCCGCGGCTCAGCTCCGCGGAGGCAATCCTCAACAACGCGGACGCAAACATCGTGCAAAAAACACGAAGCCTGCTGGAGGCGACCACCCAGGCCCTGGAATACGGCTATTTTCCGGAGCCTGATGAGGCTGAAATTGAAATTGGCGGAAGGCTGATTCGCGTTCAGCAACTGAACGTGGGCCGTCTCGCCCAGTTTGCCCTCAGTGGTGACGCCCGGGATGCCTGGAAATGGCAGCGGGAAACGCGCCGCTACGAACCTGTTCCCAACTTTGCCAGGTCCATTCAGGAGGTCATCCAGATTACACAACGCTCCCGTCTGGTCTCATTGGTGGAATTGCCCGTGGGATCGCCCCAGAAACCCGAGGAGGAGAGAAGCCGGTGAAATATGTACTCTGCCTCATATGCCTGGTTTTCCTGCCCGCCGGACTCTCAGCACAGGAAAAAAAATTCAAAGCGGTGGCCCGGGAAGTTCGTGAAGACTTAGGAGAAGCCAGGAAAGAAAAAGCGTTAACCCGGGCTGAGACGGCCCAGCAACGCACAAGCCTTAAGAAAGAGATCAAGCACCTTAAAGAGCGGGTCAAGCAGGAAAATGCGGCACTTGAAGCGGATGAAAAGCGCCTTGAAGCCATGCGGGAAGAACGCCTTCAACTGGAACGCACGATTCGCGCCCACACGGGCCACATGAAAGAGCTGGATGCTGTTTTGCGGAATTTTGCACGTGATTTTTCAGGGCTTTCGGAGCGATCCCCCTATTCCGCTGAAGAGCCGGAACGGTTGGTGACCCTCAAAGACTTTCTGAACACGGAAAAGGTTCTTGGAATACAGAATATTCGGACCCTGGTAGCGCTTGCCTTTGAGGACATGGCAGCCTCAGCGCAAATTATCAAGCGCAAGGGCACCGTTGTTGATCGTCAGGGCCGGGAAGTGGAAAGCGATATCATACGGCTGGGGAATCTCACGGCCATTTACCGCGAAAACGGAAGTGTTGGTTATCTCAACATGAGTCCCGCTTCCGGGCGTCTTCTGGCGGCGGCATCGCCCGGATGGGGCGTGCGGAGGAATCTCAACACCTATTTTGATGGAGACGCCGATGCAGTCTACATGGATATTTCGGGGGGCGTTGCCGTAAAACAATTGTCACGGCAAACCACCCTTTGGGAGCAGGTTAAAAGTGGCGGACTGCTCATCTGGCCCATCCTTTTCGTAGGCCTGGTGGCTGTCATACTGGTGCTGGAGCGACTCTTTTTTCTGGGCAGGGTCAGCCAGAAAACAGACAAGCTCATGACCCTTGTAACGGAACTGGTGGAAGCGGGCGATTACAAAGGGGCCATGGACACGGCAACATCCCAGTCCGGACGTCCCACCGGCAACGTTTTAAAGGCGGGACTTGAACAACAGGGACAGCCCCGGGACATCATTGAAAGCAGCCTGGCCGAAGCCATCCTTAAGGAAACCCCTCGCCTGGAACGATTCCTCCCCGCCCTCAAAGTGCTGGCCGCCATCGCCCCCCTTCTGGGTCTTCTGGGAACCGTCACCGGAATGATCAATACCTTTCATGTCATCACCGTTCATGGGACCGGAGACCCACGGCTTATGGCCGGCGGCATCAGCGAAGCGCTCATCACCACCCAGTTGGGTCTGGCCGTAGCCATCCCCATATTGGTCATTACCGCCCTTTTGGGACGAAAAGCCAGTCGTATCGCCTCAGATATGGAGGAAAAAGCCATGGCTTTGATCGCTGCGCTGTTGCGAGACCAGAGGCTCCCCAATGGAAGCGCTTGAAAGCATATGGGTCTCTATTTGGACCGGCGGCCCGGTGATGGCCCCCCTGATCGTGGTCTCCGTCTGGATGTGGCACCTGATCGCTCTGAAGGTTCTTTGGGTGTTTCGCGTTCGGCGAAATCAGGTTAAAATGTCCCAGGCCATTGAATATATGTCCCCCGAAAAATCCGGCTTCTCTATTAACAAAGGGACCAATGATAAGGGACCCAAAGGCGAAGCCCTCGCCTATTTCCTCGGCAATCGCCGTTTCGACCCCGAAAGCGATCGGATTATGTGGGAAGCGGCCGTCCAGAGACAGATATCTCCTTTGAATCGCCACATGACCGCCATACTGATTCTGGCCGCGGTAGCACCTCTGTTGGGGCTGCTGGGCACCGTCACGGGAATGGTGGACACCTTCCGGGTGATCGGTGTAGAGGGCACTGGGAACCCCCAGGCCCTGGCATCTGGCATCAGGGAAGCGCTCATCACCACCCAGACAGGGCTTCTGATCGCCATCCCCGGGCTCCTGGTGGGTCAAACCCTTCGAAAACAGATCAAGAATATTCAAGGCGACCTCATGATATTCTATCGTGCCGTGGATCAATGGCTGGAAAGGAGGCAGGGTAATGTTTAGAGTCGGCAGCAGTCTCGGGAGCATGAACAAACAAGATTCGGGTGATGCCGAAATCAACATGGCGCCCCTCATCGATATGATTTTCATTCTCCTGATTTTTTTCCTGGTGACCGCCACTTTTGTCAGGGAATCCGGAGTAGAGATTCAAAGACCCGAAGCGGCATCCGCCCAAACCAAAGACGCGGCCGGCATCTTTATCGCCGTCACTCAGGATGGGGGCATCTTTATCGACAAAACCATGGTAGATTTGCGAAGCGTGCGGGGCATTGTGGAGCAGTTCCTCCTGGAAAACCCGTCTGGCGCCGTCATGCTTGAGGCGGACCGTAACAGCATGACCGGTCGAATGGTTCATGTCCTGGATCAATGTCGAATGGCGGGCGCCGAAAATATAGCCGTATCAACGGTCAGGGGTGAATAATGAGTGTCGCCCGGGGCATACCCAAAACCGACCGGCCCGTGTATCGCACGGCCGTTGCTTTGATACTGTCTCTGCTTGTCAATGGGGCCATTTTTACCATAGCCCCTGTGCTTCTGGACAAACGCGTCCTATCAGAATTTTCGAGACATGCGCTGTTGAACCTCATGATGCCCCTGCGACCCAAAATGCTGGAACCCGAAATCGACGAGCCTGAGCTTCTGGAAGAATTACCGCAACTGGAACTGGTGCCCATGGAAAGTGAAATACCGGCCGAACTCCCGGACCCGCCTGAACTTGCGCCCCCTGAGCTGGAAATTCCCGAAATGGAAGTGCCACCTTTGACCCCGCCCACGCCCGTAGACCGGACAACGCCCGAAGTCCCCACCCTGGAAATCGACATGAAATCCCTTTCCGCGTCATCGGTCCCCCTGGCCGTCAACGTGCCCCGAACCATTGCCAAAGCCCCCGCAATGCAACAAACCGCGCCAAGGATGGCTGAAAACCGCGAATATTCCATGGGAGAAGTGGATTCGAAACCAGGGGCTCTGGGGCAGGCACTACCCCCCTATCCCCGCAGGGCCCGTCGAAGGGGAACCGAGGGCTGGGTAAAGGTTCGCTTTCTGGTGACTAAGGATGGTCAAGTGCGAAACCTTTCGGTTTTACAGGAATCTCCCACAGGCGTCTTTCACAAAACCGTCATGAACACCGTTCCCCGATGGCGCTTCAAACCGGCTCGAAAGGACGGCCGATCCGTCGATGTATGGGTGGAACAGACTATCAATTTCAGGTTAGAAAAATGATCAAGAATTTGGCCATCACAAGCCTGATCATCATATTCACGCTTCTGGGAAACAGCGTTTCAGCGGGAGACTGCCCAAATGATCCTTTACCCGTTACACCGGAGCTTCACCGTGTTTTGACCCAAACGGAAAAGGAGATGGAAAAGGGCCACAATCAAAAAGCCCTGAACCTGTTGATGGATTATGCACGCAAAAACGCCTCAAAGGCACATTCTCAACTCCCTTTTCTAAAGGGGCTTGTCAATTACCGGCTCAAGCGCTTTAATGATTCGGAGACTTTTTTCAAGGAAGCCGTCAAACTCGACCCCTGTTTTGGTGAAGCCTGGCAGAACCTCGCCGCTGTCCGCCACCAGCTGAAGCGCCCCGCCGAGGCGGCCGAAGCCATGGAAAAGGCCTTTTCCCTCATACGGCCTGAAAATCCCGATCTTCAATACCAGGCTTCCGTATTCCGTGTCATGGCCAAAGAACAGGAAAAAGCCATTTCCCTGCTTCGAAAACTGGTTCAGAGGCCAAATCCCAAACAGCCGTGGTTTCTCCTGCTAGCGGATACCCTGCAAAAACAAAAAAAGAGTGGTGAAGCGGCCAAAGTTTTACAGACAGCTGCAAAACTGTTTAAAGCGCCAGAGTTTCAATATCAGGCCGCCCTCATCCATGTGCATGCAGGAACCCCCCACAAGGCACTCCCCCTCCTTAAAAACCTCACAGTCGAACCCAAACCCAGGACGAAATGGTTTGTGACCTTATCTCAAGTTTACACTCGCCTTTCTCAACCGGCTAAAGCCGCGGAAGCCATGGAAAACGCCAGCCGGCTGAAACCGAGTCCATCCCGTAAATACCGGGCCGCCTCTTTGTGGATAGAAGCGGATCAACCCGAAAAAGCCCTACCCCTGCTCAAAGGGCTTTGTGCAAGACCCAAACCGCGTTCCCAGTGGTGCGCTTCCCTTGTCCATGTCCTGGAAAGACTGGGGAAAAATGATGAAGCCGCCAAAATACTCACCAGTGGGAATGCGGCGGAAAAATCACCGACCGACTCTTTCAGATCGGCCCTCCTTCATCTTAAAAACGAGGCCCCTCAAAAGGCCCTTCCCATCCTTGAAAAACTTGCGACCAACGCCAATCCCAACGCCCAATGGCTTATCGTCCTGGCCTCGACCCTGGACAGGCTCGACAGACCGAAGGAAGCAGTCGCTGTTATGGAAAAGGTGGATTTGAACGCGTCTGCCCTATCCTCCCCCGGCCTATCTTCTAGTCTGCGGCTTCAAGTCGCCATCTTTTGGCTGAATCACCACCACCCAAAGCGCGCTCTTAATCTGCTGGAAACAATGGCCAAGAATCCACGCGCATCCAAAAGCAGCCGCGTAGCACTTATCGAGGCCCTGGTACGAACGGGCAAACCCCGGGCGGCAAATGCTCCTCTGAAAAGGCTCCTGGATCGATACCCGCAGGATGAACAAATCTGGCGGCTTGCGGCCTGGACGGCCATAGAACAAAAAGATTATGGGAAAGCCGCGGCGGCCCTGGAAGTGGCCTTCCGCCTTGAACCGCCAAAACACGGGGGCTGGAAACGATTGGGAAACCTCTACCGACTTGCGGGCGTGCCGCGCAAGGCCGCTGAAGCCTATACCCGTGCCTTCGGGGAAACGCCCACCGCCAGAAACCTTGATCTGCTTGCGTGTACCCATACGGAAGCCCATCAAATGGAATACGCCCTGACCGCTGCCGGCCGGGCCGCAAGCCTCGCGCCTACGGCCAAACGATTCTCCCGCCTGGGTCGGATGTATATGAAACAAGGGGATTTTGCAAAGGGAATGGCAGCATTTCAGAAGGCGGCACAACTTGACGACCAGGGAGGAATTAACAGCTTGCGGCTCGGATATGCCGCCTGGAAGCTGGATCAGCTCGCTTCCGCCAAAACCGCCTTTCAATCGGTCCTTCAAAAAGCAGATTCAGGGAGTCAAACGGCCTCTAAAGCATCCCGGGCTCTCAAAACAATCGAACAGGTGATGAACAACCATTAATCGAGCACTTGCAATTGAATCCTCAACGGGTTCAATGCTATTCTTGATCCAACACAAAACAAAAGGAAAATCACCCATGACCATCCATTCAGGTTCAGAATATATACACGGCGGGGTTCCCAAAACCGACATGCAACGACTGGATGTTGCTGAGAGGCGGGTGCTGGACTTCAGCGTCAATCTCAATTTCTTCGGACCGCCCCCCATAATAGAAGAAAAATGGTCAGAACTGTTTGAAACCATCGAGCAGTATCCCAGTGTTAGCGGGGATGGCGTGGCCCGGTACTATCAATCTACCTGCGGAGTGTCCCTTCATAATTTCCTGGCCGGGAACGGCTCCACTGAACTGATCTATCTCGCAGCCAGAGTGATCGGATATGAGCGGGCCGCTATCATAACCCCTTCATTTCACGATTATGAACGGGCATCGCTTTTGGCCGGCGCCGAGGTTATTCGATGCCCCCTCTCTCCCCACAATGGTTTCGCCCTCCCCCGAAAAGAAGACCTGGTCGGGATGCTGGGGGATGTTGACGCTCTCTGGATCGCGAGACCCAACAACCCCACGGGCAACTTGTTTGAGAAAAGCCTGGTTCTGGAACTGGCCGACCAATTTCCTGAAAAATGGTTTATCGTTGATGAAGCGTTTGTTCAATTCCTGGATGATTGGAAAAAGAAAAGTCTTCTTACGGAAAAACCCAGAGCCAATGTTCTGGTACTCAACTCACTCACTAAGTTCTACGCCGTGGCGGGCCTTCGTCTGGGTGGAATAGTGGGGCATGAGGACGTCATCTCCCGAATGAAACACGCCAAAGAACCCTGGGCCATCAATGGAATCGCCGACCGGGTGGCGTCGCTTCTCTCAGAGTGCACTGATTACGATGAAAAAAGCCGTATTGCTCACAATGTAGAAAAAGAAAGGGTTTTTCGCGCCCTCAAAGATATGGATTGCATCCTCCCGTTTCCGCCATCCGCCAACTACATCCTGTGCCAATGGCTCAAAACAGACAACCTTGACCACCTGCTGGCCCACCTGCTGGCCAATGGCGTGTACATCCGGGACTGCCGGAATTTCCCGGGGCTTGAAAAAAACTACTTTCGCCTGGGTCTCAGGATCCCGGAAGAAAATGACCGGCTGCTTTCGCTTATCTCGTCGTTTGAAAGGCCCTAATGGACGCTGCCCAGTGAGGGTAGCAAGCCACCATCCTCACTGGGCCGGCACCGAGTGTTGTCTACCGATTGAAATAGTCATCTCTCGCCTTTTTGATCTGAAGAAGGTTCTCCAAAGGGGATGGCGGCGCAATCCCGCAGCCGGGGCATATGAAATCCGTACCGTTTTTCAGAGCCTGGGTTGCCTCCTGGTACACCTCCTCAGGGGTGCCGCTGAAAATCGTGGTAGCCGTTGCCACATTCCCAAAGACCTTGACGTCCTTTGCATGGGCGATTTCCACCGCTGCTTTCATATCCGCTTTCTCTTCAATGCTGATACCGGCAACGCCCGTATCGCACATCATCTCAATAACGCCGTCTGAATTGCCGCACACATGAAGGACAACGGGTCCCTTTGCCCGGTCCACCACTTCTTTAAAAACCGGCTGCACAAGTTGCCCAAAAAATTTGGGTCTCATTAACGCCGGTCCGGCCGTGGGTTCCGCAAAAACGTAGTAATCCGCGCCATTGTCAAAGGCAAAATTCACAGCTGCCACAGCAGCCTCCTTGGTCACTTCCAGCACCTTTTTAACATTCTCCGGTTTCTTGAAAATCCACTTCATGAACTGTTCGGTTCCCACCAGATTTGCGGCACAGGTAAACGGGCCTTCGGTTTCACCGAAAATGATCAATTCATCCCCCACTTTTTCCTTGAGAAGGCGAAAGTGCTCCTTGAACATGGGAAATCTTCCTCTTTCCAGAAAATCAGAAGGAAAGTCAATATTATCAATATCTTTCGCGTAGGGGTGGCCCTGTATGGAGTACTGAATGCCTTTTTGGGGCGTTCCCAGCTTACAACCGAATGCTTCGCTCAATCCCACGATATCCCATCCCATGGCCTTGACCCACTCAAACTGTCCGTATTTGTGCCCGGCATAGGAAAGCTCCGTCATGGCGACCGGATCCGTATCCGCAAGGGGTCTTGCATACCCACATTGGTCCATGAGCGCCACAACCCCATAGGTGGTTGTGCTCCCCGAAGGGGTCATATCCACGTCTTTCCCGTTCAGTCGATTCCAGAATCTTTCTTTCAATCCCATCGCTGCCATTTTACACCTCCTGCACCTTCATGCCGATATTTAGACCGATAGGTGCTGTTTAATGATATCACCGTCCGCCTGCAGTTCCTTAGAGGTGGCCGTGCCGCTGATCTTCCCCTTGATTCCCATGAGATAATGACGGGAGGCCACCTTCAAGGCCATACGGTAATTCTGTTCCACCAGAAGGAGCGTTAACCCTTCCTCCACACATACCAGAAGGATGGGTTGTATCACCTCATAAACCAGAAGGGGTGCAAGCCCCTGACTGGGTTCATCCAGCAGCATGATGAGGGGGTTCCCCATAAGCGCCCGGCCGATGGCGAGCATCTGCTGTTCCCCGCCGCTCAGGGTGGACCCGTCCTGTCTTCGCCTGGCCTTCAGTACCGGAAAATGGCTGTAGACTTTCTCCATATTCCACACATCACCCTCGGAGCTGGGCTTTTCCGCCAGCTTGAGATTCTCTTCAACGCTTAAGCCGGGAAATATGTGCCGTTCAGCCGGAACATAACCGATACCGCACCTGACCACCCGGTGCGGGGGCCAGCGGGTGGTCTCCTGACCGTCAATCCGTATTTTTCCGGCTCTCGCCGGGGTGAGGCCCATAATGGAACGCAGGGTCGTGGTTTTGCCCACACCGTTTCTCCCAAGGATGGACACGGCCTCAAGCCTGTCGATGTACATGGAAAGCCCCTGAATGATATGGCTTCTCCCGTAATAGGTCTGGAGGTCCTCAATTTCAAGGATCTTGTCCGATTTCTGCTCATGCACCCCCAAGATAAGCCTCCTTCACCTTCTGGTTGCTCTGAATCGCTTCCGGTGGTCCTTCTGCAATGATGGTGCCCTGATGCAACACGCTGATCTCATCGGAAATAGTCATGACCACATCCATATCATGTTCCACCAGGGCAACGGAAACCTTCTCAGTGAGACCTTTGATCAGTTGCGCGATATGTTCTGTTTCCGCCGGCGACATACCTGCTGTGGGTTCATCCAGAAATAGAATTTTCGGTTCACTGGCAAGCGCCATGGCCACCTCCAGCAACCGCTGGTCCCCGTGGGCCAGATTGCTCGAAGGCACATGGGCTTTATCCTTGAGATCCAATCGTTCCAGAATCTCCCAGGTTTCAGCGTTAACCTTTTTCAAACTGCTCTTTCTGGAAAAAACCCGGAAGGATCCGCCCCGTTTCATCTGTTTTGATATGCGGACATTTTCGAATACCGTAAGCCCCATGAAAATGCTGGTGATCTGGAAGGTACGGCATATGCCAAGTCGGGTGAGCTTATGGGCCGGCTGGTCGGTGATGTTCCGTCCCTGGAACAGGATGGCACCGGAACTGGCGGGCAAGCGCCCGGTGATGACATTGATCAGAGTGGTCTTCCCGGCGCCGTTGGGTCCGATAATGGACTTGAGCCTGTTTTCCTTAAACTCGATGTTCACCGCATTGGTGGCCAGCACGCCTCCAAAATGCCGATGAAGCTCTTCCGTATACAGGATCACCCTCTGTGCCATGAAATTCCCCTATTCCTTTCTGAACCGAAACAGCCCATTTTTAAACTGAAACAGGTCGGCAAGACCCACAAAGCCTCTTGGCATAAACAGCACCAGTAAAATCACCACCAACCCCACAAAAAGCTCCCAGTGTTCGGTCATGGTACTGATATAATCCTGCATCAGAATAAAAATGCCGGCCCCCACAATGGGACCCCAGAGGGTCCCCATACCGCCCAGCAGCACCATCATGAGCACAGCGGCGCCGGCAAACGCATGCATGGTGGTAGGTCCGATATATCCCCGGTAAAGGATATAGAGTCCTCCGCTGATGCTGGCCAGCATACAAGCGAAAACCCAGCCTAAAAGTTTGTATTTGCGTACATTGATCCCCACAAAGGATGCCCGTTCTTCATTCTCCCGAATCGCCTCCAAAACGGATCCGAAAGGTGAATGGATGATGCGCCAGGTCACCACCAGGCAGATCAGCAAAATGGCAAGGGTCAGCAGGTAAATGACCGTGG
>CAYSFQ010000063.1:0-13164 GCA_964430575.1 uncultured Desulfobacteraceae bacterium
CTGGAAATTCATCACTTCCGGTCCAACCCCCCACTGAAGCCATTATTTTTATATCCTTATTATAATATTCGTTTACCAGCTCATCCAATCTATTTAATCTTTCAAAGTTGCCATAATATGCTTTTTCACCATTCCAATCTCCTGCCGGATAAACACCATACTCAGTTACGACTTCAGGAAATCTCTTATCTACTGCGGCCCATTTATCCCATATTTGTATTTTGCCGTCATTTAATTGCAGGAATGCATAATTAATATGGGTTATATGCGCTACCGGCAAATCAGTAACCTGATATTCCCTGGCATATATACTCCACTCAGCAAAATATCCATTTATCTTCTTTTCAAAATTAACCGGATTGGGGACCGGGTCCGGTACAGGTGTTGGGTCAGGTTCCGGGTCCGGGGTGGGTTCCGGCTCCGGCGTAGGCGTGGGCTCAACACCTTCCACAGGCCGCCAGACATACCAGGGATTATCGGCGTAACCATCAGGATTATCTCCCTGGGTCCACCAATACGCTTGGTATATTTTACCATTGTAAGCGACCTGATCACCCCCTAAGTAGATCGTTGACGCATCCCATTCCTCAGCGACTGTGGGTGTTGGTTCCGGGTCCGGGGCGGGTTCCGGCTCTGGCGTAGGCGTGGGCTCAACACCTTCCACAGGCCGCCAGACATACCAGGGATTATCGGCGTAACCATCAGGATTATCTCCCTGGGTCCACCAATAATTTTTATATGTTTGCCCGTTATGCTCCACTATAGTACCGGGTGTAGCGTAAATCGTTTCCGCATCCCATTCAGCGGCTAAGAGTGTACTGCTGAATAGACTTAAGAAAAATGCCATAAAAAATGCAATTTTCCATTTTGCCCCGAAAGAATTGAGTTTGTTGATCATTTCGTTACCTCCTTTAAATTTTAGGTAGGGTGATGTGCCCTTATCTTTTCTTCCCAGTAAAAAATTATCCCCGATTGCCCGACCAGAAAACAGGGGAAAACGCTCAACGTGATGTAATACACCGGGAAACTGATTTCGGTCACAAAAAAACTTTAACAAAAGCATTATTTTTTTATTTTGCTCGGTCATAGTATATATCAGTGTATATAATGGGGTCATCAAATATTTGATTTTCTTAAGGTCTCTCGCCCTTGACAAGCGGCAGACCTTCTGAGATGTTGTCTTTCGAAAGGGGTGTTATGTTATCTCCAAAACACTTTATAATTTCCGCTGGAATTGAGCAGATGCGATTATCGGGAGAGTTAGAGGAAATTGTGGCCAAATATGGATTAACGGATTGGCGGGAAGACTTTGAGAACGAAATAAGAAAATACCAAAAGTAAATCGTATGCAACCCGATTCAATAGAGGTATATGGAGGAACCATGCCTGACGGAATAGACAAAGACATCTACCAACAGTTAATCGACTGGCTTGGAAAAGCCTGGTGGGGACTTCCCGACTCCGAGCACCTTATGCCCACAATCGAGTCCTTTTATACCCCTGAGGAGGCGGCGCTTCTGACGGGCATTCCTTTTTCGGGTCGAAGCCTTGAGGAGCTGGCCGAGATGAAGGGGATGGCACCCCAGGATCTGGCCCCCAGACTGGACGTCCTGGCGCAGAGGGCAGCGGTCTGGCGGAGCCAAAAAGGCGATTCGATTCGTTACAGCTTGAATGATTCATTTTTCTTCTTTATGCGGGGGCCGTACTGGGCCGAACACCCCGATGAAGCCTCAAAAAAGACAGCCAAGCCGCTCAACAAGTACTTTTATGACGGCTTCATGGACCAGTTCAGAGAGGTTCACGCCAAAGGACTTCGAACAATCCCCATAGACAAGACCGTTGAAGACCCCCGTAGGATTCTACCATACGAAGACGTGGTCAAATTCGTGGATTCCCAGGACTACTGTACGGTTTCCTTCTGCCCATGCCGTCAGCGGAAACTTCTGGATCCCGATTCCAGTGTCTGTGACCATCCCATGGAGGTCTGCCTCCATTTCGGCCGGCTTGGGCACTATATCGTTGAAAACGGTCTGGGCCGGGAAATCACTAAGGAAGAGACGAAAGAAATCCTCAAGCAGTCAGCTGAATCAGGCCTGGTTCATGCCATCAGCAACTGGCAAAAAGGGGCGGACACCATCTGCAATTGCTGCACGTGCTGCTGTCTCTTTTTTGAAGCCTATCACGTCTTGAAACACCACAAAAGCCACGATTTAAGCAACTACCGGGTGCGCACAACGCCTGAAACCTGCAAGGCCTGTGGTTTGTGTGTGGAGCGCTGCCCCATGGATGCGCTCAGACTGGAGGATTCCTCAAAAGCGACCAACAAGATGGGAAAGGTGGCAATGTTGGACCCGGATAAATGCATCGGCTGCGGTGTATGCGTCTACAAGTGCCCCACACAATCCCTCATTCTGGCGCGCAAGGAAAAAACCTGCGATCCCCCTAAGGATGTGAGGGAGTGGATGGCTCGTTGGTATGAGGATAAGAAAGGTACGGAAAAAATGGATGAATCTCTTATTTAACTCAGGGGTTGTCGAGTTGGATCCGGAGGGACGCGAAGTGGTAATTCCCCTCTCTCAGGAATATTCCTTGATGATGTGCCCCATTTGTGCTACATGTTTATGAGGGGGTGGCGAACAATGAATAAGTCATCAACCATACGCGCTCGCATTGAGCCTGATTTGAAGGACAATGCCGAGCACATATTCCGAAAGCTTGGGCTTACTACAACCCAGGCGCTTACACTTTTTTATAAACAGGTCGCGCTTCGAAAAGGCCTGCCTTTTGACGTTGCCATTCCAAATGAAACCACTCGTCGGACGTTGGCGAATACTGATTCAGGAAGGAACCTGGTCTTGTGCGAGGACGCTGACGATATGTTTGAAAAGTTGGGCATTTAATGCTCAATCCGGTTTACACACGGCAATTTGAAAGAGATACTAAGCGGATGAAACGGAGGGGGAAAAACCCCGACAAGCTTAAGACCATCATCCGGTCCCTTATCTCTAAAGAACCATTGGATCTTATCCATAGGGACCACAAGCTGATCGGTAACTGGCAGGGAAGGCGGGAATGCCATATCGAATCCGATTGGCTCCTCATCTATAAATCAGAAAGTGACCGTATTGTCTTTGAACGAACAGGCTCTCATTCAGATCTGTTCCGTAGCTAAGACCCTCTGTGGTTTCAAAGGGGAAGTCCCCAGTGAAAATCAAACCACATTTTCATACAGCATCCGTTTTTCCGGACTCATGGCAGCCAGGTATTCCCGGGCCTCTTCTGGCGAAACAGCTTTCAGGGAACCATCTTCCAACTGAATGACCACGCCGGCGTCGATGAGCATTTTGAAACGCTTTTTCCGAATATCTTTGTCCGGATGACAGATGATCTGACAATGGCCGCAGGTGAGCTGCCCCTTGTTGCCCGGCAGCAGAGCGTGATAAAAGCCGATGCCCGGTCTGGGCCGAAAGGCGTATGGTTTGACGGTGCTCACCAGTGCCACCAGGAACTCGTCATCCTTTTCCGGTATGGGGAACCTGGCCGGCGACCAGGTAGACCACTTCCCCGATTTGGACAGTCCGGTAAACCCGCCGCAAACGTAGTCGCAACGGTTGTAGCTCTGCCGCCTGGCATAGGAGAATTCAACCCCGCCCAGGGTGACGGCGGTCTTTTCGTCCGGGTGCATGAGACCCGAGGCGCACGCGGACTGGCACAACCTGCACGCGTCGCAGTAGTTCTCCTCGACAGGCAGGGGTTCCGTGGGCATCAGCTGCGCGTCCGTAACCACGGACCCCAGAATGATGGCGGCGCCTTCTTTTTTCCGGATGACGTTGCCTGACAGCCCGAAATGAGCGATGCCGGCGCGGACGGCCAGGTAACGATGAGAAATGGGCGGTTTTTCGTCAAGCAATCCCCGCGGCGTGTCTTTTCGGTAGACAAAGTTGGATTCCACCGGAACCGCAGCATGCCCCTTCATTTCCAAAAACCGTGCCAATTCCAGGGCGATGCCGCTGGCATGGGTGTTGGTGCGGACATTGTCCAGGCAGTGTCCGGAAAAGTCCTCCTTTTTTAAGAATCGTTCTATTTTTTCCGGGTCCAGCGGGAGGGCAAAAACCACGGCAGACCTGGCACCACGCAATACATACGACAGATCCGTGGACGGCGGCCCGCCCTCCAATGTCTCGGTCGTGACGATGCCCACATCGATGGCACCGGCGTTCAATACCAGGTCTTTCACGAGTTGGTTAAGGTCTTCATAACGCTTTTTATCTTTTGCCATTTTTTACGTCCTCGTTTCTTTCAAAGATGGATAGTGCGAAATCCAGGTCTTGTCTGTCAAACCCAAACTCGAGATGAGAGAAAAGCGGCCTTTTTGGCCGGTATTGGAAGCTACCGCACACGCGTCAACCGTCCGTAATCCAAGGCAAGAATATGATCGGCTATTTGACGGAGCCAGGTCAGTTGATGACTGATAATGATCAACGTCGTACCCCACTGGTTTCGTGCATCCAGCGCGGCGCGTAGAATAAGCTCAGAGCTTTCGCGGTCCACATTGGCCGTTGGTTCATCCAGCAACAGGATCTTTGGCTTAAGGACCAGCCGGGCGGCCAGGGCAACCCGCTGTGCTTCACCACCAGACAGTTCCCGCCAGGAGCGTTGAGAAAACCGGGCCGGGTCCAGACCGACTTTTTCAAGAGCCTGGCGCACCGGATGTTGGGTGTCGGACATTCCCCGGATCTTGAGCCCATAAGACACATTGGCCTGTACGGATCTTTTGAGCAGGTACGGTTCCTGGCTCAACATGGTCACCTCACGGCGCAGGTCCAGCGAAACCTGGGACAAAGGCTGCCCCTGAAAAGTCACTCGGCCTGCGGCCGGTTTCTCCAAAAAGGCCAAAATCCTCATCAAAGTGCTTTTGCCCGAACCGTTGGGTCCAATCAAGCCGGTAATGGTCTGCACTTCGATGTCCAGGAGATCCACATCCAGAACTGTTCGATCCCGGTAAACCTGGGTCAGATTTTCCAAATGATAGAGTGATTTGTTCATTGTCCTGATAACCGTTTCAAACCGGACATGGTCAGATTGACCAGCAATGCCAGGGTAATCAGAATCAAACCCAGCGCGATCCCCATGGCAAACTGCCCCTTGCCCGTCTCCAGGGCTATGGCCGTTGTGATGGTCCGGGTGTGCCATTTGATGTTGCCGCCGACCATCATGGAGATACCCACTTCAGATACAATCCGGCCGTATGCGGCCGCCCCCGCCAAAGCCAGAGCAAACCGGGCTTCCCAAAGTGACGTCAGCAATAGTTGACGCGGATCAGTCCCCAGGGTTAGTAAAGTTTGTTTGAGGCGATAATCAAGGTTTTCTACAGCGGTTGCCGTCATTGCCACCACGATGGGAAGACCCAGAATGGTCTGACCGACGGCCATCCCCGGGATGGTAAACAATAAGTCTAAATCTCCCAGTGGCCCCCGGTGCGACATGAAGGCGTAACAAAGAAGTCCGATAACCACTGTGGGGAGGGACAACAGCGTATCAACGACAACCCGAATAAGTCGCCGTCCGGGGAAATGGGCATAACCCAGGCAAAACCCAAGGGGCGCGCCAATGGCCATGCTGGCCACCACGGAAAGGCTGGAAGCAAGAACAGTTGTTTTCACCGCGGAATAGGTTTCCGGATCTCCTTGAAAGAGAAGCTCAAAAGCGTGAATCAGCCCACTCAGGATATAGTCCATGGATCAAAAAAAGTTGCTTATCAAAAAAGTTGAATGTTTCACTGCCTGGCATTGGGAATGTACAGTTTTTTGTTCAACAATTTGAAGTTTCCGATGAGATTTTGAATTTTCTTCGAGGTCATCCAGTCGGTGAACTTCCTGGCCAGTTCGTATTTCGCATTTTTACAATTGGTCGGATTGACGGCAATAATGCTGTACTGATTAAACAGTGCGGGATCGCCTTCCACCAGAACCTTCAAAGGTGGATTGCCGCCGTGATTATCGGCGAATTTGATGAACGTGCCCCGGTCGGTCATGGTGTAGCCACCCTTCTCAGTGGCCACGTTGATGGTTGCGATCATGCCCTGTCCTGTCTGAACATACCATTTTTCTTTGTCCGGCACCGTCAAGCCAGCAGCCTTCCACAAGAAAATTTCTTTTTTGTTGGTGCCGGAATTGTCCCCACGGCTCACAAAGGCCGCTTTTCCAGCTCCCAGTTTCCGGATGGCCTCGAGTACGGACGAGCCTTTGAGTCCAGCCGGGTCATTTTCAGGACCGATGATGACAAAGTCGTTATACATCACCTGAGTTCGGTCTTTGCCGAAGCCGTCGGCCACATATTTTTTTTCCGCGGCCGGCGCATGCACCAGCAGCACATTCACGTCACAGTTTTTGCCCAACTCCAGGGCCTTCCCCGTCCCGATAGCGGTCCATTTCAATTCAATGCCTGTATCCTTCTTGAGTTCAGGGGCCAGAACATCCATGAGGCCTGTGTTGTCGGTGCTGGTCGTTGTGGCCAGCATCAGGCTCTCGGCTGCTGAACTGCTCAGAGGTCCGGCCATCCACAACACCAAAGCCATCACCCCAAACAATACAGATTTTCTTGTCATGTTCTTCCATTGCCCTTCCATCATAGGTTCTCTCCCACATCGGTGAGGTCATTTTGTTCCAAAGTAATCTTGTGGGTCCTCAATGGCAAAAAATAAGTATCCCCCGCACAAGGCCGGCAAACCACCCGGCCGTCGGATAGGACTTCTTTTCCGTCACGAACCGTTTCACCACACCTTTCGCAAACGACCTTGCGCTGGGTGGGTCCTGGAAGGTCCAGCCCCTGGAGGTCGATTTTAACCTCCTCAATCTTGAACAGCTCTGATGCGGGCATCTTACGATAAGCATGAAGCTGACGTTCCGGAATGTTTTGGATATGAGGGGCATACTTTTTCGCCAGATCCCTAGATCGTTCGGTGGCGCTGATGCGGTAGGCCCGGCCGGTTTCAAGGTTGAGAAAAGATGCGGCCATAATACCGTTATCCACAAATTTAAGTGACCGGCGGCCCAGTTTAACACCGGTGACCACTGAAATGGCATCACTGGCGCATCGATCGATCTCCACAAAGACGATAAGCTTCTTGATCTCTTTCCGGGGTTCCTCGATACCGATCAACCGGCAGCCCAGCATGGCCATGCGGACACCAATGACCTGGCCGGGACAGAGATGGCCATGGTGTTGAACGGAACGGTCCAGCAATGTTTCAAAATCTTCCATCCGTTTCCTCGACGTTTCAAAGCCCATGTTTCGATAAGATCAGGGTACGATTTAGCATATCGCCAGGCAACCGGCAACCGGAAATAGGATCGCTGTTGACATATCCTTCCATTTTCCGTATTTTAGTTTTTTGAAAGATGTGATAATATCAGGAAGCCTTGGTCATCCTGCCTGGTGTAACTTCCTCCAGAAATTATTAATAGAATCATTGAAAGGAAACTGAATTGCTATGAGACTCCATGAATATGAAGGGGCGGATATTTTTGAAAGCATGAAAATCCCGGTGCCGAGACGAGATGTGGCGGAATCGGTGGAAGATGCTGCGCGAATTGCGGGAGAAATCGGATACCCGGTCATTCTGAAAGCCCAGGTGCTGGTGGGGGGGCGAGGCCTGGCCGGGGGCATTAAAACCGCTGAAACCCCGGAAGACCTCGAAGATCTGGCGGGCGAACTTTTTGCCAATGAGATCAAAGGACTTAAAGTTCGCAAGATTCTGGTGAGCGAAAAGGCCAACATTGCGCAGGAATTGTATATCGGCATCACCATTGACGGATATTCCGGAAGACCGGTGGTCGTGGCCAGTACCGAAGGGGGCGTTCATATCGAAGCGGTGGCGGAAAAAGCCCCGGACAAGATCGCCTCATTTCACGTGGATCCCGAATTCGGCGTTTACCCTTATCATGCGCGAAACCTTTTCAGGAAGCTCGGCCTCTCCCAGCGCACCCTGATTGCATGCGCGGATGTGACGGTACAGCTCTACAAAATTTTCAGCCGGCTTGAAGCCCTTCAGGTGGAAATCAACCCCCTGGCCGTGCTGGCCAACGGTGGTGTATTGGCTGTGGATTCAGTCCTGGAAATTGACAATTCCGCCCTTTCGAGAATCAAGCACCCCCTTCCCGATTACTGGCAACGCATTGAAAACTCACTGGAACGTAAAGGCAAGGAAATTGGCGTGACCTATGTGGACCTGGACGGGGATATCGGTTTGATCAGCTCGGGAGCCGGTTTGGGCATGGCCAGCATGGACATTATCGGAAAGACCCTTAAACCGGCCAATTTCCTGGAGACCGGCGGGGGCATCACCGCAGAATTGCTGTATAAATGCATGGATCTGGTCACCACCAAGAAGCGCATTAAAGCTGTTTTCATCAACATCTACGGCGGCATCAACCCCATTCACGAAGGCGCCAAAGGGGTGGTTCAATTCATCAAGGAAAACAATCTTGAAATCCCCATCGTGGCCAAAGCCCTGGGGAACCACCAGGAGGAGACATGGGAAATCCTTCGTTCAGGCGGCGTCCATGTGGTGACCGATGCGGCCACCGAGGTTGCTGTTGCACGACTGGTGGAACTGGTCGCCCCGTAGAGATGGGTAATTGTTCAAAGGCCGACAGATTTAAACCGATAGTTTTTAAGAGGATTTAAAATGAGTATATTTATAAATGACCATACCCGGGTTATTGTTCAGGGAATTACGGGAAAAATAGGCAGTGTACAGACACGCTGGATGCTGGAGTACGGAACGAACGTGGTGGGGGGTGTAACCCCTGGCAAAGGCGGCAATACCGTTGAGGGCCTGCCGGTTTTTGACAGTGTGGAGGAAGCTGTAAAAGAAACCGGGGCCAACGCCTCCGTGTTTTTTGTTCCGGCCCCCTTTGTGCTGGATGCCTTTTATGAAACCGTGGATGCGGGGGTCGAACTCATCGTCATTGTGCCGGAACATGTACCGGTGCACGACGTCATGAGAATGCGGGCCTATTCAGAAGGCAAAAATCTTGTTGCCCTGGGACCCACCACGCCGGGTATTCTTGTTCCCGGAAAAGGGAAAATGGGTATCATGCCCGCATCGCTCTTCGCCCCCGGTCGGGCCGGCATTATTTCGCGGAGCGGCACCCTTTCCTATGAATTTGCAGGCATCCTGTCTGAAAAAAACGTGGGACAGAGTACGGTGGTGGGTATGGGGGCTGATCCGGTTGTACTGACCAACCTCTCCGATATCCTCAGGCAATTTGAGAAAGACGAGGATACCAAAGGGGTGATTATCGTTGGAGAAGTGGGCGGAGACCAGGAGGAACAGGCGGCCGAATTTATTTCCACACGCATGGAAAAGCCGGTTGCCGCCTACATTGCGGGACGTTTTTCTCCCCAGGGAAAGCGCATGGGGCACGCGGGTGCCATTGTTCGCGGTTCAGCCGGGACGGTTGAAGGGAAGTGCGAAGCCCTTCAGGCCGCGGGGGTGACAGTGCTCGAAAGCCCCGCTGCGGTGGCTGATTGGGCCATTGAAAATAAACTTTAGCAGGCCGATTTAAAGCGGCTGTTACCCTTAACATGACCCCCATAAAAACCTGGTTCCTCGCCGCGAGGCCATGGTCATTTTCCATGTCGGCCATTTCCGTCACCATCGGTTCCGTATGGGGCACCGAGGGTCTGTTTTCCTTTGGCGGGTATTTCCTGGCCCTCCTGGGAATGGTAGCCCTGCATGGCGCCACCAACCTGCTGAACGACTATTATGACGTGAAAAACCAGGTGGATACACCGTTGGCCCCGACGGTCAAGTACCGGCCCCATCCCCTGGTGGAAAAAGCCCTGGGCTTGCGCCAGGTGCTGGTTTTTTCACTGGTGCTTTACACACTGGGCATTGCTGTAGGGTGGTATCTGACCGCCACACGCGGCTGGCCAATCCTGGTGATCGGGGTCGTCGGGGTCCTGGCAGCCATCTCTTACACCGCGCCCCCTCTGAACCTCAAATACCACGCCCTGGGGGAACCCACAGTGTTTCTATTGTGGGGCCCTCTGGCCATGCTGGGTGCCCATTACGTTCAAACCCAGACCTTTGATCCCGCCATTGTGCTGGTATCACTTCCCTTTGGAATCCTCGTGGGGCTGGTGCTGTTGGCCAACAACATTCGGGACATGACATTTGATAAAAAACAGGGCATCAAAACCCTGCCCATTCTACTGGGAAGTTACCGGGGACGGCTGGTTTATGGCGCCCTCATTTTCCTGGCTTTTTTCGGCGTGGTGATCATGAGCCTGCTGGGCCCTTTGACCCCGTGGTCGCTACTGGTTCTTCTGGCCCTTCCATTGGTAAGGCCTGTGTTTCAAATTGTATCCGGGGACTGCCCGCCGGACGCGGACGTCCGAACCGCCAAGCTGGATACGGCATTCGGGGTCCTTCTCCTGATTTCCATTCTTCTGGAAAGATGTTTCAAATAAACAAAAAAGGGATAGATCTGCGCCCGCTGATGTTGTGTATGGTTGTGGCTGCCGTCTGCTGGTTTTTCGCCTTTTTTGTGCCCTATGGCAACTTCTGGATCAAAATCAGCCTGTCGGCCCTATGCCTGGCCGTTCTTGCGGTGGTCTTTGGGGGATGGCCGCTGCCGTTAAGGGACTTGACGGGTCGCGCAATCCTGTGGGGAATTTTGTCGGCAGTGTGCCTTTATGGTATTTTCCTGGCGGGAAACGCCATTTCAAACATCCTTTTCCCTTTTGCCGAAGACCAGGTGGATGCCATCTATGCCAAAGGAGACAACACCCCCGGATGGGCCATCTGCCTGCTGTTGTTTTTTGTTACCAGCCCATCAGAGGAGATTTTCTGGCGGGGATTTCTTCAACGCCGCCTGGGCCTTCACATGGGGGATTTCAAGGGGTGGATTGTCGGTTCCGTTCTTTACGCGGCCGTGCATATCTCTTCCCTGAATTTCATGCTCGTGGGTGCGGCAGGTATTGCCGGCCTGTTCTGGGGGTTCATGTACTGGCGGTTGGGGACCCTCTGGCCGGTAGTCATCTCCCACGCTGTCTGGACCTGTCTCGCTTTCGCGGTGGCCCCCATACATTGACCCATTTTTTCGAAAATTCCCGGGAAATTCCCGGGAAATTCCGGAACTTTCAGGAACTTTTCATCTTAATAGCTTGTTGGAGTTGAGCTTCCATGTTCTTCTTATCGGTGATATCTTCTAATAACCCTTCGTAATTTTCTACAAGTTCTCTATGTCTGGCCTCGCTCTCCCGCAGCGCCTCTTCGGCCCGCTTGCGGTCGGTGATGTCAATGATGATAGAATGCAGCAACTTTTTTCCACCGGTCTCTAAATTCCCGGTGTAGATCTGCACGTGGCGAATTTCACCGGAAGCCAGGCGATGCTTGAACGTAAACTCAGTTTTTTCATCTGACTCTGCGCTAACTACCAGCTTTCTCAAGTCCGCTTCGCCCAGCATGTTGATGTCCCAGACGTGAAGTTTTGTAATCTCTTCATGGCTGTATTGATAGAATTCACAGGCGGCGGGATTAGCGTCAACAATCTCCCCGGAAGATGGATCTATCACCCACTTGATTGCATTGTTTTTTTCAAAGATGTCCCGGTAGAGTTTCTCGCTCTCCCGTAGCGCCTCCTGTGCCTGTTTTTTTTCAGTAATATCTCGTGTAAGTTCTGAGAAACCCTTTATTTCCCCGTTTTCGATAATGGGGGTAAATGAAATCTCAAAGTGTCTTATATCTCCGTTCCTGAATTCTTGGCTATGCTCTGCTCTGAACTTCTCGCCCCTTAGTGCCCGAAGGTGCAATTCGTCCCAGAAATCAACCATGTCTTTATCCGGTAGCAGTTTGTGTGGTTTCAGACCCGGTTTCATTTGGATACCAAGAGCTTCCTTAATGATTCGTTCGTAGGAGGAATTGAACAGTAGAGGTGAACCTTTATCGTCACTGATAAGGATATAGTCGTCCGTATTTTCTAAAAGGCTTTTCAAATTCAAATGAGATCTCTGAAGGGTTTCTTGGTTTTTACGTAGTGCCTCCTCGCGCTGCTTCCGGCCGCTGATATCTCTATGTGTACCAATAAATCTGATTGGTTGACCTTGATCATCATACTCAACACATTTTCCACGAGCCCATATCCATTTCGAGTCCCCTGTTTTTGTTCGCATCTGATATTCTAGCTCGTAGTATTTTGCTTCACCTTCCAAGTATGCATTAAGAGCTTCCTCAAATATTGGAAAACTATCAGGGTGAATACTCTTTTCCCACCAGTCGAACGTATAATCTTTTTCACCAGGTTCATAACCAAGGATTCTTTGCCAATTGGGGTCAACGGATATTTCTCCAGTTTGAGGATTCCAATCCCAAATTCCTTCTTCAGTACCATCCAAGGCAAGACGCATCCGCTCTTCACTCACTCGCAGCACTTCCTCAGTCTGCTTGCGCTCCTTTATTTCTTGTTTTAAGTCACGGTTGGTTTGCTCTAACTGTTCATTCGCTTTTCTCAGTTTCAATTCCATTTCTTTCTTGTAAAGGGCAATTTCGATAACCCCATTGATCTCCCGTTCATCGAAGGGCTTCATCACATAGCCGAAAGGTTCCACCAGTTTGGCCCTTTCAATGTGTTCCGGATCACCGAATCCCGTTATAAACACCACCGCTACGTCCATTTCTTCCTTGATTTTCTTAGCGGCCGAAATGCCGTCCATTTCCCCCGGCAGGCTCACATCCATCAGGATCAGATCGGGGTCTCTTTCCCTGGCCATTTCAATGGCGCCTTCACCCGTATCAGCGGTTCCCACAACGGCATAATCCATGTGGGTGAGGTATTCCTCCAGCTCCATCTGAATGGTTGCGTCATCATCAACAATCATGATTTTGGGCATGATTTGTTCTCCCGCATTCTTAATAGCAAAAAGATAACAATACGTTTCAGGTAATAAAGAAAAGCCTGCTTGTCAAGTGGGATAAAGGAATAATAGTGATTTTTCGGTAATTCCGAGGGTGCAATTAATTCCTAATTCCGAATTCCGGTGCCAACTTTATACCTTGACATCGTTGTATTATAATATTAAAATATTATTTAATTAAAATAAAAAGGAAACCATATGGATTTTGAAATGCTGGAAAAGGCAGCGGATATGCTGAAA
>CAYSFQ010000064.1:0-13084 GCA_964430575.1 uncultured Desulfobacteraceae bacterium
AACCCACCCGCTCCACCAGCATCCCCAGAAAAGAGGTCAGGAACATGCTGATGATAATGGTGAGCACCAGAATCAGCCATCCCGGTGGTGCCACGGCCCCCATCTCGGCCAGGGCCACCAGCAGGGTGGCCATCCCGAACCCGATGTAGGCACCCACCATGAAGATATCGCCATGGGCAAAATTAAACAGCATCAAGATGCTGTAAACCATGGCATATCCCAGTGCAATGAGGGCATAAAAACTGCCCCATTGAAGGGCGTTAACCAGATTCTGGAAAAAAAAGATCATTCAGCCGAATCCCCATAAAAAAGGCGAGCATGGGCATTCTCACCCAACCCGCCTTATACCTAAAACTTAACACCTAAAAGCCATCACGGACATACTGACTTGTAAAATTCAAACGCCCCGGTATCGCTGATCCGTACAATGACAGCGCATTTGACCGGGTCCCCTTCTTCCGTGAAGGTCATGTTCCCCGTAATGCCCTTGAACTCCTTGATTCGTGCAATGGCGTCACGCACACATTTACGATCCTTTTCCAGGTTGCCGGTGATTTTCCCGCAAGAGCTTATGGCCTCTTGCATAATCCCCAGCGAGTCCCATGTGAGGGCGGCCACATCATCAGGTACATACCCGTATTTCTTCTTGTAGCGGTCAATAAACGCTTTGGTGGCGCCTGTGGCGCCGGCAGCCGCATAGTGGGAACTAAAAAAAAGCCCGTAACAATCCTTGCCGCAAAGTTTCACCGTTTCTGCGGAACCCCAGCTGTCGCTGCCCACAATGGGCTTCTTCCACCCCAGTTCATGGGCCTGCTGTACGATCAGGGCCACCTCATTATAATATTGGGGTGTAAACAGGAATTGGGCGCCCGACTGGATGATTTTGGTCAGCTGGGAACTGAAATCCGCATCCTTGGTGGTGAAACTCTCAAAGGCCACTACCGAGCCGGGACCGTGAAGTTTCTCCCACGCCTTTTTAAAATATTCTGCCAGGCCTTTGGGATAGTCACTGGCCACGTCATAGAGCACTGCCGCTTTTTTAAACCCGAATTCCTGGGTGATGAAATTGGCCACTACGGGACCCTGAAAGGGATCCAGAAAACAACCCCTGAAAACATAGGGCCGGCCACTGGTGGTGCTGGGATTGGTGGACCAGGGACTGATCATGGGGGTCTGCCAGTTGTTAGCCACTTCACCGGCCGGAACGGCCTGGGCCGAGGCCTGGGGTCCCACAATCACCAGGACTTCATCTTCGGTAATCATTTTGGTGTTGGCTTTGACCGCTGATTCGGCTTTGGATTCGTTGTCCTCAATCACCAGCTCCACGGGATACTTCTTTCCGCCCACATCCAATCCACCCGCGGCGTTGAGGTCCTCCAGCCACATTTGGGCCGCAAATTTTGTGCCCTCGCCCACTTTGGGTATGTCGCCGGTCAAAGGCGCGTTAATACCGATCTTAATTGTGTTGCTCTTGCTCCAGGCTGTGGGTATGAAGACAAAGATCACAATGAGAAACAATCCGGTCAGAAGCCATTCCTTACGCATATGGTATTCCTCCTTATTTCCTTAATGGTTGATCAAAAGCCAAAACAGAAATCAGGCCTTTGAAGTCCGTTTTGATTTCAGAATTTCAATGCTGCTCTTGAGGCCTTTGTATAACCGGGCCAACTCCAGACCCATACCGGAGATCTGTGCCAGGGCCTGGACCAGGTTCACATCCTCCAGGGTTGCTTCCCAGGGTTCGGCAGAGTAAACTCTTAATGCGCCAATGGGATTTTTCCCCACAATAATGGGGACCGAAAGTATGGAGGAAATCCCTTCTTTCCTGGCCTCTTCCGGATACTGGATGCGCGGATCATCGGTAACATCGGATATGGCCACGGGGCCATCTTTTAAGGACCCGGCAATGGACTGCATGGAGCTGAGGGGACCTTTGTTCAGGTATTCCTCGCTTAAACCAAAAGCCGCCGCAACTTCCAGCCCGCTGGTTTTGCGGTTGAAAAGAAGCAGTGCGCATCCCTTGGCCTCTAATGCCCTCTTTACGCTTTCCACCGTTAACAGGGCCACCTCTTCGGGATCCCTGGTCTGAGCGATGTCCCTTGTCACCTTCAAGATCGCTTCGTAGTTCATCAATTCCTTTTTCATGGTGCCCTCCTTTCTCAAAAAGCTTGCGGTTTCTCCATTGATCATGTCTCCCTAACGAAGCTGCTTTAACATTTGGGCAATCTGCTGTTCCTTGTTCAAGGCGGACATCCATTCCAGGGGAAGGCTTTCATCACCCGAATGGGCCCCCAGCACCATCCCCACCACCATGCCTCGGGCAGCACTGTCACCTCCGGCCATGACCGACTGGATCAGGGCCTCTTTCAGATCGCTTTCGTATTTGGCTACCAGATGAATCACACCGGGAAAGGCTTCCGGGGTATGACAACTCTGGCCGAAACCTAGAATGGTTTGAACGGAATCATCGGCAGCCGTTTGAAGACCGGCCTTCACCCAGTCAGAAAGGGAGGAATCTGAGAAGTTTTCATCGGCTGTTTCCTGAAGTGCCTTCCTGGGTGCCAATCCTCCCAGAACCCGGAAGGTCACCTCTGCAAAGAAGGCGGCGCTTTCCACGGTCAAAGGATTGGTGTGGGTCATTTGTGTCTGAGCTTTCGCAGCATCGATCAGGTTTTCCAGGTGATCCGAGTACGCATAAACCAGCGGGGCAATGCGGGCGGCGCCGGCCAGGTCGTCGGATGGGGAACCGCCGTCTTGCGGGCCCTTTCCCGAATTGTATCCGGCCAGTGTGCCTTGGGTAGCCTGGTCCACATACCCCTTATAGTTCTCAAAGAGCGCTTCCCAACGGGCTGAAAAATCCGTCAGCGAAAAGCCTTTCTGGGCGGCCAGGGATTCCAGCAGTACAAACATCTGGTCTCCGTAATGGGTGAAATCCCCTGAGCTTTTGGTAGAATGATAGCTGTTGGGCTGTGGTTTCAAAAGGGTATCCACCCTTCCCAAATGGGCCTCGATGGCCCGGGTATCGTAAATCCAATGGACCCCGAGTGCCAGAGAATCAGCCGCAAATGATGCCATCACCATGGTAAATGCCCGATTTCCCATTCAGGATCCTCCGAAAATATTCCGCTACAGGGCTTTGATTTCCTTCTTCAGGTTTTTGATAAACTGATTTCTTGCGGCTTCGTCGGCCTTGATATGCTCTTTGACGTTTTTCCAGGTGGGAGAGCAATCCTTATAGATGACATCCACCAGACCATGGATGATGCGGTCAATCTCTTTTTTGTTGTCTTTGGTGATTTCAATCCCGGCTTCTTCCAGGACATCCTTCATGTGTCTGAAATAGCAGCTCATGGCAACTCCCCGATGTAGAATTTTTACCGAGTCCCCGCACCGATGGCTGGACCCGTGATCACCACCCCGGAGTTCAAGTGAACCATCGTTTTTGAATTTTGTCAAATGAAATCTCTCTGTATGTTTCCCTGTATATCTCCATGGGGGTCATGTATTCCTTTCATGCGCAAAAAGGGTGCAAAGGTCCTTCAGTCGGCAATGGTGATCGTATCGCCATCATTAAGGCTGAGACGTTTTTTAAGGTTGCTCGAGGCGATCAATTCAATGGTCCGGTTGTCGTGAATCCTGACGTCTTCACTGGGAAGAACCACCGCTGCCGCAATACCGTTAACCGTAACTTTTTTAACTCGCGCCGCACAAAACGAGGGATCGTCGGGGATCAGTTCAGCGTCTGCTACCCGCAAAAATTCCCCCAGCTGATGAACCGTTCTATCATCAATTTTAACGTTCAAGGTGCCTGGAAACGGTGTCATATCCAATTTGTTTTCGCACTGTTTCACCACCCAGTCCACCTGCGTGAAAAAGGCCCCCTTTCCGGCGCCGCTCTCGATAATACCCGATATTTCCACTATTTTTCATCCTTTTAACCGTAAATATCCAACTCCCCGGCCAGTTCCCGGAAAGACCGCCCGATCTTTCGAAGGGCCGTTTTTCGGTCCATCCGAGCAGGCGACAGATCCGCTTCGGCGTAGGTGTAATACATCTTGGGTACATCCGCCAGAAGGTAGAAAACCCTCAAATCATTCAATCCCGTAAGGGTGGCTCTGGGAAAAAGTTTTTTTGCTTCGGCCAAACGTTCCCTGCCCATCTTCACCATCTTGTCCCGGTCTCCGAAATTCATGGACCCGGTGGGGCAGGTTTTCACGCAGGCCGGCAGAAGCCCGTTATGGACCCGATCCACGCACATGGTGCATTTGGCCAGAAGTCTGGTTTTTTCATGGGCTTTTGGAATATCAAACGGGCAGGCGTTTATCACGTTGTCCGGGTCTGTTTCCTTTAACTTATCCGTAAAAAGAACGGCGCCTGTCTGGCGGTCGATCAAAATGCCGCCCGATACCTCACCATCCACCGCCTCTTTGCAGGACGGTTCCAGGCAATGCCGGCATTGATCGGAAAAAAAATACCATACAGGCTTGTTTTCCGGTCCGTTGTGTTCCTGAAATCGCACCAGCTTGTAGGTGTCATAGGAGAGATCCTTGGGGTTTTGCATACTTCCCCAGTTAGAGGTTGTTGTAGCCGGCAGTTGATTCCATTGCTTGCAGGCAATTTGACAGCCTCGGCAGGCCGTACAAAGGGTTGTATCAATCAAAAACGCTTTTCCACTGCTCATCAGATCACCTCCCTCATGCCTTTTTCACGTTGACCATAAACGCCTTGGTTTCAGGAATCCGGGTGTTGGGGTCCCCCGCCGACGGTGTCAGAATGTTCGCCGAATCGCCCCCATTTTTGGGATGCACCCAACCGTAATGCCATGGAAGGCCCACCTGGTGAACGATGTTACCGCGGATCTTGAATGGGCTCAGCCGAAGGGTTACCACCGCCACGGCCTCCAGCTTGCCGCGGGCCGACTCCACAGTTACCTTTTCGCCATTCTTAATTCCCTTCATGCCGGCCAGTTCCTTGCTCATCTCCACAAAAAGCTGCGGTTCAGCTTCCAGGAGCCAGGGCTGCCACCGGGTCATGACCCCGGTTTGCCAGTGCTCACTCACACGGAAGGTGGTTCCCACAAACGGGAACTTTGGATCATTGCCCCTGTAAATATCCATGTCCGAGTCATAGGTTACGGCCACCGGATTGGTCAACTGAGCGGAAAGGGGGTTTTTCTCCACGGGGCACTCGATGGGTTCATAGTGCTCGGGGAACGGACCGTCCGCCCTCCCCGGACCGAAAACATGGGCGTGTCCCTCGGGTTTCATGATAAAAGGGTATTTGGTTTTGGGGTTGGGAGTCCCGTCCGGGTTGAGCATGGGGGGCCATCCTCCATCTGGCACATCCCCTTCCCAGCCGCCTTTTCCACCCTTGGCGCTCGGATTCCAGGCAATCACCGGGTGCTCCTTGTCCCAGGGTTTGCCGTATGGGTCTACCGATGCGCGGTTGTAGATGATGCGGCGGTTTACCGGCCAGCACCAAGCCCATTCAAGATTGAGTCCGATACCCGATTTCTCCCTTTTGCGCCGGGCAGCCATATTCCCTTGGGCGGTGTAAGAGTTGCAGTAGAGCCAGTTGGCGCTGCTGGTGGAGCCGTCGTCCTGAAGATACGCAAAGCTGGGAACCAGATCACCCTTCTTGAACTGCTTTCCCTTGACCGTCATGTCCTTCAGGAAGTAGCCGTTAATCTCCTTTGCCATCTTGCGGGAATCAAACTCCCCATGGGTGGTATAATCCCATTTGAGGTTCAGGATGGGTTCCGGAAAGACACCGTCTTTCTTGTACAACTCCTTTAGTTTGTCACCCAACTTCATCAGAATCTGGCCGTCGGGCCATGCCTGTCCCGGCGGATTGGCTGCTTTGTAGCGCCACTGCATCCAGCGGCCGCTGTTGGTGATGGAGCCTTCTTTTTCAACGGAGACGGCGCAGGGCAGGAAAAAAACCTCGGTTTTGATCTTTTTGGGATCCATGCCGGGCCCTTTCCAGAAAGAACCGGTTTCATTGTCAAAGATGTTGACATTGACCATCCAATCCAGCTTGGCGAGAGCAGTCCGGGTCTTAAGCGCATCGGCCCCCGAAGCGGCCGGGTTCTGACCCCAGGCAAAAAAGCCGGATAAATCATCCCGGTACATGGCATCAAATAGATCCATCCATGAGTAGGTTTTCCCATCGTCCAGCTTGGGCATCCAGTTGTATCCGAAGTCGTTTCCCTTGGTGGCCTTGTCTCTAAAATAGCTTTTAAGCAGGCTCACCGAATACTTGGGATAGTTGCCCCACCAGTTGGCGCTCAGGGGATCGCTAGTGGTCGGCGTATACTTCTTGTTGTAGGCCGCAAGTGTCGGCAAACCGGCTCTGGGGGTTTTCAGATACCCCGGCCAGATGTGGAACAGGATGCAGTGGTCTGTAGATCCCTGCACATTGGATTCGCCCCGCAGCGCATTGACGCCGCCACCTGCAATCCCCATATTTCCCAGCAGGAGCTGAATAATGGCCATGGCCCGAATGTTCTGGGTGCCCACCGTATGCTGGGTCCACCCCATGGCGTACATGATGGTGCCAGCCTTTCCTTTCTGCCCCGTGGCGGAGAACATCTCGTACACCTTGAGCAGTTCGTCTTTGGGGGTTCCGGTAATGGCAGATACGGTTTCGGGGTTATACCGACTGTAGTGCTGTTTCAACAATTGCAGCACGCACCGGAGGTCTTGAAGGGTGTGGTCTTTTTTGGGATTGCCCTTTTCATCCTTTACAAACCCCCACATCTTTTTGTCGTACTCCCTCGCTTTGGCGTCAAACCCTGAAAACAAACCATCCTTGAAGCCATAGGTGTCGGCCACAATAAAGGATGCATTGGTGTAGGCTGCCACATATTCCTTGAAGTATTTGTTATTTTCCAGAATGTATTTGATCATGCCTCCCAGGAATGCGATGTCCGTTCCCGACCGAAGGGCCGTGTAAAAGCTGGCTTTGGCGGAGGTACGGGTGAACCTGGGGTCCACGCTGATCAAATCGGCGCCGTTTTTCATGGCCGCTGTGATCCATTTGAAGGAGATGGGATGGTTCTCCGCCGGGTTGGATCCCATAACCAGTATGCAGTCGCTATTTCGGATATCGATCCAGTGGTTGGTCATGGCGCCGCGTCCGAACGACTCTGCCAGAGCCGCAACAGTGGCGCTGTGTCAGATACGGGCCTGATGCTCAATATAGACCAACCCCAGCGACCGCATGAGGGCCTGAATCAACCAGCACTCCTCGTTGTCCAGGGCCGCGCTACCCACGCTGGCGATGCCCATGGTGCGGTTGACCACCTGGCCTTTGTTGTTCTTATGTTCAAAGCTGGCATCCCGGCTTTTCTTGACCCGTTTCGCAATGTTGGAAAGAGCCCATTCCCAGGAGACTTTCCGCCATCTGTTGCTGTAAGGTGCACGGTACATGGGCGCTGTAATACGACTGTTATTGTTGGCCAACTGGCTCAGGCCCGCGCCTTTGGCACAAAGGGCCCCTTCATTGACCGGATGGTCGGGGTCCCCCTCAATGTTGATGATTTTCCCCGCGCCGGCCCGACCGGTGCTGCAGATCACCCCGCAGCCCACGGCACAGTAGCAACAGATGCTGGTGGTTTCTTTGCAATGGTTGATTTTCAGGGACTGGGCATGGCTTTGGATAGGTTTTAAATTCAGGCCCAGACCCAGAATGGCAGCGCCTGCGGCGGAAGTCCCGGTGATTTTAAGAAAGTCACGGCGATTGACGTTCATGGTTCCTCCTTTTTTTGATTCTTTCGGTTCATTTTAAGCGTCTATCTCTCACTTTCTACAGCGCTTCTATCGGTACCCGTTCCGGTTGGCAACCAAATCCAGGTGAAGTGTGGCCAGACTCTCCAGCTCCAGGGGTGCCACCACCTCAAATATCCGACTGTCAATGGTCTTGAGATATCTGTGGCACGAATCGCAGAAATAAACCCGTAATCCTTCTTCCCCTTCCGCCTCAAAATAACCCAAGTCTTCCGGGTCACGGTTGTCGCAGAAGGGGCACCCAATTCGAGTGAAAGCCCATTCTTGTCCACACAGCTCACAATGAAGGGATCGCTTGCCTGTTTTCGTAAAACGGGCCATGTCCGGCGGGGAACCGCACAAGGGGCAATAGCCGTGATCCCACGGTTTTTCATCAATCATGTCTTCCATCAAGCGGCGAAAGGCTTCCAATGAAGGCCTCAGGGCTGTCTTTCCAAGGAACAGGAGCGTGAGAGGGTCCAGGTCCACCCCTTCCGCCATGAAGGTTAGCACACTTTCATCTTGTTTGAGGATTGCCGCAAAAAGCCTGTCGTTCCATTTGACATCCTTTTCCGACCGTTTCAGCGCTTTGGCCAACCCTGATCCATCTATCCGTTTTGTTTCGCTCAAACAGCTGAAGAATCGGTTCAAGAGTAAGGAAGCTGCCACAAAATCCAAAGGCAGGTCTTTTCGGGAAAACAGGGGAACGCCGTCTTTTCCATTGATCTGTAAATGTTCATTCATCGCTGTTTTCGGTTGATGCGCCGGTTCAGTCTGGATCATGAGGTGTGCCAGCTCACCATAAGAACGAAGTGAAGGACCGGAGGAGGGCCTCTGTCGAATCAGTCGTTCAATATGTTTCAGGTACCGTTCAGATTTCATATCATTGATGCCAAAAAAGCAAAAGGCGGAAGCACAAGGTAGAACGCCACATACTTTACATGCTATTTTTGATAATGTATAGATCCTAAGAATCTCCGATTCATTTTTTGAGGTGTAAAAGAAAGATTTTGGGTCTTTTGGTTTCACAATGATAAAAGTTGCGGTGGTTATTCCGAAATATGGTCTGGTGGGTGGCGCGGAAGGGTTTGTGTACGCGCTTACTGAACGGCTGGCCATGCGGAATGAATTTGAGATTCATGTGTTTGCCAACCGCTACCGCCGGGGCAAAGCCCCCATTGTGTTTCACCGGGTCCCCATAATCGTTTTTCCGCGCTTTCTGAGACAGATCAGTTTTGCCTGGTTTGCAAACCATGAGATTCAAAAAGCCTCTTACGATCTGGTTCACAGCCACGACCGGATTTTCAGGATGGATCTCTTTACCATGCACGGCATCCCACACGAAACCTGGGTCAGGCGTATGAGAAACAAACGACTGAGCCTGTTTGACCGTGGAATGATCTGGGTGGAAAAGAAGGGGTTAACCGGGTCGCCTGCTCCCACGGTGCTGCCGGTTTCGACCCTGGTCAAGGATGAACTGCAGAAGACATACCCGGTTTCGGAAAAACAGATTCAAGTGATTCACCCGGGCGTATCCCTGAAACGGTTTTCCGAAATGGATAACCTGGGTTGCAGGCAGGAGATCCGAAATCGCCACCGGATTCATAAAGAAGACCTGGTCATCCTGTTTGTGGGGATGAATTTTGAGATCAAGCGCCTGGGGCTGCTTATCGAAGGTATTTCGCGCGTGTCGCAGGGGGATGGTCACCCATCGGCAGTGAAGCTTCTGGTGGTGGGCAAGGGAAAAGAGACAGCTTATGCAGCCATGGCCCGGGAACACGGTGTGGCAGACCGCGTTATTTTTGCGGGTGTGACCCGGGAGGTTGAAAAATACTATGTTGCAAGTGATATTTTTGCCATGCCGTCGGTCTACGATACTTTCGGCATGGCGGTTCTGGAAGCCATGGCCGCCGGGCTGCCGGTGATCATCAGCCAAACCGTGGGAGCCAGGGACCTGGTTAATGACGGCGTCGAGGGGTTCGTCTTGGGTGATCCCCCGAATGCCGTTGAATTATCCAGGAAAATTGACTTTCTTTCAAATGCAGAGAACCGGCTGAAAATGGGAGAGTGTGCCCGGGAGCAGGCCTTGAAATACAGTTGGGATCTGGTAGCGGACCAGATGGCCACACTTTATCTGAGGAATTTCCGCTGATATGCCTGATCCGGCCGTCGTAGCCACTTTGGCGGAGTCGGCTTCGCACGTTCTGTGGCAAGGCAATGAATTTTCTTGACCTCTAATCCCCGTTTGCGTTATCTTCCAATATGTTGGCCCAATGGGGGGGCAATCAACGCAGCCCTTTTATTGGGCTTAAATTTTAGAAAATGATGGGAGGTTTTGATGGATACTTTTCTGGAAGAGGGCCCGAAGAACCCGATCAAAATTCAAGACAATACGTTTCGGGATGGGCACCAGTCTTTGCTGGCGACCCGGATGAGAACTGAGGACATGCTGCCCATAGCTGAAAAAATGGACAGTGTGGGTTTCTGGGCTATGGAGGTGTGGGGCGGCGCCACATTTGATACCATGCATCGGTTTTTGGGCGAAGATCCGTTTGATCGCATCCGGACTTTGAAAAAATACATCAAGAAAACCCCTTTTTCCATGCTGCTCAGGGGCCAGAACCTTGTGGGCTATCGCAACTATGCCGATGATGTGGCCAGACTTTTTGTGGATAAAGTTTGTGAAGCCGGTATGGATGTATTCAGGGTTTTTGATGCGCTCAATGATTTTCGCAACTTTCAGACGGTTGTGGAGCGGATAAAGGCCAACGGAAAACATTTCCAGGGTACCATCTGCTATACGTTGACCGAGCGGCGCATGGGTGGAGAGGTCTTTAACCTGGACTATTATCTCAACAAGGCCCGGGAAATTGAGGATATGGGAGCGAACACCTTGTGTTTGAAGGATATGGCCGGCATCATGTCGCCTTTTGATATTGCCAAAATCGTCACCAAACTGAAAAAGAACATCTCCATTCCCATACACCTGCATACCCATTACACCAGCGGCATGGCCTCCATGGTTTATCTGGAAGCCATCAAAGCAGGTGTCGATATTGTGGATACCTGTCTTGCCCCCTTTGCCCTGCGGACGTCACAACCGGCCATTGAACCCATTGTGGCTACACTTTACGGCACAACCCGCGACACGGGTTTTGACCTGAGCCTGCTACTGGAACTGGGCCATTACATGGAAACCGTGGCGCCCAAATACCGGGACTACCTGGCCAAGAATACCATGTCGGTCATCGATACGGGTGTGTTGGCCCACCAGGTTCCCGGCGGCATGATTTCAAATCTGGTCAGTCAACTGACCGAGGCCAAGGCGCTTGACAGACTGGCCGAGGTGTACAAGGATGTGGCAATTACCCGCAAGGAACTGGGCATGCCCCCCCTGGTGACGCCCACCAGCCAGATCGTAGGTGTTCAGTCCGTGCTCAATGTGCTGTTCGGCCGATACAAGATGGTGACCAACGAGGTCAAGGATCTGGCTTTCGGGCTTTACGGGAAGACACCCATACCGGCGGATCCCGAGGTGCAGAAAAAAGTGCTGAAAGGGTACAAGCGAGGGGGGACGCCGATCACCGGCCGCGCGGCCGATTTTCTGGAACCGGAACTTGCAGCAGCGCGAGAAAAAATCGGGGATTTGGCCAAGGATGATTTTGATCTCCTGATCTATGCCCTTTATCCCACAACCGGAGAGCAGTTCCTCAAATGGAAATACGGCCTTGAAGAAAGACCGCCCCAGGTCATGCCCAAGACCTTGGAAGACATTCGAAAAGAGGATGAAGCCATGGCCGCCGCCATTGAACAGGTGTGTAAGACCATGTAAAATTTTGCCATTAGCCGTTAGCAATTAGGCTAACAGCTAATAGCTAAGAGCTAAACTTTGTTTATCACTTTTGAAGGCATAGAGGGGTGTGGGAAATCCACCCAGGCCAAACGGATTGCAAATCGGCTGGAACGGACAGGGGTTTCATTAATTCTGACACGGGAGCCGGGTGGTACACCCATCGGGCATGATATTCGGCAGATCCTGTTGTCGTCCAAGAACCGGGATCTGCCCCCTCTAGCCGAACTGTTCCTTTACGAGGCGGACAGGGTCCTGCACATGGCAGGCGTTGTCAAACCGGCCCTGGCGGAGAAGAAATGGGTTCTGTGCGACCGCTTTTTTGATGCGACCACCGCTTACCAGGGGTATGCGCGCGGACAGGATCTCCATATGACGACCCGCTTGAATGAAATTGCTTCCTTCGGCATTACACCGGATATGACTTTTTTGCTCGATTGCCCCGTAAGTGTCGGAATAAAGAGAGCACTGAAACGAAACGCCGAGAGTGAAGAGGTGGGGCAGGACCGGTTTGAGCAGGAAAAAACGGTTTTTCACGAAGCGGTTCGGAACGGGTATATGGATCTGGCAAAGAAAAATCCCGAACGATTTGTTGTGGTGGATGCCACACAAGCGGAAAACCGTCTGGAGGAGGTTATTTTTTCCCACCTTGAGGCCCACATCCCTTCCAGCCGTCGTAGCATTCGCCACTTTGGCGGAATCGGCTTGAGCAGTTCAGAGTAGAGGCCCGTGTTTTTTTCTTGGATAATCGGCCAGGTAAAGGCCAAGCGTTTCCTTGAGAATGTGATGCGCCGGAAAAGGGTTCCCCATGCCTATCTTTTTACAGGTATTTCGGGCATTGGGAAGACCAGCGCAGCAAAAGCCTTCACCATGAGGTTAAACTGCCATGCACCTTCAGGGCTTGACGGTTGTGGCGTCTGTCCGTCCTGCCGGAAGATGTTGAACGGAAATTTTCCGGACTTCATTTCCATGGAACCTGACGGTCAGCATATTAAAATAGAACAGATCAGGGAATTGAATCGCAGTCTGGGATATGCACCATTCTCCGGCGGTTACCGGGTATGTGTGATTCACCGGGCTGAGGCCATGACCGGCGAAGCCGCCAATTCTTTTTTGAAAACCCTTGAAGAACCTCCGGCGGGCAATATTTTTGTGCTCAATGCAACGGACCCGCGTGATCTGTTGCCGACCATTGTATCCCGTTGCCAGCGCGTTTCATTCATGCCGCTTAAAGCCCGGGAAATTACTGAGCAGCTCAATAAAGAGACAGATCTGGATGGACCTTCGGTGTCGATTCTGGCCAGGGCCGCCGACGGCAGTTTGGGACGTGCCCTCAAGATGGGAGAGAGTAATTACCTGGAACGGCGCCAAACCTGGCTTAAGAGGCTTTTTGAATTGTATGGTTGTTCCGGTGCCGAGGCCATGAACATGGCGGTTGAAAGTGCCAAAGAAAACCGGGCGGGTCTGG
>CAYSFQ010000065.1:0-7777 GCA_964430575.1 uncultured Desulfobacteraceae bacterium
CTCGCTGACTCATAACAGAAAAGCGAGACGTGTGCAACATCCGGATAGGCATGGAGCATTCAAGATGTTCATTGACCCGGAGATGAAAAACTGCTCTTATGACCATAATTTTCAAAGAGGTATCTGGCATTGCGAATGACCATTTTTCTAAGTGTTTTCATTGCCCTCTACGGTTCTCTTCATTTCCTTGCCTTTTGGACGGCCAGGCGGGCATTTCACTTTCACAAAGGGGTGGGAGTCGCTTTGGGTCTGTTCATGGGGGGGATGGTCGTCTGTCCCATCCTGGTCCGTGTGGTTGAGCGGCAGGGAATGGAGTCCCTTGCCCGAGTGCTAGCCTATGTGGGTTACACCTGGATGGGCCTCCTGTTTCTCTTTGTTGCGGCGGCATTGATCCTGGATATTTACCGGGGAGTTGCTTTTCTGGTGTCCCTGGCAACCGGACGTCGTTTAGCTAGAGCGAAGCTCTCTCCCAAAGCCTTTTTTTTCCTTTGCCTGGGGGCCGCTTTTGTTTTAGGCGTGTATGCACAGATGGAGGCCAGGTGGGTTCAGACAGAACATATTGTCATAAAATCTCCCAAAATCCCGAAAGAGGTGGGTCGATTCAGGATTGTCCAGATTTCGGACGTGCATCTGGGGTTGATCATGGGAAAAAAGCAGCTTTCACGCATCCTGAACGTGGTGCGCGCCGCAAAACCGGATATCCTGGTTTCCACCGGCGACCTGCTGGACGGACAGGTGGATGGTATCGAAGGTCTGGCAAAGGAATTTCAGAAGATCAAACCGCCCTATGGCAAATATGCGGTCAACGGAAATCACGAATACTATGTGGGAATCGAAAGAGCCCGAAAATTCTGTAAAACAGCCGGATTTACCCTGTTGAGCAATGAGACTTTTGATATTCCCGGTATTCTGGTTATCGCAGGGGTGGATGATCTAACGGCCAACCGGTTCGGCCATTACGGAGGGCTTACCGAAAAACAGCTTCTTTCAAAAGTAGCGAAAGAGCGGTTCGTAGTGGTTTTAAAACATCGGCCACTCATGGATGAGGCGTCAAAGGGCCTGTTTGACCTGCAGTTATCCGGGCACACCCATCGGGGGCAGATTTTTCCTTTCAGTCTGATTATCAAAATGATGTATCCCATTGATGCAGGATTGCTGAAATTGGCAAACGGTGCTTTTCTATACGTCAGTCGGGGTTCCGGAACCTGGGGACCGCCCATGCGATTGCTGGCGCCTCCGGAAGTCACTATCATTGACCTGGTGCATGGGAAGCGGGAAAACAGTTGACCTTATATTTGGACTCGGATTAAATGAAAGATCTTAGGTGAGGAGAAAACATTATGGAAACGGCAAACGACACCATCGGCGGGATGTTGGAAAAGATAGCACAGCGATACCCCGAACGCGATGCACTGATTCATATGGAAAAGGGGACCCGGTATACCTATCAACTGCTCTCCTGGCAGGTGGATCAGGTCTCTTGCGGTCTGGCGGGCCTGGGAATCAAACGAGGCGATCATTTGGCCATATGGGCGGCCAATATTCCGGAGTGGCTTATTTCAATGCTGGCCATTGCGAAATTGGGTGCCGTCTTTGTTCCTGTTGATCCGGGGGCCGGCCGGGAGGATCTGGAATACATCCTGGAACAGGCAGAATGCGTGGCCTTAATGGTTTCAGGAGAGTTGGCGGAGGGGACCGCTGCAATTGAAATCGACTCCCTTGAAAACATCATTGTGATTTCCCCCGGACCTGCGTCGGTTGGGATCCCTTGGTTGGAATTGATCAGCAGGGGGGAAACGGTGAAACCTGAAAAGATCCGGCAAATGACGGAGGCCGTTCGCTCAGAAGATCCCGTGGCCATCATGTACACCTCGGGTACAACAGGCAAACCAAAAGGGGTGGTGGTGGATCACCTGGGGTTAATCAACAAATCGCTCTGTTCCACCGAGCGGCAGAAAATTACCGAAGCTGACCGTCTCTGTCTGTTTTTCCCCCTATTTCACATGTTCGGCAATACGTGCATTGCGTTGTCTGGCCTCATATGCGGGGCGGCCCTGGTCATGCCCTCTGAAACCTTTGATCCGGTCACGGTACTCGATAGCGTTTATGGTGAGGCGTGCACCGCCATTTACGGGTCTCCCGCCATGTTTATCGCGCTTCTGGAACATCATGCATTCAGTAAAAACCGATGGGACACGGTGCGTACCGGCATTGTGGGCGGGGCCCCCTGTCCCATGGAATTGATGAAGCGGCTGGTGGAAGAGATCGGGGTTTCCGACCTTACGGTGGCCTACGGCATCACGGAGACCTCCTCATGGATCACCATGACCCATCCCGATGATCCTCTCTCCCTGCGGGTGGGAACCATCGGGACTCCGCTACCGTGCAATGAGGTGAAAATTGTGGATCCCCGGACGGGTGAAGATCTTGCCCCCCATACGCAAGGGGAACTCTGCACCCGGGGGTTTCTCATGAAAGAATATTATCGCATGCCCGGCGCCACAGCTGCAGCGGTTGATCGGGATGGATGGTTCCATTCGGGTGACCTGGGGGAAGTGGACGAAAACGGGTATTTCAAGATTACCGGTCGTTTGAAAGATGTGATCGTGAGGGATAACATAGAGATTTACCCCGTGGAAGTGGAGGAATATCTTTACCAACACCCGGATGTGTCGGAAGTACAGGTTTTCGGCGTGCCCCATCCGGAAAAAGGCCAGGAGGTGGTCGCCTGGGTCAAGCTGAAAGAAAACACTCAACTGGATGAGCAAGATCTTGCGACCTTTTCCAATGCCCATGTGACGGAAGGGATGCGGCCGCGCTATTTCAAAATCGTGAAAGATTTCCCCATGACGCGCAGTGGGAAAGTTCAGAAATTTGTTTTAACCGAATTGGCGGAAAAAGAGCTCGCGAAGGATACACCGTGAGGGTTTTATGATTCTGCTGGACCGTTTGAGCCATAAGAACAAGATATTTTTTGCCTCTGTGGCCGTAATTCTTCTGGTAAGCGTCGGCATTGCCCTGGTCGCCCGATGGGTGCTGGTTTCAAGTCTCATCACGCGAATGGAACAACGGGGAGTGGGTATTGCTCAAGATGTTGCGGAAGAGAGCGAACCCCATGTTCTCACGGTGAACCGGAAAGCATTGAGCAGGGTCCTTTTCGACGCCTCCCGGCTTGGAAACCGGGAGGCGCTCATTTCCTATATGTTTGTTCTGGATCGGAAGGGGAAAGTTCTGGGCCATACCTTTTCAAGCGGTTTTCCCGAAGCGATGCTGCATGCCGAACGGTTGAACCCCGGGCGAACCCATGGTATCGAACCGGTTTCTTTCGGCGTTGAATCTGCTTATGACATCGCGTCTCCTGTGGAAGCGGGCGGGTCGCAAATCGGTGTTGTCCACGTGGGGTTGCGCAAAGGGTATATCGATGAGATTGTCAGTCGGCTTCGCATCACTTTCCTGGGATTTATCTCCGTCATTATCATCATTTTTTTCGGCATTGCCCACTGGCTTTCGGGATATATTACTCGACCCATGGGGGAACTCATTCGAAGGGCGGAGGAAATCAGCCGGGGCAATCTTGAGATGGAATCGGAAATCCAGTTTGAGCGCAATCGGGGTAAGGGATATCGCAGCGATGAAATCGAACAACTGGCCGATGCCTTCAATCGCATGACCGCATCTATCCGGGCTTCCCGTATGCAACTCAAGGAAAGTGAGGAGAAATACCGCTCTCTTTTTGACAGCGGTCCCAACCCGGTGTTTGTGGTCAGCCGCAACAGGTTTAAAATACTCGATGCCAATCCTGCGGCAGCTGAAACTTACGGGTATACCCGGGAGGAATTGATCGGCCGACCATTTGAAGACCTGGGGACCTTCGAATACGGGGATTGGGAAGATGTGGCATCAGGAGAAAAGGCCGTGGCCAACATGTGCGTGCTGAGCTACAGGGCACGGCACTACCGAAAAGGAAATCGGCCCTTTTACGTGAACGTGCGGGCCTGTCCGGGGACGTACCAGGACCGGGAAGTCGTTATTCTGGCCACCAACGATGTGACTGAAAACATGGAAAAGGACGCGCAATTGATTCAGGCCAGCAAAATGAAGAGCCTGGGGGAAATGTCTGCGGGAATGGCGCACGAACTCAATCAGCCGTTGAATGCCATCAAGATGGGAAACGATTTTTTGATTTTGATGCTGGAAAAAGGCCGGGTGATACCCCCGGAAAAACTGTCACAGGTGGCCAAAGAGGTCAGTGCTCAGGTGAGCCGGTCCTCGGAAATCATTACACGGCTTCGGGAATTTGCCAGAAAAGCGGATTTCAGCCGGGAGAAGGTTGCCATTAACGACCCCGTTGAGAATGTTGTTAAGATTTTCGGTCAGCAGTTGAAACTTCAGAATATTGCGTTGAGATTCTTTCCGGGAAAAAAGATTCCGCTGGTCCGTGCCAGTAACAACCGTCTGGAACAGGTGTTTTTCAATCTTCTGAGCAATGGGCGTGATGCCATTGCTCAGAAACGGAAAACCTTTCATCAAGGTGTTAAAGCTCGGATCAGTATTCGCTCATTTTCAAAAAAAGGGTGGGCGGCGGTAGCGGTTTCGGATACAGGGGTGGGGATATCCCGTTATGCCCGGGACAAGATTTTTGAGCCCTTTTTCACCACCAAGGAAGTGGGAAAGGGTATGGGCCTGGGGTTGGCCATTGTTTATGAAATTGTAGTGGAACACGGGGGCGAGATCCGCGTACACAGTGGAACGGGAATCGGCTCCACATTTGTCGTGCTGTTACCACACATGAGTGCATGATGAAGGAGAAATTGATTTGAACCATAAGGTCTTGATTATTGATGATGAAAAACCCACCCTGGCCATGTTCGAGCTCTTTCTGGAGGCCTATGGCTTTGAAGTCCTGACCGCTGAAAACGGCGAAGACGGCATTGTGGTGTTTGAAGCGGAAAACCCCTCCATTGTGTTCACGGACATCAAGATGCCGGGTATCGATGGCTTTGAGGTGCTGAAACGTATTAAGACAATTTCTGCGGATGCCGTGGTGATTGTTATCACCGGACATGGGGATAAAGAGTTGGCGAAGAAGGCACTGGATCTGAAGGCGACGGATTTCATTCATAAACCGGTCAAGAAAGAAGCGCTTGATGCGGCAATTGAAAAGGCTGAGAAGATTCTGAAAAATGGGTCCAGCGAAGACGGGGTGGACCTTTAGAGGATAGGGCGTTTTATGACAGGGTTAATGGGTTGGGTCAATTCCGGGTATCGACTTCGATTTGTGCTCAGGCATCCGTATCTGGTCCTGACCCTGGTTTTCCTGATTACCCTGGTTTTCGCCGCCAAGCTGCCGGGTCTTCGCTTTCAGACGTCCATATACGACCTGACCATTGAAGATCTCCCGGAAAGCGTCTATTATAACCAGTTCAAAAAGATGTTCGGCAGCGAGGAAATGATCCTGGTGGTGGCAAAGGTGGACAACCTCTTTGCTCCGGAGACATTTGAGCGTCTGGATGCCATTGGAGAGGCAATTGAAAAGATCCCGGGTGTGAAACGGGTGTTAAGCCTGCCGAGCATTAAGCGGGATATGGACCTCACCTCTCGCTGGACCCCTGAAGAGTTCAGGGAAATTATCGGCCCCATTGAACTTTTCAAACGGAATTTTCTCTCCGAAGACCAGAAAACCAGCGTAATGTCCGTCATCCTGGATGATGTGGCTGATAAAGCACCTGTTATCCGGGCCATCGAGCAGATTCTGGAGGGAGAAAACAAAGCACTTTCCCTCTATCAGATCGGCATGCCCCTGGTTTCCCGGGCCCTTGCCGCCTATACGCAAAGTGATTTTCTGAAACTGCCGCCCGTCACATTCTTGATCATGGCCCTGGTATTGCTCTGCCTTTTCAGGGACGTGCGATCGGTGCTCATCCCCACGGGTTCGGTCCTGTTCGCCCTGATCTGGACATTCGGCATGATGGCCTGGAGCGGCACCCCCCTGTCGCTATTGACCATGATTGTGCCCATTTTTCTCATTGCCGTTGGCACGGCCTACTGCATGTATATCCTTTCAGCTTACCGAACCGAGAGCGAAGTTGCGGATTCTTCCAAAGAAGCCGTTTATGGGTGTTTTATCCATGTGCGGTTTCCCACGGTCCTGGCGGTGATTACCACCATCATCGGCCTGGGTTCCCTTATGCTGAACCAGATTCACAGCATCCGGGTGTTTGCCGCGTTCTCCTGCCTGGGGCTCCTGAGCATGCTGGTGATGATGCTTTACGCTGTTCCGGCCGCCCTGGCCGTGCTGCCGCTGCCCAAAAGGGCAAAAGCAGCCCGGCACGTGGGTGGTCCCATCAACGCCTTTTTGAAAAAGATCATTCACCTCAACATCAAGCATCGAAAATGGGTGTTGGCGGCGGTTTTGATGGTGAGTGTCATGGCCGTTTTTGGCATCACCAGAATCCATGTGGAGACAAACCCCGTGGGGTTTTTCAAAAAAAATACCCCCATCAGCCGCCACTTCCAAGATATCTCAAAAGAGACGTCCGGCAGTTTTCCGGTCAATGTGGTGTTGAATGCCCGGACTGAGGGGTATTTTGAGGACCCGGCTCACCTGGAGCAGATCGCGAAAATCCAGGATTTTTTAAATAAGCTCACTGGTGTGGATAAAACCGTTTCCCTGGCGGATTTTCTCAAACTGGTGAATTATGCCACCACACAATACAAAAAAGAGGCCTATGCACTTCCTGAAGAACCCTTTGAGGTCCGCATACTCATCAACAGCTACAAGACCATGCTGGGGCAGGAGATGTTTAACCGTTTCATGGACCCGGACATGAAACAGGCCAATATCCTGCTCCGAACCCATATCTCCGGTTCACGGGATTTCCTGGCGTTGAAACAAAAGATCAGCGATTTTTTGAAAGATAACTTCGGGGAACATTTCGACGTCCATGTGACCGGGTTCGGGATCGTCATCTCCCAGAGCAGCCAACTGCTCACAGAGGGGTTGGTGAAAAGCCTGACCCTGACCCTGGTGCTGATCATTGCCGCCATGAGTCTGTTGTTCCTTTCCGCCAAGGTGGGTTTTATGGCAATCGTGCCCAACCTTTTTCCCATTGTGATCAGTTTCGGGCTCATGGGCTGGCTCGGGATCGAGCTTTCCGTCGCCACCAGCCTGATTGCCAGCATCGCCATAGGTCTCGCCGTGGACGATACCATTCATTACCTGGTGCGCTACAACCAGGAATTCAAGAAGGACCTGGACAAAGACCGGGCCCTGCGGGACACCATTTACGGGGTGGGTAGACCGATTATCTTTACCACCCTTGCCATCAGTCTGGGGTTTTCGATCCTGATCTTTTCCCACTTCAAGCCCACGGCGGTTTTCGGACTTCTCATGATGGTCACCATGGTGGCATCCCTGGCGGGCGCCCTGCTCATTCTGCCCTCGGTCATGCTTCATGTGGAACTGGTGACCGCGTGGGATCTGCTGCGGCTCATGCCCACCATGGGCGGCATTTCCCCCGGGGTGGCCCACGAGCTGAACCAGCCGCTGAATGCCATCAAGGTGGGGAGTGAGTTCTTGAAGATGATGGCCCGGAAAAAACAGAAAATTCCCGACGACCGTCTGCTGCAGGTGGCAACCGAGATCAGCGGGCAGGTGGACCGGGCATCCGTTATCATTAATCGCCTCACCGAGCTGGAGGAAAAACGGGGGTTTCAAAAAGAAAAGGTTCAATTAAATGATGTGATTCAAAAGACCCTTGCCATCATTGAACAGCAG
>CAYSFQ010000065.1:7877-13013 GCA_964430575.1 uncultured Desulfobacteraceae bacterium
AAAGGTTCAATTAAATGATGTGATTCAAAAGACCCTTGCCATCATTGAACAGCAGTTATTGCTGGATGATATTCGGGTTACCCCGGATTTACAGCAAGATCTGCCGCTGATTTTTGGGCAGGCCAACCGCCTGGAACAGGTGATGTACAACCTGCTTTCCAATGCCGCAGATGCTATTATGGCCGTTAAAGATCATGACCGGGGAATCAAGGGACGTCTCATTGCCATCCGGTCTTTCACGGACCAGAACCGGGTCAAGGTTTCGGTGTCAGATACGGGCATCGGGATTCCGGCGGATCTGCATGACCGCATTTTTGAGCCTTTTTTTACCGGCAAGGCAGCGGGAGAAGGGGCGGGCCTGGGACTGTGTATCAGCCGGGAGATTGTAAAAAACCATGGTGGTCGCATAAAGGTAAAAGCCTGGGAAATGCAAGGGACCACATTTGTTTTGAGCTTTCCAAGAGCCCGGGAAAGCGGGGAGCTGTAACATCCCATTGCTCAAGAAATATTTCTCACGCAAAGCCGCCAAGCCGCAAAAGAATTAACGAAAAAGAACTTCAAAAACCTTAGCGTCTTTGCGCCTTTGCGTGAGGTTTTCAAAGTATTAGCTGATCGAAGGAAAGGAGTTCAAAACCATGCATTCCCTTTTCAACCCCGAATCCGTAGCTGTTATCGGTGCGTCGGATAATCCCTCGAAACTGGGGTTTCACGTTATGAAAAGCCTGGTGAACGGCGGATTCAGGGGGACTATAATTCCGGTGAATCCGGGGGCGGACCGGATCTTTGGTCTCAAGGCGTGCGCGTCTGTATCGGCATCCCCGGTCCCCATCGACCTGGCCATTGTGGTGGTCCCTGCCGGGCGGGTTTCAGCTGTCTTCAGGGAATGCGCAGAAAATAACGTCAAGGGAATTGTGCTCATCACCGCAGGCTTCAAGGAGATCGATGATCCGGCGGGGGCTGTTTTGCATGAGGAGATTGCACAGATTGTGGGTGACGCGGGAATCCCCGTCATTGGACCCAACACATTCGGCATGGTGAACCTGTGCGCAAACCTGAATGCCTCCTTTACCCCCGAGTTTTCCCAACTGAAACCGGGGAACATCGCTCTCGTCAGCCAGAGCGGCGGCATTTCTCACTTGCTGGGGTTTCTGGCCATGCGTGATGGGGCGGGGCTCAGTAAGATCGTGGGTCTGGGCAACCGGATGAATGTGGATTTTGCGGAAATGGTAGACTACCTGATGGAAGACACGGACACCCGGGTCATTGCCCTTTACGTGGAGGGGATTGATGCCCCCAAAGACTTGCTGGCCGCTGCAAAACGCCATGCCGGGAAAAAGCCCGTGGTGGCCTACAAAACAGGCAGCGGAACGGTGGGCGATGCGGCGGCCCGGTCCCATACCGGCTCCCTGGCAGGCAGGCATGAGATCTACTCTGATGCCTTCAGGCAGGCGGGAATCCTGACCGTTGACAGCACCCAGGCCCTGCTGGATACAGCAAAGGCTCTTGCGTCATGTCCCATACCCGCCGGAGCAGGCGTAGCGGTTCTGTCCGGCCAGGCGGGGCCATCCATGGCCGCCTGCGATGTGTGTGAATCCCGTGGGCTTGACATTGTGCGGTTTTCCGAGAAAACCCAAACGCGAATCAACCAACTCCTGCCCCCCCTGGCCCTTCGAACCAATCCGGTGGACATGGGCCCGGCCTGGTACGATTCAACTGCCATCCAGGGGATTGTTCAGGCGGTCATGGATGATGAAAACGTCCACGGCATCCTGTTCCTGATGATGTTTGCCTCCGCCAATGTAGAGGCCTTGGCAGGCATCAGCGGACTGCTGAAACAATGGGCCCAGAAAAAGCCCGTGGTGAGCTGCATCCTGTCGCCGCCAGGAATATGGGATGATCAGATTGAGGATCTCGAAACCAGGGGGGCGCTGGTCAATTACGCTACGCCGGAACGTGCTGCTGGGGTTATGGCCAGTCTCTTTGAATACGGCCGGCTGCAAAAAACCTGAAATTTCAGGAGTACGTAATTCGGTGGACACGATACAAAATTATTGCTGCTTGGTGTCAGCTAGGATATGATGCATCTATGGCGCGAATAACATAATCATCGTCTGACGACGACAAACCTTGTCATTGCTGAAACCTACATCCTGATACGCCGCACCATAGGTCATCAGCCGGCCATGACATTTTTGCAGAACATTGAGGCAAGCCCGAGAGTCAATAAAATCTATTCCGACCAGATCTTGGAACAGAACGCCGAGGATATCCTGGAGAAATATGAGGATCAGGATTTCAGCTATGCCGACGCGGTCAGTTTTGCCAGCATGATGCAAAATGGAATTCGAGTGGCTTTTTCCTTTGACCGGCATTTTGTGACGGCAGGATTTACCATTATCCCATAGGGCTGATTTGGGATGAGTTCTTCGGCATGATCTGTGCCCCCCTTATAAGAAGCTTGCAATCAGGAGTTTCTTTGGGGCAAAGGATGCCTATGTGGCATCCACCGCCACGCCGGGAAGTTTACGCTCAAGGGAACCTGCGATTAGGTGCCGCCGGTTTTTTGTTGGGTTGTTGTGCGGGTTCAAAAAAAGATCTTGACTTCCAGTGATTGAATCCATAAACTAAGTCTACTGAACTTAATTCCATGGGGTGTGCCATGCAAACTGTCAATATCCACGAAGCCAAGACGCACCTTTCACGCCTTGTTGATGAGGCTGCGAAAGGAAATGTTTTTATCATTGCCAAGTCAGGAAAGCCTATGGTCAAGGTTTTGCCCTTGTCCGATGGAGCGGTTACTGGGGCTGAAAGGTTGGGGTTCATGTCCGGTGAGATCGCGGTGCCAGAAGATTTTGATTCCCTGGGGGCAACGGAAATCGTCATGCTTTTTGAAGGAAAGCTCTAATGAAACTGCTGCTGGATACGCACGTTGTCCTGTGGGCAGCAGGTCAGCCTGAAAAGCTTTCCAAATCAGCCCGAACTCTCTTGACAACACCCGAAAACGATTTGTATTTCAGTGTGGCCAGTATGTGGGAAATTGTGATCAAACGGGGTCTGGGACGGGAAGATTTCAAGGTGAATCCGCGGCGCTTGAGAAAAATGCTTACAGCAAATGGGTACATCGAATTATCTGTCGATGCGGAGCATGTTTTTACGGTCGAGACGTTGCCTTTGCTTCATAAAGACCCTTTTGATCGCTTGCTGCTGGCCCAGGCCCGTACAGAGGGGATGCTGTTGCTTACGGTTGATGCATCCGTTTTGCAATACCAGGAATCTGTGTTGGCTGTTTAGATCTGCGTAGATCTGCGGGACATCCATTTGTAATTCAGTAACTAAGCGCCCACCAGCAGGTTCATATCTCTAACGATCCCCCCTCTTCATTAAATTTCTTTCCTCTCCCGGATCAGGGGGATTTGGTCCGGTTTTGTTATCGGTATTGGCCAGGGGTATGCTGTTCAGCTAAACCCCGATTTTTGTTGACATAAGGCATGGTTTATTGTTTCAATTAGCCATAGGATCTGCCATTTTAGTGGCTTATCAAAATTGAAAGATTCAACCCCCATGCTTGAGGTCCTTTTACAAAACCGCATCGTGGCCGCATCGTTGCTGACAATTATATGTCTTATTATAGCAGTCGGCTGCAGCACCTCACGGCCTCCTCACAGTCCGAAAACCTCTCAACAAGAAATTAATGCAGTGTTCGACGATCAGAAACCGGAACGAGGCACCCTTTCCGAATACCAGATGCAGGACATGGTCATGGACTTTGCGGACCTTTATGTCATGGAGCTGTGGCAGGCCTTCGACGAGATCCTGCGCTCCGAAGTTTCTAAACAGATTAGGACTACCGCGCAGTACAGCAAGGTCCTATTCGGGTCGGCCGCCATGAGCATCGCCGCAGGACAATATCCTGCCGCGAATTTGCTGGATATGATCGTCCATATGTCCCTTATGCGTTATGCCGTGGAAAAATACTGGGTTCCCCAAGTATACCATAAACAAGGTGCCGGCCTGAAGGCGGTGTATGAACGGCTTGAGCCGAGAGTCTGGAAAATGTCTGAAATGGTCCTGACAACGGCGCAGCAGGACCAACTGCGGAAGCTGATTAAAGAATGGATCGAAGCCAACCCCGGTCAATATTATGTCTCTGAGGTTCGCCTCAGCGATTTCGTCGAGATGGGTGGGATGCACCCGACAGCTGCCTTGCAGGAAGCGAAAGGATTGCTGGACGATGTTGAAAAAGCTCTGGCCAGTGTCGACAAGACCCTGCTGCTGTCTGAACGCGCCATGTTTTACCTGGAGCGCCTGCCACGCACCATAACCATGCAAACCGAATTAATGATCGACCAGCTGACAACGATGCCGGAAGTGGAAACACTGATTGCGAACACCAGTCGTCTTGCGACGGTGGCAGAGGATTTGCCGGGGCAGGTGAACGAAATGCGACAGGAGACCATTAAAGAACTCACCGTCTGGATCGAAATCGAGAGGGAGAAAATTTTCGCAGATTTGATTTCCCAGGAAAACCGGTTAAAAGGGCTTCTGTCGGAAGTCCGTAAGTCTCTGGAAGCGGGAAGCGAGCTGACTGATAAAATCAACGCAACCGTTCGTGTGGTTGACCCCCTTTATCGGATGATCAATGCCTCAGAACCTGTGGACTACATAGCAGTTCTCGACCGGAGTATTGCCACCATCGACCGGCTGGATGCCTTTTTGTCCCATGCATCGCCCCTTTTGGGTCCCGAAGGCCAGCCGCTGAATACGGCGGCATTGAAAGAAACCCTAACCCTCGTTGAGAATCAGACACAAGGGCTGATGAACTCGGCTTTCCGCCTTGGCGCCTATTTGATCGGAATCTTTTTAATAGGTCTGTTAGCAGTTCTGATCATCTACCGGTCTGTTTCAGCGAGAATCTCCCGGCGGTAAGGGAAGTGAATCGATGCCCAATATATGCGATCCTTTTTGATCATGATGTGCTTTTCCGCTCCTTTTCCCTTGACAAATAGATGAGAATTAATGTATGGTTTTTATTAAGGAATATGTGAAGACAGAACGAGGTCTTCTTCCGCATTTCTGCTGAACGGTGACGGTGACGGTGACGGTGACGGTGACGGTGACGGTGACGGTGACGGTGAC